>JBFMCV010000002.1:0-321994 GCA_040754335.1 Thermodesulfobacteriota bacterium | reverse complement strand
GCTTCAGACCTTTTAGTTTTTGTATAATTTTAAGGCTGAAGGGATACTTCTCGTAAGAATCTATCTTGTCCCGCTTAAGCTTTATTTCTCTTAAAAATTGCTCTGAAACCACAATTATTTAATTGATCATGAAAATATGTTTCTGTAATGCCGATTTTCACATTGTACATCTATAATTTTTCAGAATATTTCCTTATGTAACCCCTGGCTATATCACAATAAAATTTTGATTTGCATGAGGACAAAAAATCTTCACATACCTCAATTGCCTTATTGTAATCCTTGATTTCCTCGTATTCCCAAGCCTTAATCAACACATTCCCTAAACTCCTCGAACCGTTTTTGCACAGCTTGTGCATTTCGCGAACCAATACTACAAAATTATCTCTAGTGACGATAGTCTTTTCTTTTGTCATTTCATCGTCCAGTAAACGAACTGTTTCTTGCAGTGTTGAAATGGTCTCGTCAGAAATAATTTTCTCAATCTCCGAATCTTCCCAAGAGTCCCATAACCTTATATAATCGAAAGGATGAGTCATATAACTAATTGAATTACATCACGAAGTCACCGAAACTATGAGATATAATTATATTTACATATCAATTCTGTGATCTTTAACGTATCTTGCTCTTAGCATTATCTTCTATTTCTCTTTTCGACCTTAAGCAACCTTTAAAATGCACTGTGAAATTGTCCCGAACTTTACTAAGGTCCTCTAGAGCCTTTTCATACAGCTCCATATCTAAGTAAGCTAAAGAACGAAAGAAATACGCTGTTTCGGAGAAATAGCTACTTCCACTCTCACGCTCAATCATTAATACTTTAGAAAAATCAGTGGCGGCGTCGCTTGCGTTGTCAGTACTAAGAAACCATCGCCCTCTGGTAAAGTAACCAGAAGCGTTTTTGGAATCTAAATTAATCACAGTGCTAATATCTAATAATGCTTTATCCCAGTCTTTCATTAGAGCATATACATAAGACCTTTCACGATACCCTTCAATATTATTGGGATACTCTTGTATAATTATTGTCAATATCCTGATAGCCTCGGGATAGCTCTTCTTTTCCGAATATTCGAGGGCCTTTCTCAGTTCTTTCTCAAAGTCGACCATGATTTTATTCCGTGAACAAATCGACTAGTATACTACGGCATTACCTCCACATCTTTCGCTAACTAATCCCCTTGCACAATCAAAGATATTTGTATAGCCGCCAGTTATTCCTCGATTTCTACGTTTGGCGACCTCTTTTTCACATATAGCAAAAGCTCTTTCCCACTCTTCGTCACATCCGTCATCATTTCCACAATCTGGATCACCATCGCTATCGTCATCGTCACAAATATCTGAAGTAGCTATAATACCAATTGCAATAGCTGCTCCGACAACAACGGCTTTGCATACTTCAAAAACAAAGGTTGAACATGCTGGATTTAGCGCACAAGCTATAGCTGGATTCAAACCATAAGGATCTGTGAGAGTTATTGGGTTATTCCCAACATATACATACTTATTGATGCCACCAGCAAACCCAATCGGGTCCTCACTCAAAAACCTCCCAATCGTCGGATCGTAATATCTCGCGCGGTAGTAATACAGCCCGCTCTCCGCATCGTATTCCCGGCCGGTGTAGGTGAATGGATTTATCTCAACGCCAGCTTGAGAAACAATATTTCCAAAGGAGTCGTATACATACGAATTTTGTATATTCCCTCCCGAACTTACAAGCTCCGTCGTACTTCCCAAACCATCGGTATGGTAATAATGACGAATCGTCCTTCCCTGTAACAGCATCTCATCCACACCGGGTCCATGTATATTTCGTGCCTGGTAAGTGTTGCTCCCGTTAAATTCTTCAAGAAGATTTATTCCATCATAAATAAATCTCGTAACAGTTCCGTTAACATTCTTCTCTATTCTCCTACCTAAGGCATCATACCTGTAACTCGCAGTCATACCTGGCTTTGTTACCTGAGTGAGCCTGTTCTCAGCATCATATGTGTATTGTGCAACCTCTAATGTGGATTTATTTACCTTCTCGATCATATTGCCGTTATTGTCATACGTATAAGTATAATCCGCATCCTCAATAAGTGCGTTGGCGTTGTCGAAGATGGAATCGGTGAACTGCCCTGTTTTACGCAGCCTGTTACCTACAGCATCGTATACAAATGTTTCAGGAGTTGAATTAATCGGATTTGTCGCATCGACTAAACGGTAAAGGTCATCATAAATGTAATCCAAAGGGCTATTGACGGTTATACCACTTCTTACCGTGTTCATAACCGTCCGGTTCCCGACATCGTCATACCCATATGAAAAGCTTGATATCACGTTCGCATTGAACGTATTCATCAAATTCGTAAGCTGGTTCTTTGCATCATAAGTGTAGTCCGTTATTGCTCCGTTTCCGTATACTAATTGCGTTCTCCGCCCAATTGAGTCATAACTAAAAGTAAATGTCTTCGTACCCGGCTCAGTCATCGAAGTAAGCCTGTTGAGAGCATCATACACAAATGTAAAATTACCCGCAGCGGGAGTAGAAAGTGCCGCGCTAGTACGATTACCATTCAAGTCATATGTATTCGTTATTGTTTTACTCGGCTGGTTCGATGAACCTGCCGTTGAAACCGTTAACATCCTGTCGGCTCCGTCATATGTCATCGTAAGCTTGCTGTCCGGATCATTTGCAGTAAGCATGTTACCGTTGTTGTCGTATGTATAAGTTGTTAGATTACCTCCAGGGTGAGTCTTCTTTATAAGCTCGTTTGCCCCGTCGTATTCATATGTGATTGTCTGACCGTTTCTGTTCGTTGTCGATACAGTATTCCCGTTTCCGTCGTACGTGAACGATTCCGAATGCCCGAGCGGGTCCGTCCTTCCGCTGAGCCTGTCACGCTGATCATAGGAGAAAGTAGTAGTCTTCGATCTCGCGTCTGTAACACTTTCCAGATTACCGGCGTCGTCATAACCATAAACCGTCACTGCCAAATCGGGATCGACGACCTGTGTCAATCTGTTCATTGCATCATAAGAATATGTAGTAGTCCTCCCCTCGGCATCCGTCATTGACGTGATATTCCCCGCTGCATCGAGTGTAAAGATGGTATCGTGGAGGAGCTGATCCGTAGTGCCCACGAGATTCATTGTCGCAGGATCATAGTCAAAAGAAACAGTATTGTTAAGTGCGTCCGTGACGGATGTCTGAAGCCCCAGGGCATTATACGTCATGGTGGTCTGATGCCCCAATGCATCCACTATCGAAGTGAGATCACCGCTGGAATTATAGTTGAAAGTAGTCGTGTTATTCCTCGGGTCCTTGATCGTCTGAATTTGATTAAACCCATCATTCGTATAAGTAAAATCGGTCCTGGCCCCTATAGCCTGATTGATGCTCCAGCGAAGATTGTGCCGAGGATCATAATTCATATCGGTAATATTCCCTTTCGGGTCGGTTATTTTTATAACGTTGTTGGCACCGCCTCTGGTAAAAATAGTCCTCCTACCTAATGGATCTGTCGTGTCCAATATATAACCAAAATTATTGAATATGGTCGTGGTTGTTTTCCCGTTGCCGTCTGTGGAAGTTGCCATAATTTCAGCAGGTAATACCGGTGGCGCCGGATTGCCCTGTGTCCCGAGGCCCGTTGCAGGATCGATGAGCCCTACCATCCATTGAGGTGACATTGATACCGTAGAGCCGTCAGGCCTCGTCGCTCCTATATTTCTACCCGCAAAATTATACTGATAGGTTGTAACGAATCCCCTCTTAGAAGTTTGAGATGTCAAACGATGGTTCGAATCATAAGAAAACAGTCTGAAAGTCCCGTCAGGGTCCGTGATCTTTGTGAGATTACCAGACCCGTCCATCTCGAACGTGGTCGTCCTGCCCGCAGGATCAGTGACACTCGCAATTTTGTCCCCGGAATAAGCTAAGGTTGTTACCAACCCTACGGGGTCAGTGATGCTTATCAACTTCCCCTGCCCGTCGTATTCGTAATTCGTCGCGTTCCCGTTCCTGTCGACGACCGAAGTTTGAAGCCCCTGTGCATTGAAGTGAACTTCGGTTCCGTCCTTTAGTTCCCTCGTATAACTGCCGTCCGGATTTTTAAATAATAACGAATGTTCGGTGACCGGCACTACATAATCACCCTGAGTATCCCTATTGTAGGGATCATAGGTTATCCAAGCCGGGTCAATCGATTGTACTGTAGTAAGAGTTCCCAATCTACCTGTATTGCCTCCGCCTGTTGCATCGGCTATAGTTTGACCCTGTCCTTCGTCAATTTTTGAATAGTATACGAGACCCGATTCACTCCCGGACAATTGAGTCAACATGCCGCTCTGTATTTCCTGTTGTGTGCGCGCTACGTTCCATACTCTGACTTCATCGATGGCTCCTTTATAATATTGAGGGCTAGACGGATCTACAATACAACAATGACTTATTCTTCCCATGTTAAAAACATTATTACCAACCGTCACATTTCCTTGCGGGTATGAAGTGTCTCTAATCAATTCCCCATTTAAATAAACCTTTTCGTTTCCACTGGTATAAACGACTGCTATGTGATACCAGAATCCAGGTTCTAATGTAGGGCTGGTAATTATATCTCTTGCCAGATAATTATTTGGACCAGTATCGGAATTTCCATGTCGTCTTGTAATCACGATATTGGAATTGCGGTTGTAAACATTCGCTCCAATACCATGACCTCTCTCAAGGACAACTCCTAAACTTGAACTTACAGCGATGTTCCCGAATACGTTGCTGTGCTCAGCAGGGCTATCATATCTTTGATTCGGCCTGACCCATGCCTCAATTGTGAGTGGCAGCGATTTCAACAGATTCCCTGAATTCGCAGGAAAAGTATTATAATCATCTATTCCGTCGAAATTCAGTGCAATCCCTTGAGAGCCCGGTGCAATTGGCGGATTCAGAGTAGTTGCTCTAAGCTTAAAATATTTCCAATCTCCGTTGCCTTCCGTTATTGCGACATCTCCGTCGCCCTCCGGAAACAATCTTGAGACGCCTTCGATACTCCACCCCGAGCCGAACTCGCTGTTTTCCAGATTGTTAATTACGAGATCCCCTGTCTTGATTATCGACTTCGGTTGAACAGTTATATCAGGAGAAGGGTACGTTGTTATTGTTGCGTCAATGGGGTATATACCTGTAGTCAGATTACCGCCATCAAATTGAAGGGCTTGCACTATCTTTCTTTCTCCAGTTAAACCGTCGACATCCGTATAAATCGTTCCTTTGTCAACTCCGTTCACTTTAAGATTAAACGATATTGAAACCGGAGGAGCTAGTTGTGATGCATTCGAAAAATCTGTAATCTCCTTGACGATCGGACTTGGATCCGCAGTAGTGCTGTTGTACACAAATTTCAATGACCGTTCTTGATTTAACGATTTGTAACTGACTAAGTTGTGCTCTTCGCTCAGGTTACCAGAAGCTAATGATGTGCAGGAACCAATTGGCAAAGGGCAGCAATTGGGACAAGGCGGCGGATCTTGGACCGGAGTTCCACCCACGGCATTTGGCGGGCGAAAACCGGAGCAACTCCCTGACCTCATTATCCCGCCCTCCAATGTCTCTACAAATGCACCATCATCGCTTACAATACCGATTCCGACTTCGTCGAAGTTCCCCGTGGCCAGACTTGGCTGAAGTATGCTAACTACGCTTCCGGGTGAGATACCACTTACATTCGGATACGTTATTTGTGCCGGTTCAGAGAAGTTTATACCGGGAGGCTGAATCGTTACCATAAGAAACTTTCCGGGGTCATCGGGGGGTATATATGGAGGGAAATCCGCCGGGACAAGTCCTAGTCCAATAATACCGGTATAAAGCTCACCGTCGTCAGTATAGGCAGTACCTGGCTTTATTGTTAACGTGACTCCCATGCTCGGGCTTTCGACAATTGTCGTATCGAGCGGATTAACTGTGGTGATACTTTCGGGATCTAGCCTGGTAAGATAAAACGGCCTTTCAAAATTATTGACAGGTAGTTTCTGCAGCGAGAAAAACATTCTGAATCCAGCATAAATCGATCCGTCAGGTGCGGGGTCCGCTCCCGACGAATCAATATTGATTACCATACCCCTCTCCAGAGGTACTCTCCTCAGCTCGAAGTATCCGTTAGAATCGGTGATCGTAGACCCTTTTGCTCCGAAGACGTGAATCTCTGCTCCGACGATAGGTATTTCCGAGCCTTCGGACGCTGCTACGGCGTCGAGCACTCTTCCCTTAACAACTGTAAACCGAAGCTCTTTAGAACTTTCGTCGACTGATTCAGTCGGGGACGCAGTAAACCAGAAAAGAATGATAAATAACGAGAGAATTAAAACGGCAGGTCCAAAAAATACTTTTATTTTAACAGCGAAATTTTTCATCCCATCTCTCCTCCATTGTCTCAAGCGTCTGAGATATGCTCAAGATGAGGAAGAGAGTCCAGATCGGGTTTGGAGGGTCGATTCAGCTAACAACCAATACCTGTTCTTCTCGTCAACTCATCAATATCCGCAGGCTGCAATGGTAATTTATGACATGCAAATGCAACTACTGAATTAACAAATTCGATAATAACAGAATTCTTAATTGCATGTCAAGATGGAATTTCAATTTTTCATCAAATATTGGGTCTTGGAACAGCAAATAAAGGCTCAGTTCTGTCCCCTACGGCTGTATAGCCACCTTTATCACGCCGTCGGCCTGGGACGAGAAGAGCTTGTAGGCCTCCTCGATCTCATCCAGCGAAAACCTGTGCGTGATGAGCTGGCGGAGGTTGACGCGCTCGTTCTTTACTAAGTCCATGAGCCGGCGCATCCTCTCCTTACCTCCCGGGCAGAGAGTGGACACAATGTTCTTGTCCGCTATGCCGAACCCGAATGCCTGGTTCGGGACGCCGATATTCTGCATGTCCGCAGGGTATACACCTAAGCTCGAAATCGTCCCGCCCACGCGCGTAGCCTTGACGCAGTTCTCAAGCGTCGTCTGTGTGCCGAGCGCCTCTATCGCGACGTCGACCCCCCGCCCTTTCGTCATGTCGAGTATCTCATTCACCGGGTCGGTCTTTTTGAAATCTATCACGACATCGGCCCCCATCTTCTTCGCCATCTCCATGCGCGAGGGTATCGTGTCTACGCCAATGATTAGAGACGCTCCCTTGAGCTTCGCCCCCGCGGTCGCGCCCAGCCCGATAGGCCCCTGCCCGAATACCGCCACCATGTCGCCCACCTGTATGTCGGCGCTCTCCGCTCCCGAAAGCCCGGTCGAGAATATGTCCGTCGTCAGGAGAACGTCCTCGTCCGAAAGCTCGTCGGGTATCCTCGCGAGGTTAGCCATCGCGCTCGGGATCTTCACGTAATCGGCCTGACAGCCGTCGATTGTGTTCCCCATCTTCCAGCCGCCCAGGAACCCGCCGCACTGAGCCCAGTTAGCGGACAGGCAGTATTCGCACATGCCGCACGGGGTGATCGCGTTAATCGCGACCCTTTCGCCGACCTCGTACCCCGTAACGCCGTCCCCGAGCTCGTGTATCACGCCCACGGGCTCGTGCCCTATGGTCTGTCCCTGCCTCACGGGGTATTCCCCCCTCATTATGTGCACGTCCGTCCCGCAAATGGTCGTGAGCGTGACCTTGACCACAGCCTCGCCCGGCCCGGCCTTTGGTACGGACTTTTCCTCGAGACCGACCTTGTTCTTGTCCTTGAATACGTTCGCCCTCATAGCTTATCGCCTCCTGCCTATGGATTTATTCATCAAGGGAGCAAATCCCGTGCCAGCGCCCGAACACCCCCTATACACCATATATATTAGATTCTTTTTATTAAGGGTGCGTGAAATATTTCCGCACTGTGTCAGATAAAACTACAACGGACACATTTAATATTTACGCGGGACAAGAACCGGATGGACGCCCGAAGACGTATATACAAGCAAGGATTGCCGAGGGGGTTTATGAGAACGCCGGGCGGGAAGAAGGAAAAATGATTACAGCCGGAAAAAGTCTGCTATACTATTATCGTAATAGTCGAGTTTGGGCCCGGGGGGAAGAGACTCTCCATACCTCTTTTATCAAATCCTCCTTTAACGAGACTAGAACTTTGGATTTGTCCCCCCGGGCTCTTTAAGTCCCCATTATACACTAATCCCTATTGAAATTACAAGGGTGAAGAATCCGGAGAGGCTCGCGGAATTCCATGCGGCTATAGTTTGCACGCAGGCAAGCGATATGCAGCGGCGCTTCCGCCGTGAGTCATGCTAAAGTCCGCGTGCCGAGCTACCCCTGGGTCGCGCTCTCGGGTTTTACGATAATGAGCGTGTACCTGTCGAGGTCTATGTACTTCCTGGCCGCCTTCTGCACGTCTTCTTTGGTGACTGCGAATATCTCCTGAGGGTATCTCTTGTACTCATCCCACCCTATGCCGTACAGCTCGTCGAACGTTATCTTCGCGGCCTGTGAGGAATTCTGCTGGAGCCCTATCTCGAAGCTGCCGACCAGGTAGTTCTGGGCGCGCTTGAGCTCTTCGTCGGTAACGCCGTCCTTAAGCACGAGCCCGAGCTGCTCCTTGATGGCCTTTACGGCCTCGCCCTCTTTCTGCGGCGCCGTGCCTATGTAGACGCCGAAGTACCCGGGCTCGAGCCCCGGCGTGTAGAACGAGGTGACGGTATATGCGAGGCTCTTCTTGTCTCTTAACTCGATGAAGAGCCTGCCGCCCTGCCCCGAGAGTATCGTGTTCAGCACCTCGAACGCGTACTCGTCCTCGCTGTTGAGGGGGGGCGCGAGGAAGCCCATTATGATGTGCGTCTGGGCCTTGTCGGGCTTGGTTTCGGTCTTCTCCGTAATCGCCGAGGGCGGGGTTACAGGGTTAACGGCCGGAACGGGTGAAGCGCCCTTTTTCATGCCGCCGAACTTTTCCTTGATCTCTTCAAGTGCCTTCTTCCCGTCCACGTCCCCTACGATCGTGATGACCAGGTTCTCGGGCCTGACGTATTTGGCGTAGAACTCTCTAAGGTCTGAGCCGTCGAACTCCGTCACGGTATCCACGGTGCCGAGCGGGTTATATTTGTACGGGTGGTCGGCGTAGAGAGTGGCCAGGAAAAGGTTGACGGTAGTCCTGAGCAGGTTGTCCCCTTCCCTGTTTATCTCGGACAGAATCTCGCGCCTCGCGCGCTCGATCTCCTGCGAGTCGAATGCCGGGTGGAGTATCACGTCCGAAAAAATGTCCAGGGCCTCGTCGAAGTTCTGGCTAAGGGACTCGACGGTGACGCCGAAGCTGTTCCGCCCCGAAAACCCCTGCACCTCGCCGGCGATAGATTCGATCTCCTCCGCTATCTGGGCAGCGCTCCTCGTCTCGGTGCCCCTCGTCAGCATGCGCGATACGAAATTGGACATCCCCTGCGTCTTGTCGTCCTCGTACCTGACTCCGCCAAGGAACGCAGCCCTTGCGGCGAAGAGCGGCACGCCGGGGTTCTCCTTTATGAGCACCTTTATGCCGTTATCGAGCACGTATTCACTGACTCCCGCCGAAGGGACCCTGGCCTCCGCCTTCCCGCTTCCGGGCGCGGTTATATTTCCCTCATTCATACCGGCCGACGGAACGATTATCTCCTCCGTCAGCTCCTCGCCCGTAATCACTTCGTCCGGGCCGTTGCCCTTGTTCCTTGCCCATTCACGGGAAGCTTCATCGGATGCCTGCTTCGCAATTTCCATGACTTCACCTTCCGTCAAAGCGACCTGCCCCGAAGGCAGGAGGAAGCCGGCTGTGAGGTTGTCGATCGTCAGGTATTTATTCGCCGCCCGCATTATCTCCTCGGGCGTTACCTTCCTCACCTTGTCCAGATACACGTCCTCGTACCTGAAATCTCCCGTCTCAACCTCGTAATAGCCGATCTTCTGCGCCTGTCCCTGCATCGTCTCTTTCGTGTAGATAGCGTCGCTCTCGATGTTGACCTTCACCTTCGAAAGCTCGACGTCCCCGACGGGCTCGTACTTGAGCCTCATAACCTCTTTCATAATTTCCCTGAGCGCTTCCTTAGATTGAGAAGGGTCGAGTGTCCCGCCCACGGCGAAGATGCCCTCCCTCATCGGGGTGTATGCGTAGGCGTATATGTTGCTAGTAAGGCCCTTATCCTCTTTTATGTTCCTGTAGAGCCTCGAGCTCTCACCGCCGCCCAGTATGTTGGCGAGCACGTCCACGGCCGGGGTGTCCTCGCCTTTCGCGTTAGGTATGTGGAAGGCGAGGGAGAAATACCCTTCCTGGAGCGGCTTGTCGATCACGAAAGCCTTCATCCCCTTCTGTCCGGGCTCTTCCGCTATATTGCACTCGGGCAGCTCCCTGCTGCGGAGCCTTCCGAATGTCTCCTCCAGCCTTGGCTCTATCTTAGCCGTATCGAAATCGCCTACCACGACGAGCGCCATGTTGTTGGGCGCGTACCACTTGTGATAAAAGTCCGTGACCTTATTCCTGTCAAAGCTCTTCACACCGGCTTCCGTCCCGATTATCGGCCTGCCGTATGGGTGCTCCGTGAAGGCAGTCGAGAACATCTTCTCGCTCAGGTTCCTCCCGGGGTTGTCCTCCCCCCGCCTTATCTCCTCGACCACGACCTCGAGCTCCTTCTCGAGCTCGTCCGGGTCGAACGCGGAGTTCTCCATGGCGTCCGAAAGCACGTCGAGGGCTGTATCCATGAACCTGCTCGCTATCACCACGTAGTAGACCGTTTCGTCGAACGAGGTAAAGGCGTTTATGTCCCCGCCGCTCCCCTCTATGACCCTCGCTATCTCGCCCACGGCCCTCTTGTCGGTCCCCTTGAAAACCATGTGCTCGTGCACGTGGGCGAGACCGTATTCCCCCTCCGTCTCGCAGGCGCTCCCCGTTTTTACCCATACGTTCACCGCAACGACGGGCGCGGAATGGTTCTCCTCGAGGATTATCGTCATCCCGTTGTCGAGCTCGTACCTGGTTATTCCGTTCAAGGTCTCTTTTTTCAGCCTTTCGTTATCCATTTTGTTCTCCTCTCTCTGGCATGAAACTACCATAATACCCAGAACGACGGCAAGGAACGCCGACATGACCGAAATCCGCGCGCGTCTCCTTACTCTATGGCAATTTCCCTTTAAGACAAGCCTCTCATTAACACCTGCTGTCATCGGCGGCTCCGCTCTGAATTCGTATCTGGAAGTCGATTTGTAGGATTTTGTACCCGCAATAGGATAACGGGAATTATCCCCCTAGCAAAGGCAGAAAATGCCTCGATCGATATATTGTGTAATGAAGGATAGTTACGGGATTAATCTAATCAGTCGGCTTCCCGGGCGCCGATTCTTCCCGCACGCCGGGCTTCCCGGTCAGGTAGCCGAGCGCGTGGAGCACGAGCCCCGCGACCGCGTAGAGATAGACGAGGAAAATGAACATTATCTCAGGGTTTGTTATGGCAGCGGCGATGATTATAGCAGCCACGACGAGGGCGTTGAAGGGCCCCCCGAGCCTGAGCATGGGCTGCTTAGTATATTTGACGTTGCTAACCATCAGGAGCCCTATGACGGGGGCGGCCACAAGGTAATACCAGAGCACCCTTTCGTCAGGCCAGGTTTTGAGGGACGAGAGCAGCATGAGCGGGGAAACCATGAGCCCGGCGGCCATCGGGCTCGGGAGCCCCGTGAAGCTGAACCTCTCGACCGTATCCGACTGCACGTTGAACCGGGCGAGCCTGAGCGCGGCGCAGATTACGTAGACTATGACCGCCATGAGACCGAGCTTCCCCTTGTCCATGAGCGTCCAGACATAAACCAGCACGGCGGGGGCGACGCCGAACGACACGACGTCCGATATGGAGTCATAGGAAAGTCCGAAATTGCTCTCGTGCCGTATAAACCTCGCGAGCCTCCCGTCGAGGGTGTCGAAGAAAAAGGATATGACGATGAAGGCCCCGGCCCACCAGAACTTCCTGAACGCCCAGGCGTCGGAAGCGTTCCCCGCGCCCAGGGCCGAGACAATCTCTATCGACGTCAATATGGAGAGGAGCCCGAAACAGAGGTTCCCCGTGGTGAATATATTCGGCAGCACGGGCATCACCTTCTGCCGCTTCGATTTCTTCCTTCTCAGGCCCTGTTCCCGTCTAGCCATGCTACTATGCTCTCCCCGGCTTTTACCTTGTTGCCGACGTTCACTTCTATTATACACCCCTCGGGCAGATAGACGTCAACCCTGGAGCCGAACTTTATCATGCCGAACCTCTCCCCTTTTTTAAATTTCATGTCTATGTCGGCATACGAGACTATCCTCCGGGCGAGGAACCCCGCAATCTGGGACACTACTATCTTTTCCCCCTCGGGCGTCTCGATAAGGGTCGAAAGCCTTTCGTTGTCGTCCGATTTCCGCTTCATCCCGTCCGAGAAGAGCCAGTCCGGCATGTGCGCTATGTTAAAGCTGCCGGGCGAGTATTTCGTCCCAACGACTTTTCCTCTTACCGGCATCCTGTTTATGTGGCAGTCGTAGAGGGCGAGCGATATGCTTATCCTGGTCATCGGGGCGCCCAGGAAATCCCTCTCGTATATCTCCTCCACCCCGACCACACTCCCGTCTGCGGGCGAAACTATGGAGTCGGGATCGTCCGGGACCTCGCGCTCCGGGTCGCGGAAGAAAAAGAGGGTGATCACCGCGAGGACCGCGAAAATAATGGACAGTATCGTGAAATTGAATATAGCGGCGGCCCAGGCGAGTATTGCTAGTATGCCGAGGTACGTAAAACCCTCGGTGGCTATGGGAGACCGCTTTCGTTCCATCAGTTTTTAGTCTTGTCGACCAATTTCTTCTTGAATAGAGAGCTCATCATCTTGCGGAGCTCGCCGCCGATGCCCTCTATCGGGTGCTCCTCCCCTTTCTTGAGGAGCGCGTTATAGACAGGGCGTCCGGCCCTGTTCTCGAGTATCCACTCCCTCGCGAACTCGCCGTTCTGAATCGAGGTGAGTATCTTCTTCATTTCCTTCTTGGCGTCTTCGTCGACGACCCTCGGGCCCCTCGTGAGGTCCCCGTATTTCGCCGTGTCGCTTATCGAATAGCGCATGTTCGATATGCCACCCTCGTAAATGAGGTCGACGATCAGCTTTACCTCGTGGCAGCACTCGAAGTAAGCCATCTCGGGCGGGTATCCGGCCTCTATCAGCGTTTCGAACCCGGCCATGATGAGGGACGTAAGCCCTCCGCAAAGGACCGCCTGCTCCCCGAAGAGATCGGTCTCGGTCTCATCCTTGAACGTGGTCTCTATTATGCCCGCGCGCCCGCCGCCTATCGCCCCGGCGTATGCGAGCGCGATTTCCTTGGCCTCCCCTGTAGCGTCCTGGTGTATGGCCACGAGCATCGGCACCCCTGCGCCTTCGGCGAACTGACCCCTGACCGTATGACCCGGGGCCTTCGGAGCGACCATGAATACGTCCACGTTCGGAGGCGGCACTATCTGACCGTAATGGATGTTGAAGCCGTGGCTGAATGCGACCGAGTTCCCCGCTTCGAGCCCGCCTGAGATGCCTTCGTTGTATATGCCCGGCTGGCTCGTGTCGGGCGCGAGTATCATGACGATGTCCGCCCACCCGGCGGCTTCGTCCACGGGAAGGACCTTGAACCCCGCCTCCTTCGCCTTTTCCCAGCTCCCGCTCCCTTCCCTGAGACCCACGGCCACGTCCATGCCGCTGTCTCTCAGGTTCTGCGCGTGCGCGTGTCCCTGACTCCCGTAACCGATTATGGCTATCTTTCTCTTCTTGAGCTTCTTGAGATTTATATCGCTGTCGTAGTAAACCTTCATTTCTCCTCTCCTCTCTTCGTGAGTTTGGATTCGCGCTTCATGGCGACTGTCCCTGTCCTGGCGAGCTCCTTTATCCCCATGGGCCTGAGCAGCTCGATAAAGCCGGTTATTTTATCCTTGTCGCCGGTAAGTTCAAGCGTATATGACTTGGGCCCGACGTCCACGACCTTGGCCCGGAAAATGTCCGCAGTCCTCAGTATCTCGGCCCTCGTCTCCGGCCTCGCGTCCATGCGCACGAGCACCATCTCCCTCTCCACACGCACCTCTTCGGTCAGGTCGCTCACCTTTATCACGTTCACCATGTTGTTGAATCTCTTGATTATCTGCTGGATTATGAAATCGTCCCCGGTCGTTACGAGAGTTATGCGCGACGTATCCGGGTCGAGCGTCTCCCCCACGTTCAGGCTTTCGATGTTGAAACCCCTGGCGCTGAAGAGACCGGCGATCCTCGAAAGAACGCCTGACTCGTTATCTACAAGAAGCGTTATGGTGTGCCTCACTTGTAATAAACCTCCGGTTATGATCGACTGAAACTTTACTTTCGATAGGGGAAAAAGACAAACGAGTACCCTACTTTATAAAGAAAGCTCCCTCATTATACCCGATCCTTCATGTTAAGCCATATCGGCCACGTCGGCCATATTTTCCAGTTGAGTTCCGGGGCCGAGTATCATTTCGTTCATCGCTCCCCCGGGTGCGATCATCGGGTAAACGAGCTCCTCGCAGTCGACGAATATCTCCATGAGGACGACGCCTTCGGTCGAGAGACCCTCTTTAAGGGTCGCTTCGAGGTCTTCGGGCCTTTTAGCCTTGAGCCCCTTTGCTCCGAAGGACTCCGCGAGCTTGACGAAGTCGGGCAGGACGTCGAATTTTGAAGCGGAGTAGTTCCCGTTAAAGAACATGGTCTGCCACTGTCTAACCATGCCGTGGTGGCCGTTATTGAGCAGGACGATCTTAATGTCCATGTTGTTCTCGACGGCCGTGGCCAGCTCCTGCATGTTCATCTGGAAGCTCCCGTCCCCGCAGACGCTTATGACCATCTTGTCGGGCCGGGCGAACTTGGCGCCCATGGCAGCCGGGAATCCGAACCCCATCGTACCGAGACCGCCCGACGTGATGTGCGTCCTCGGGTATTTGAACTTGTACCACTGGGCGACCCACATCTGGTGCTGTCCTACGTCCGATACGACGACAGCTTCGCCGTCCGTTATCTTGCTTAGGGTGTCTATGACGTAAGAGGTGAGTATCTTGTCCCCGTTCTGGTTATAGGTGAGCGGGTGCTGCTTCTGCCAGTCCTTTATCTGTCCCATCCACTCCTTCCGGCTGGTCTTCACCTTGGCGGGAAGCATCTCGAGCATCTGTTTCAGGACTTCCTTAGCGTCACCGACTATCGGGCAGTGCACGACTATATTCTTGTCTATTGTGGCGGGGTCTATGTCTATGTGGATTATCTTCGCGTTTGGCGCGAACTTGGCGAAATTGCCGCCTGTCGCCCTGTCGTCGAAACGCGCCCCAATTGATATAACAAGGTCGCATTCGTGAACCGCCATGTTGGCGGCGTAAGAGCCGTGCATGCCGAGCATGCTTATGAAGAGCGGGTCGTCGGCAGGATAAGCGCCCAGACCCATTAGCGTCAACGTTACCGGTATCTGGAGCCTGTGCGTGAGCTCCTTAAGCTCCTCCGTGGCTCCCGACCATATAAGCCCGCCCCCGCCGAATATGAGGGGCCTCTTGGCGGCGAGGATCATCTCGACAGCTCGCTTTATTTGCCCCGGATGTCCTTTCTTGGGCGGTTTATAACCCCTCAGGCTTATTTCGCCGGGTATAACGAACTCGTCCTCGCCGATGAGGACGTCCTTGGGCATATCGACGAGCACAGGGCTCGGCCTCCCCGTGCCTGCGATGTAGAACGCCTCTTTTATCGCGAGCGGCAGGTCTTTCGTGCGTCTTACGAGGTAGTTGTGCTTCGTGCAGGGGCGCGTTATGCCTATGTGATCGGCCTCCTGGAAAGCGTCGCTCCCGAGGTAGGGCAGAGGCACCTGTCCCGTGAACACTACTACGGGGGAAGAGTCCATCTGGGCCGTGGCTATGCCGGTAACGGTATTGGTCGCGGCGGGACCCGACGTGCAGAGCACGACTCCCGGCTTGCCCGACGCCCTCGCATAGCCGTCCGCCATGTGTGTTGCGCCCTGTTCGTGCCTGGCAAGAACGTGTCTTATCCTGTCCGAGTACTTGGGCATTACGTCATACACCTTGAGCACGTATCCCCCAGGAAGCCCGAACACCACGTCTATGCCCTCGTGTATGAGCGTCTCGAAAAACATCTCGGCACCGATCATTCTTGCCATTTTAAAATTACCCCCGTATTTTATGCCCGCCGTTTGTCGTCACGTCTCGGCGTGCAGTTTTTATCTATGCTTCCACTCGGCGATCTTCGCTTCCATCCTGTCCTTGAGCGAAAGCTTCACCTTCTTGAGCTTCCTGACTTCCATTTCGTCGTCGAGAGAAAGGGTGCCTTTGCTCTCGAGGCTCCTTACGACGTCGTCGAGCTCCCTGTGCTCGAAGTATATGCGTTTGAACTCCTCGTCCCCTTCGAGCAGCTTTTCAATTATGTCCGTTTCCGTCATGTCGGCTTCTCCCCTTTGCTGTTAATTCTGCGTCCGGTTTTCTTAAATAGACGGGCGCGAGTCCCAGAACCTCGTCCGCGTGCCCTTCCGTGAACTTCTCAATACCATAAATAGCGAGGGACGAAGCCCTCGGGTAGTTCAAATAAGGAGGACAGAAGAGCATAGCTTCCCCCCCTATCTCATTATCTTCCAGAAAATCCCTATAAAGTAAAGCGCCTTCCCCTATAAATATAGTTTTTTCCTTTATTATTTCCATAAGCCCCGCGGGCGATACGATCTCGTCCCGCGTAATCCTCGAAACCCTGCCGCGCTCAGTCCTGAAGAGGGCCGCGAAAAGCTCCCCTTTCCTGGCGTCGAGTGAGGCGCAGACCTGAAACGGCGCAAAGGGCAGATTCATGGCGAGAATCTCGAGGGAGGACGCCCCTGTGACAGGAATTCCCAGTGAATACGCGAGCCCCTTGGCCGTCGAGATGCCGACCCTGAGAGCCGTGAACGAACCCGGCCCGAGGGATACCGCGACCCCGCCGAGCTCTTTCCTCTCCGTCCCGAGCTCGCCCAGAAGCCTGTCTATGGCGGGTACGAGCCTCTCCGAGTGGGAAGGGCCCATGTTTATATAATATTCCCCAATAATACGTTCGCCTTCCGCAAGCGCGACACTGCCCGAATACGTCGATGTTTCGATCGCGAGAACTTTCATCACCAATAATATTAATCTATATCAAATTATAACGGATTGCTTGGGGAACGGAAAGCAGCAGGCGCGGGCGCCCCGGCGTGTATTTGAGCTTAAAATACGTGGATTATCTCGATGTCTGGCGGCCGTACGACTCTTCCCTTATGAGAGAGCCCGAGCCCGAGGTAATGCCTTCTATCCTCATCGCTAGGTCGTTCCTGTTAGTCGCCTGTCTCATGGCCTCGTCGTACGTTATCTTGCCGTCCTTGAAAAGCCCGTAGAGGCACTGGTCGAACGTCTGCATCCCGTAATGTAGGCTGCCCTCGTGTATGGCCTGCCTTATCTCCCAAGTCTTCTGAGGGTCGGATATAAGGTCTTTTATCCTCTCGGTCGCAATGAGTATCTCCGCGGCCGGCACGCGCGCCTTCCCGTCGGCTGTAGGTACCAGCCTCTGCGATATGATCGCCTTAAGCACCTGGGCGAGCTGATACCTCACCTGGTTGTGCTGGTGCGGGGGGAATATCGTTAGCATCCGGTTTATCGATTCCTGTGCGTCGAGGGTATGGAGCGTCGTCAGCACGAGGTGCCCGGTCTCCGCCGCGGACAGGCATATCTCCATAGTTTCGAGGTCCCTCATCTCGCCCACCAGAATCACGTCCGGGTCTTCCCTGAGGGCCGCCCTCATGGCGTTAGCGAAAGTGAGCGTGTCTATGCTTATCTCCCTCTGGTTGATGTAGCTCGTATGGTCCTCGTGCATGTACTCGAGCGGGTCCTCCACCGTTATTATGTGCCTCGCCTTGGTCCTGTTGATGTAATCGACTATAGCCGCGAGCGTGGTCGACTTACCGCTCCCGGTCGTCCCCGTGACGATCACGAGCCCCCTCTCCTCGCCCGCTATCTTCTCCATAACGGGAGGCAGGTTCAAAGAGCTGAAGCTCAGTATGTTGTAAGGGATCGACCTGATGGCTATGGAGATCGTCCCCCTCTGGTGGAATACGTTCACCCTGAAGCGGGAGAGGCCGCTTATGCTGTATGCGAGGTCCATTTCGTAGAGGGTCTCGAACTTTTCTCGCTGGGCGGGGTTCATCATCTGGAGGGCCATATCTCTCACGTCGTCCGCAGTGAGCTGAGGCGCGTTTTTGACCGGGGTGAGCTTCCCCTCGACCCGCAGTATCGGGTGCCTCCCCGTGCCTATATGTATGTCGGACGCCCCAACCCTTACCGCGGCGCGCAGGATATCGTCTATGTTCACCGAGCCCATCTACTTCTCCCCGGGTTTCTCCGCCTTTATGACCCCTACCCTGGTAAGTATATCGCTCTTTAGTTTTTCCGCTATATCCGGGTTGTCCTTCAAGAAAGCCCTCGCGTTCTCCCTCCCCTGTCCGAGCCTCTCCCCGCCGTACGAGAACCAGGTGCCGCTCTTCTCGACTATGTTGAGCTTGGAGCCCATGTCTATGAGCTCGCCCGTCTGGGATATGCCGCTCCCGAACATTATGTCGAACTCGGCGTCCCTGAAGGGGGGCGACACTTTATTCTTTACGACCTTGGCCCTGACCCTGTTCCCCGAAACCTCTTCCCCTTCCTTGATGGAGCCGATGCGCCTCACGTCTATCCTTACCGACGAATAGAACCTGAGCGCCGTCCCGCCGCTCGTCGTCTCGGGGTTCATGTAGGGGAGGGTCCCTATCTTCATCCTCGTCTGGTTGACGAAAATCACGAGCGTCTTCGACCTGCCGACGGTTGCCGTGATCTTCCTGAGCGCCTGCGACATGAGCCTCGCCTGTAGCCCCACGTGCGCGTCCCCCATCTCGCCCTCAATCTCCGCCCTCGGCACTAGGGCCGCGACCGAGTCGAGAACGATGACGTCTACCGCGCCGCTCCTTACGAGGGTGTCGACGATCTCGAGAGCCTGCTCGCCGAAGTCGGGCTGCGATATCAGGAGGTCGTCTATCTTCACCCCCAGGTTCTTCGCGTAATTCGGGTCGAGCGCGTGCTCTGCGTCGACGAACGCCGCGATGCCGCCCTTCTTGTGGGCCTCGGCTATAACGTGGAGCGCGAGGGTCGTTTTGCCAGAGGACTCGGGACCGAATATCTCGACTATCCTGCCGCGCGGGTATCCGCCCACTCCGAGCGCGATATCCAGGCCGAGAGAGCCCGAGGATATTACGGAGAGCTGGGGTATGGGCGCTTCCGCCCCCAGCCTCATAATAGAGCCCTTGCCGAACTGCTTCTCAATGGAAGAGATCGCGAGCTCTATCGTCTTTTCTTTTTCCTGTGATTCCGGTGAGAGTTGTTGTTTTGCCATAGTAGCCCTCAATTATACGTTATTTAAAAAAGTTTGCATAATAAGACGGAGCGCGTGAGATGAGGTTATTAACTTTATCTCCTCCCTCGTCCCGTGAAAGAGGAATTTCTCCGAGCGCGTCCCGCCCTTCTCAGAATCAATGCCTATGAAAACCGTGCCTACGGGCTTCTCGGGGGTGCCCCCTCCGGGCCCCGCTATGCCCGATACGCCGACGCCTATATCGGAGCCGGCGAGCTTCCTCACGCCCCGCGCCATCGCCTCGACTACCGGCGCGCTCACCGCGCCGTGTGTGTCGAGCAAATCTTCAGGGACGCCGAGCAGCATCCGCTTAGCCTCGTTACTGTACGAGACGACGCCTTCGAGGAAATAATCGGAGCTCCCCGGGACGTTCGTTATCCTGTTCGATATCAGGCCGCCCGTGCACGACTCCGCCGTTGCTAACTTCATTCCGTGCCGCCTAAGGAAGATGCCGACAACCTCCTCCATGGTCTCCCCTTCCGTCGAGAACACGTAAGAGCCGAGCCTCGACTTCACGTCTCTGACGAAACCTTTCATTAGCTCTTCCGCTTCCCCGTCGGTATTTCCGAATGCAGTCACGCGCAGGTGCACCTCGGGGAAATGCGCCCTGTAACCGAGCCTTATCCCCTCCCTCTCGATGCCTTGGAGCCTTATCGCGACCTCGGATTCGGGCAGCCCGAACGTCTTGACGAGCCTCGATCTTACCCTTTTCCTGCCGGCCGCCATTCTTTCGAGGCCTGGGAGCACGTATTCCTCCATCATGGCGCGGAACTCCCTGGGCACGCCGGGGAGGAAATAGAACACGGTTCCCTCCTTCTTCATGCTGAACCCGGGCGCAGTGCCCCAGTGGTTGAGCAGCACCTCGGCGCCGTGCGGCAGATAGGCCTGTTTCCTGTTCATGTCGGTGAGCACCCTGCCCCTCTGTTTCATCCTCTCCTCGATCGACCGGAGCGCTTCATCGCTGAGCTCAAGCGGCGATCCGAAGAAGGCAGCCGCGACTTCGGCCGTGAGGTCGTCGGGAGTTGGCCCGAGACCGCCCGATACGATCACGGCATCGGCCCTGCCCGACGCGATACCGAGGGCTGCAGTAATGCTCTCCCTGTCGTCGCCCACGGTCGTGTGGAACTCCGCCGCGAGCCCCCTCGACGCGAGCGTGTCACCCGCCCAGGAGAAATTGCCGTCCTGCGTGAGTCCGCTCATGAGCTCGTCGCCTGTTGTTATGATTTCGATTCTCACACACATTGTGTGTTCTTACGATTCCTTCCAATTCATCAGATCAAAGCAGCAACGCAACCCAACCCATTCATCCTTCGACAGGCTCAGGACGAACGGGTTGGACACAAGTATGTCCACGGTATACGTCGATCACAGCATCAACCGCGATAATTATGATAATAAACCAGCAAAGAAACCGAATTCAACTATCGGGGAAAATCGACTACAACAGCACCCGCGAAATAATCTGAAGGAGGATGTTGGCGTACACTCCAGCGACGACGTCGTCCATGACGACGCCGAGCCCGCCTTTGAGCCTCTCCGACTGCCTCGACGGAGGGGGCTTCACTATGTCGAAAAACCTGAACAGGAAAAACCCTATCACTACGTTCGTGAGCGTAAGCGGCACGAGCGTCATGGTCACGAGGAAACCGGAGACCTCGTCGGCCACGATGTAGCCCGGGTCTTTCTCCCCGAATATTCCCTCGGCTATACTCGAAGCCCACACTGAAAGGATTATGAAAAGTACGGCGAACGGGATGTAAAGATAATAAGGAAGGAACGAAACGATATAGTAGAGAGGCACGGCTGCGAGAGTGCCGAGCGTTCCGGGCGCGTAGGGGAAGTACCCGACGTAGAAAAAGGTTGCGATGAGCCTGGCGATCCCCTTTTTCACCTAAGAGATGGTCCCCTCCACCCTGAGGAGGTCCTTTTTAATGTCGATGCCGCATGAATAACCGCCGAGGCCGTTCGACGCGAGAACCCTGTGGCATGGGATAACTATAGGTATCGGATTAACCCCGACCGCATTCCCGACGGCCCTCGCCGCACCGGGTTTTCCGACCCGCTCAGCTATATCCCCGTATGTGGCGGTCTCCCCGTAGGGTATGTCGAGGAGTTTCTTCCAGACCGACTTCTGAAACGGTGTGCCTTCGGACACGTCTATCGGCGTCTTGAACTCGGTGAGCCGGCCGTCGAAGTAGAGCTCGATCTCGTGAGCCATATCGGCTGCGGCTCCCCCTTCGATGACACGCACCCCGCCAAGCCCGTCGAGATAATTCCTGAACTCCTTTTCGCCGAATATAATCCTCGAGACCCCCTTCGGACCCGAAAGCACGAAGACCTGGCCGACCCGCGTAACCAGAGATGAATAGTTGATTTGACTCATACCTGCCCCCTGCCGAATCAGTTTCCACGCGCGGAGAATTCTTGTCAAGGCGCACACACATAGTGTGTTTTATGATTCTTTCGGAACTCATCTGCATAGCCAGTAACAATCCAAAACCCGTTCGTCCTGAGCCCGTCGAAGGATTGAACGGGTTGAGGTTAAACTAATGAGTGAAAGGTGACACCCCCACCCGAACCCTCCCCCCTCTAGGGGGAGGGAAATAAAAGACGAGAGTGGACGCCCCGCCCGCCTTGAAATTCCGCCCAAAGTACGTAATATCTCTACTGCAATTTTAATGGATTAAATAACCGACAAGGGGGATTTACAGGGCATGGGACACGGTCTTGAGAACAGCTGGGCACTTATTCTCGGGGCGTCGAGCGGGTTCGGCGAGGCGGCCGCGCTCGAGCTCGCGTCGCACGGAATGAACGTCTTCGGCGTCCACCTCGACAGGAAATCCACCATGCCGAAGGTCGAGGAGATAAAGGAAAAGATAAAGGCAAAGGGGAGAGAGGCGGCGTTCTTCAACATAAACGCGGCCGACCCGGAGCAGAGGTCGGAAACATTAGGCGAGATAGAGCAGATACTCGACGAGCACAAGAACCCTTCGGGTATTAAGGTGCTCATACACTCCCTCGCCTTCGGGACCCTCAAGCCTTACATAGCGGAATCGGAGAAGGACAGGGTGTCGAACAAGAACATGGACATGACCCTCGACGTGATGGCGCACTCGCTCGTCTACTGGGCGCAGGAGATAGTCGCGAGGAAGATGATGGTCGAGGGCGGCAGGATATTCGCCATGACGAGCGCAGGGAGCCACAGGGTGTGGCCCACGTACGGCCCCGTCTCGGCATCCAAAGCGGCCCTCGAATCGCACATACGGCAGCTCTCGGTCGAGCTCGCCAGGCACGGGATCACCGCGAACGCGATTCAGGCGGGAGTCACGGAAACGCCTGCGCTCAGCAAGATACCGGGCAACGAGGAGATTATTAAACACGCGATGGCCGCGAACCCTGCGGGCAGGCTGACTACTACGGCCGACGTCGCACAGGCGATCGCGGCCCTCTCCGTCGCGGGCACGCACTGGCTCACGGGAAACGTGATCAAGGTCGACGGAGGGGAGGACCTGATTTGAAGTTGGAGAAGATTTTATTTTATGTCATTCCTCGAAGCTTTTATCGGGAATCTGATTCATTAAAATCCTCCCTAACCCTCCTTTTTCTAAGGAGGGAATTAAAAACTAATTTCCCCCTTTGGAAAAGAGCCTGTCCTGAGCTTGTCGAAGGAGGGATTCAGGGGGATTTATAATTTAGGACATTGGAACAAACCCTCGCCAGGCCTCCCCAATCTGATAAAAGGCAAGAATAATGGAAAAGAAAGTAACCCTCTACAACACGCTCACGCAGAAAAGCGAAGAGCTCGTCCCGCACGAGAAGAACAAGATAAAGATGTACGTCTGCGGCCCGACGGTGTACGACTCAGCCCACCTCGGACACGCGCGTGCTGCCGTCACGTTCGACGTCATAGAGAGGTTCCTCTCCCACGTGGGGTACGAGGTCACGTACGTGAGGAACTTCACCGACATCGACGACAAGATAATCAACAGGGCTAACGAGACGGGCATCCCGGCGCACGAGATCTCAGAGAGATACATACAGGAATACAGGGAAGACATGGCCTCGATAGGAGTGAAGAGGCCGACAGTCGAGCCCAAGGTCACGGAGCACGTACCCGAAATCATAGACCTCATAGAGAGGATAATCGACAACGGCTACGCCTATCAGTCGGGGGACGACGTTTTCTTTTCAGTGAAGAAGTTCAAGGGATACGGCAGGCTCTCGAAAAGAGACCCCGACGACATGCTCGCCGGGACGAGGATAGACATAAACGAGAAGAAGGAAGACCCGCTCGACTTCGCGCTCTGGAAAGGGGCCAAGCCGGGAGAGCCCTTCTGGGAAAGCCCGTGGGGCAAGGGACGCCCCGGATGGCACATCGAGTGCTCGACCATGAGCATGAAATATCTGGGCCCGAGCTTCGACATACACGGCGGCGGGAAGGACCTCATTTTCCCCCACCACGAGAACGAGATCGCGCAGTCGGAAGCCGCCACCGGAAAAGAGTTCGCAAAATACTGGGTGCACAACGGCCTCATACAGATAAACCGGGAGAAGATGTCGAAATCCGTCGGGAACATTTTGAACGTGAGGGACGCCGTCACGATGTGGAACAGGGAGGCGATAAGGCTCTTCTTCCTCTCGCATCACTACCTCAACCCCGCGGACTTTTCGGACGCGACAATGGCGGAGTCAGAAGCCGCGCTCGAAAGGCTCTACATCACGCTCAAGCGCGCTAAGGACCAGCGCAAGAACGGGACCGAGGACGACCGCGAGCTTGCGGCTGCCGCGGCCTCGTTCGGCAGGAAATGGGTCGAGACCATGAGTGAAGACTTCAACACGGCTGACGCCATAGGGAACCTGTTCGAGCTAACGCGCGCCGTGAACAGGTCTATAGACGCCCGGGGATGGACGCCCGCCCTCGAAGGGGCCGTCAAAGAGATCGGCCATTTCGGCAGTACGCTCGGAATACTCGAATACGACCCCGACGAATACCTCCAGAGCCTGAAGCTCGAGAAAAAATCGGCCGGCATCACGGAAGAGGAGATCGAGGAGCTGATCAAGGAGAGGAACTACGCGAGGAAGGAAAAGAACTGGAAGCGCGCGGACGAAATAAGGGATGAGCTCAGCTCCCGCGGCATACTCCTCGAAGACAAGGCCGAAGGCACAATCTGGCGGGTTAAGGGGTGAGCAGCAGTCCTGATCATCCGACAACCCTCATCCGCAATCTTTGCTTGACGCAATTTAACAATCAATAATTCAAGCAATGGCAGGTTGTTACACGGATACGACAGATGCGACAAACGCGCGGAGTATATACCCTGCGGATCTGTCGGATGTGTCGGATTGGGGGTGATATAATCTTCTGATGTTACATAAAGACCATGGACTAGTTATTTATGTAGACTGTCAACCGTCCGAACAGATAAATGATCAATTAAATGATATTACTGCATGTTTAATTGGCTTATGTTGTCTCCAACCAGAAATATTTGATAAGTATGAGCAGTATAAAAACGTACCATCATTGGATAGACCGTTAGTAGCCGAAGAAATAGCGAAGGATCTGAATGCCTGTGATTATATTTATTGTTATGGAACCTATGCCAAGCTCTCTGCAATTAAAACTATAGGTGAAAAATTTATATCCAAAGCCCAAGATTCATTACCAGATGATGTAATAAAAAAGAAAGCCAATATCTTCAAAGTACTAAAGCGAAACTTGAACCATAATTCTGCATTTTTTATTCCATGGTATAGCTTGTCTCTATTCTTAATGTGCTATCAATTCAGCCAAATAGCTAATAAGTTGAATCAAAGAAATATGCTGTTTAGTCTAGATCGATTCCCAGGCGATCCTAAAGGATCAATGCAATTCCTGAAAATTATTAGTCAATATCCACATATGTTAGAGGCATCGAAAAGAATAGAAGAGAAATATGGAGTAACCATTATGATTGCCAATCAAAAGAGTTATGTAGATAATGATAGCGTGAGAAAAGATGCTAGGTCACATCCTGGAATGGTTTTGATTGATTGGATAGTGCATTCGGTCTATAGTGCTATGAATAATCTAGCTAACGTAGATACGGGTACGCGTGACGAAGAATACAGGGAATCCATAATCAGACCATATCAAATACTCAAAGAAAGAAATTTAATCCATTTAGAGTCTATAGCAGGCATTGTTTTTACTAACGAAAACGATCCTGATTACACAGACGAATTTAAAGAAAAACTCGCTGGCACAAATTTTGTAAAAGCCTTGTAGAGACCTATATATCAATGATTTAAGTCTCCCCCCTCATCCGACAGATGCGACACATCCGCAGGGTATATACTCCGCGCGTTTGTCGCATCTGTCGCATTGAGCTTCCAGGGGAAGCACTCTAACGTCCTTCGACAGGCTCAGGACGAACGGGGTAATTAGCAGGATCACATGCCCCATTGCCCCACTTTTATTGCGGAGTAAAAAGAAAAGGTGAGCCTTAAACCCACACGCCCATGTACTCGAGCGCGCGTTTGATGTTGGCGGGGGTCTGCGTCTCGCCGCGGCAGGCGTACCAGCACGCGGTGCAGCCCGTCTTGTCGTAGAGCTTGGGAGTGTATTCGGAATAATGCGCCGTGACCGGCATTTCGGAGCAGCGCTTGAGATGCCCAGAGGGCGTCACCTGTATGTGGCTGATCCCCGCCGTGCATCCCGGTATGCCGCCAGTCGCGAAATATTTCGGTATTTCCTTGAGATAATATTCCGTCGAAAGTATCGTCCCCTTCCAATTTCTCCTGAGACGTATGAGCTCGTCAACGAGGTTCCTGACCCTTTCGAGCTCCTTCGCGTGTACGAAGTGGGTTTCGTTGTTCGTCTTCATCACTGAATACGAGCTGAACGAGATGCCTACGCCCCATTCCTTTGCCTTAGCCGCGAGCTCGGGGATGTAGTCGATGTTGTCTTCCATGATTATCGTGTTGAGGGTCACCTGCTGCTTCGGGAACCTCCTTCCCAGCTCGGGGAGGAGCTCCGAGAGGTGATCCCACAACCCGGGCACGCCTCTATACGCGTCGTGCTTCTTCCCCGGGAAGTCGAGCGACACCGCTATCTGGTTAATGCCCGCGTCGAAGAGCTCCTTCGCCTTATCGACAGTAAGCAGGTCGCCCTTAGTCACCATAGACGTGAAGACGAAGAACGAGCTTTCCTTCACCTGCCTCACTATGTCGGGGAGGTCTTTTCTGAGCATGGGCTCGCCGCCAGTTATTACCACGACGAGGGGGTTTATCAGCTTGATGACGGGCCTGTAATCGTATATGCGCTCCTCGTGCCTCGTCTGCCAGTAGTCGCAGAAGTCGCACTTCGCGTTGCATAGCTTCGTGATTTCTAGGTTTACGAGCTTCGGGCGCCCGGTGAACCGGGTCTGGAAGTATTTGATAGCCCCGAGGAGACTTTCCTGTGGTGTAATCATTATAGAATTTATACATAACCGGCCGTGAGTTTTCAAGCGGCCTTAACACGACATAAAACGTATTGACTTATCTCCCGAGATTTACTTTAATAGATGGATGTGGTCGGGTTTCCTGACTTGCATATACAAGAAGCGACCGGGGTGACCGATGTCCATTAAGCTGATAACGAGAGAACTTTTCCAGTGCGACCATGCGGACGAGAACGGGGAGAGGTGCGAGAGGGAGGGAAACAGGGACGCCATCAAATCCTGCGGCGTGTGCGGCAGGGACATATGCATCACGCATTACGAGCTCGTAACGGTGACGCTCCAGGGTACGCGCGACCATTTCACATATTATTTCTGCCCCGACCATACGGACGAGTTCATGGACACCCTCGCTAAAAAATACGGCGACACGAGGCCCATACCCCAGACCGGGTACGGCGTCACGCTGCCGAGGCTCAGGCACTGACCGGGAGCGGATTCGTTATAAAACCATATTGACATAACCGGCCGGATTTAGTTAAATGAGAAGATGGGGGGGCGGCTCGAGGGCGTCCGGCAACATAAGGTACTGATCAAAAGGAGATTTTCATATGTCCAGCAAGACCATATCCGTTGAAATATTCCAGTGCGACCACGTAAACGACGACGGCGAGCGCTGCGCGAGCGAGGGGGAGAGGATTACGATAAAGACCTGCGCGCTCTGCCACAAGGACCTCTGCAGCAGGCACTACGAGCAGATTACGGTATCGAGCCGCGGCGGGAGGGAATCGCTCACGTACCATTTCTGCGACGAGCACACGCAGGAGTTCATGGACACGCTCATAAACACCTTCGGGGATACGCGGCCCGTCTCCTACGCCGGCATGGCGAAGTGACACACATTGTGTGTTCTATGATCCTTCCCAATATCTCCCGCTTAAACCAGCGAAGTCATCAAGTCCGTTCGTCCTGCTTGTCCGGCGCAGCCTTGGCGCTCGTCTCGGCGTAGGCCCGAGCCGTAGCCGGGAAGCCGGAAGCCTGTCGAAGGACGGACAATGACAAAAAGATAAGATGCTGAAACAAGCCTGCCCTGAACTTGATTCAGGGTTCAGCATGACAAGAAAGAGCTGTCATTCCCGACTCGATCGGGAATCCAGTTCTTTCTTTGTATTTTAAAGACATGGATTCCCGCTCATTTGGCTTGTGTCGCTAAGGTGCCATGACAATGTGGACTAGTTGCAATCAGCTGGGAACGACCGATTGCTTACTTGTGCTCAATCGTTGAGGGAATGAGAAAAAATTAAATCCTCACTAGCCCTCCTTTTCCAAAGGAGGGAATAAAAACTGTCTGCACGTACTCCTTAGCCTGTCTAACACCCCAGTTTCCTCCAAAGGAGACGCCGGCTCTTAATTAAACCATTACTTTAAAATCACCACGTTCCACCTATACATTCCCCCGGATTTACGTTATTTTTTATGCACGCACATGAAAATAGCGACTCGCGAGATCGTAAGGGACATCGACGCCAAATCGATAGAGAAGCACGGCATACCGGGCCTGGTGCTCATGGAAAACGCCGGGCGCATGGCGGCCGACGTCGTCCTTGAAGAGTTCCCCCAGGCGGACAGCGCAGCCGTCTTCGCGGGCGGCGGGAACAACGGTGGGGACGGTTTCGTCATCGCACGCCACCTCGCGGGCCAGGGCGTGAAGGTGACGACTTATCTCGCCGCGAGCCCGGCGAAATACAAAGGCGACGCGCTCGCCAACCTGAAAGCGCTAAAGAAATCGGGCGGCGAGATAGTCGAGTTAGGCGGGAGCTTCAGGAAATACAAACAAGCCGGCCTCATCGTAGACGCCCTTTTCGGCACGGGGCTCGACAGGGAAGTCGAGGGGTTCAGCAAAAAGATAATAGACTTCATGAACGCTCAGCCAGTCCCGCGTCTGGCAGTAGATCTGCCCTCGGGTATCGACGCCAACACCGGCTTTCCGCTCGGGGCCGCAGTCAGGGCGGACGTGACTGTGACCTTCGTCGTCCCCAAGATCGGCATCTCCATATACCCCGGACTCGAATACGCGGGCAGGATATACGTAGCCGACATCACGACGCCGAAATCGCTCGAAGAAGACATACCGTACGAGCTGCTTACCCATTCGTCAGTGCAGGGAATACTCAAGCCCAGGCGTCCAGACTCGCACAAAGGAACCTACGGCCATCTTTTCATCCTAGCGGGTTCCCCCGGGAAGACAGGGGCGGCGACGCTCGCGTCATTGGGCGCGTTAAGAGCGGGAACGGGGCTCGTAACTGTCGGCATACCCGCGAGCCTGAACGACATAATGGAAGTGAAGACGACGGAGGCGATGACGGAGCCTCTCCCCGAAACGGACCTCCGCACGCTGGGCATGATGTCAGTGAAGCGGGCGAAAGAAATTATCGCCAACAAAAAAACTGCGCTCGCAATCGGGCCCGGCATTTCCACGACGGAAGAAACGCACGGGTTCCTCTACGAGATGATAAGGTCGTCCGAGATACCGGCGGTGATTGACGCCGACGCCCTCACACTCATAGCCGAGGAGCCCGGGATACTCCTGAGAGCAAAAGCGCCCCTTGTGCTCACACCCCATCCGGGCGAGATGTCGAGGCTCACGGGAATCCCGACAGATGACATAGAGCGCGACAGGATAGGCGTCTCACTCGAGTTCGCGAGGAAATACAAAGTCATTCTAGTGCTCAAGGGAGCGAGGTCTCTCGTCACGACACCCGGAGGGCGTGTATACGTGAACACGTCTGGCAATCCCGGCATGGCTTCGGGGGGCATGGGGGACGTGCTTACGGGCATAATAGGCGGGTTCCTCGCGCAGCGTATCCCGCCCGAAGACGCGGCAAGATTAGGCGTATTCGTGCACGGTCTCGCAGGCGACGCGGCTGCCCTGGAGAGGGGACAGGCGGGAATAATAGCGGGCGACCTCGCGGACGTCCTCCCACGGACGCTCGCCGGTCTTCCCGGTTCGGACGAGGAGCCTTTCTTCCGAATCCGCTGATATCACTCAATTTTTGAATCCACTAAAAAACCTATATGACGGAAAGAGACAGCATGGAAATACAGGTGACGGACGCTGAGGAGACAATAAAACTGGGCGAGATTATTGGCAAAACGCTCACGCCCGGTAGTATTATTGCCCTCAGGGGGGATCTCGGCGCGGGCAAGACCGTCCTCGTAAAGGGCATAGCGAAGGGGCTTGGCCTCGAAGACGAGCCCGTGAGCCCCACTTTCGTGATAATGAACGCGTACGAAGGGAGGCTCCCGCTCTACCACTTCGACCTCTACAGGATCTCGGGCGCGGACGAGCTTATGGGGATAGGGGCTGACGAGTTCCTCTTCGGCGAAGGGGTTTCAGCGGTGGAATGGGCGGAGAGGGTCGAAGAAATATTGCCCGAATATACTATATATATCGATATACGGATTCCCGAGCCTGACAACGGCCCGGAGAACATAAGGGAAATTAAAATAGAAGGAAAAAAAGAATGGCTCTCATCGTTCAGAAGTACGGCGGTACAAGCGTTTCCAGCCTCGACAAGATAAAGTGGGTGGCGGGGCACGTAATAAGAACGAAGGAAAAGGGGAACGGCGTCCTGGTCGTAGTCTCGGCGATGGCGGGCGAGACGGACAGGCTCGTAAAATTATCGCTCCAGATAATGGACCCTCCCGACGAGAGGGAGCTCGACGTCGTGACCTCGAGCGGGGAGCAGGTCTCTTCGGGCCTGCTGGCGATGTCGATAAAAGCCCTCGGGCATGATGCTCTGTCGCTCCAGGGTCATCAGGTAAGGATTGTTACGGACAACGCGTATTCGAAGGCGAAGATCGTGAGGATAGACGCCGAGAGGATAAAAGAAGCGCTCGGAAAGGGGAAGATAGTCGTCGTGGCCGGGTTCCAGGGGGTCGACGAGGAAGGGAACGTCACCACGTTAGGCAGGGGCGGCTCGGACTTGACTGCCGTAGCGCTCGCGGCGGCGTTAGGCGCCGACTCTTGCGAGCTATATAAAGACGACGTGGACGGCATATACACTTCCGACCCCGGCATAGTGCCGACGGCGAGGAAGCTGAGCCAGATATCGTACGAGGAGATGCTCGAGTTGGCGAGCCTCGGCTCGAAGGTGCTCCAGGCGAGGGCGGTGGAGTTCGCGATGAAGTTCGGCGTCACGCTCCACGTCCGTCCCACGGCGAAGCCCGACACGGAAGGAACATGGGTATTAGAGGAGGAAAAAATGACTCACATGGAAAATATTCTCATATCGGGCGTTTCGTCCGACAAGAACCAGGCGAAGATCACGATCACGCAGGTGCCAGACAGCCCCGGGATCGCGGCAAAGATATTCACGCCCTTGAGCGAGAGCGGGATAATTGTGGACATGATAGTCCAGAACGTGAGCATAGAAGGGCACACCGACATGACGTTCACGGTGCCGAGGACAGATTTTAAAAAATCGATTATACTAACTGAGAAGGTGGCGAAGAAGTTAGGCGCCAGGGACATCATCTCGGACGACAGGATAGCGAAGGTCTCGCTCGTCGGCGTCGGGATGAAGACACACTCGGGCGTGGCGAGCCGCATGTTTTCGGCGCTCGCGAAAGAGGGCATAAATATTTTGATGATAAGCACGTCCGAGATAAAGATCTCGTGTGTCGTCGAGGAGAAATACACGGAGCTCGCGGTGAGGGCGCTCCACGACGCGTTCGAGCTGGGGGAATCGAAATGAGCCGGGATTCGGTAAAAGTCTACGACGTAACGCTCCGGGACGGGACACAGGGGGAGAGCATATCCTTCTCCATCCACGACAAGCTGAGGATCGCCCAGAAGCTGGACGAGCTCGGCGTACACTACATCGAGGGCGGATGGCCGGGCTCGAACGAAAGGGACGAGGGGTTCTTCGAGGAAGCGAAGAAGCTGAGGTTGAGAAAATCGAAGGTCGCGGCGTTCGGCAGCACGAGGCGCGCCGGAAAAACGTGCGACGAGGACGGGAGCGTACAGGCGCTGCTCAAGGCCGAGACCCCCGCCGTAACTATCGTCGGCAAGAGCTGGGACTTCCACGTGAAGGAAGCGCTCAGGATACCGCTCAAGGAAAACCTAGAAATAATCCACGACTCCGTCACGTACCTGAAAAAATACGTGGACGAAGTATTCTTCGACGCAGAGCACTTCTTCGACGGATACAAGCACAACCCGAAGTACACGATCGAAGCGATAAAGGCCGCTCACGACGCGGGGGCGGACGTGCTCGTGCTCTGCGACACGAACGGCGGCACGCTCCCCTGGGAGATCGAGGAGATAGTCAGGGACGTGAACCTAAAGCTCGACAACCCGCACTTGGGAATTCACACGCACAACGACGGAGAAGTGGGCGTCGCGAACACCCTTTACGCGGTCAGGGAAGGCGTGAGGCAGGTGCAGGGGACGATGAACGGCTACGGCGAGAGGTGCGGTAACGCGAACCTCTGCTCGATCGTGCCCAATCTTAAATTGAAGCTCGGCATAGACTGCATAGACGAAGAACATCTGAAGAGGCTCTACGACGTATCGCACTTCATACACGAGCTCACGAATTTGCCCCCGCTCAAGCACAGGCCATTCGTAGGGGAGAGCGCGTTCGCGCACAAGGGCGGGCTCCACGTGAGCGCGGTGATGAAGAAATCCGAGACCTACGAGCACATAAACCCGGACGTCGTGGGCAACCACAGGCGGGTGCTCATATCCGACCTCTCGGGACGGAGCAACATACTCTACAAGGCGAAAGAGCTCGGCATCGAGCTCGACCCGCAGGACAAGCGCGTGAACGCCATCCTTAACGAGCTCAAGAAGCTCGAGAACGAGGGGTACGAGTTCGAAGGGGCCGACGCGTCGTTCGAGCTCCTCGTCAGGAAAGCGCTCGGGGAATACAGAAAGGCGTTCGAGCTAAAGAGCGTGCGAACCATAACCGAGAAGAGGAGCGAGGACGAGGAGTCCATCACGGAGGCGACGCTGATAGTCCAGGTGGACGGCGTCACCGAGCACACGGTCGCCATGGGGAACGGCCCCGTTCATGCGCTCGACCAGGGCTTGAGGAAGGCGCTCGAGAAGTTCTACCCGTCGCTTAAGGAAGTCACGCTCAAGGACTACAGGGTGAGGGTGCTTGCGAGAGAGCACGGAACGGACGCCGTGGTCAGGGTGCTCATAGAATCCGGCGACGGGGAGAGCGACTGGAGCACCGTCGGGGTTTCCCACAACATAGTCGAGGCGAGCTGGAAAGCGCTTGTAGACAGCATCGACTACAAGATACTCAAGGACGAAGCCAAGCGCATGGCGAAAGCGCGGGGGTAAGCGGGAAGCCGATTTTACTTTTCCGTTTACAGAAAAATTAAATCCACCCTACCCCTCCTTTACAAAGGAGGGAATTAAAACATCCGTAGGAGCGGCATCTTGCCGCGAATTGGCACCCGCAAAACCCCGAAGAATCTATCGCACCAGGATGGTGCTCCTACAAATAAATAAACATCCATCCTTTCATGTAGGAGCGGCTTCCAGCCGCGAACCTAAGATGCGCATCACGACCATATGGGCTTGGGCAAGCCGTAGGCGAAGTAGAATATTATATACACGAGCCAGTACGTGATGAGCCCGACGACGCAGACCCAGATCGCGTTCCACGTGTTCTTGAAGTCGAGCGCCTGCCTCACGCCGATTATCATCGCGACGAGAGTCCACACCCACACGACGAGCAGGACGGCGGCTGTAAGGTGGTGCACGACCGCGAAGACCCTGAAGATACCCGGAGCGCTAGCGAACCCGAGCACGCGCATGACCTCCCACTGGTCGCTCCTGGTCTCGGATTCGGGGAAGAGCTTCGTGCCGATTATGTATATGAGGAAGGCGAGCAGTATCCAGAGGACGAAGCTCGTGATTGTGCCCAGTATGAGGCCTTTATAGTCGCCCGTCTGGTAGCTGTAGACGCCCCTCGAGAGGCTCGCGAGGAAGACCACGACCACCGCCTGCCACATGGCGCTCTTGTCGTGCTCGACCTCCTCGTAGAGCTCGGGGTCGAGCGTGAGCGCCCTTATGACTCTCTTGATAAACACGGATGCCTTTCACCTCAGCATTAATAAATATAGGGATTAGAAGATAAATCTAACGAATCCATAAGTCAAAATAAGTAGACAATCGGCCGGCAAATTAAAGCATTACCCGGCGCGCAGGTTATGCGCCGCCCCGGTTCACCAGGAGCGTATTTACAGCGACGTTAATAATAAAATAAATTACTGCTCCCAATACGCATACGCCCACGGCGCGCCATGTGCTCTTGTAGTCGAGCGCCTGTCTCACTCCGATTACCATCGCCGCGAACATCCAGACCGTTATAACGAGAACGATAAACTTGGTCAGCACCGTTATCAGCATGAGAATAAGAAAGATCCCGGGCGACCTGGCGAACCCTATTACCCTGAGCAATTCCCCGAGATCGGATTTGGTCCCCGGCTCGGGCAGGAGCTTCGTGCCTATTACATAAGTCAGCAGAGCCCAGAGAAACCACCCGATCAGGTCCAGCACCGTCCCGACGATAATCCCCTCTATGCCCAGAATCCCGATCGAGCCTATACCCGCCGCGATGCTTACCACTACGACCACAAGCATCGCCTGCCACATCGAGCCCTTATCGGCCTCGACCTCTTCATACAGCTCCGGGTCGAGCCTGAGCGCCCTTATGACTCTTTTAATAAACACGGATGCCGTTCACCTCTCGATCGGAATGGAGGAGTAAAATCAACGCCCGGCAACCGAAAGTCAAAACAAAAAAGGAATTGCCTCTCTCAGGAACCGGCTCGATCGCAAGCACTTCAGGCGGTCGGCTCCCCCGCCGGATTCACGCCGATAATCGTAAGAATGAAATACATGATCACGAAATATATGATGAAGCCGATAATAGCCACGCCTACCGCTCGCCACGTGCTCTTGTAGTCGAGCGCCTGCCTCACCGCGATGATCATTGCCACGAGCATCCATATTCCCACCACGAAAGATATGATGGGGCCGGCCACCGGAATAATACCCAGGATGCGGAGCACCCCGGGAGAGCTCGAAAATCCGATAGTCCTGAGCATCTCGCCCATGTCGGTCTTGGTCTCGGGCTCGGGCAGGAGCTTCGTGCCTATGATGAAGGTCAGAAACGCCCATATGAGCCATCCGATGAGGGCGCCGATGGTAGTGAATATCAACCCCTCTATGCCGAACACGCCTAATGAGCCGATGCCCGCCGCGACGCTCGAAAGCACCACAACCGCAGCCGCCTGTCCCATTGCCCCCTTGTCGGCCTCGACTTCCTCATAGACGCTCACGTCGAGCTTTGAAGCCCTGATCATCCGATCGATTAAGCTAGCCATCTTGGTTCCTCCTTTATGAATTTAGAAATAAGCACATAATAAATCTTTAGGGAGGATTCGTCAAAGAGGGGGTGAAAGTCTTATGCACGTCGGCGGGACATCATTTCCCGGCGAAGCAGATCTACCAGTGGAGACAGGCTGTCCTCGCTGCATTCGCCCATGAGGGCGATCTGTATCCAGTTCCTGTCGAGGAGGTAGTCGCTCCTCCAGTTGAGATAATAGCCGGAGCGTTCGAGCTTGTTCCCGAGCGCCACGGAGCTGACCCTCTCCGGGAGCCTGATAGTAACTATGGCGGGCGACTCGTGACCCTTCCCGGCGACGATATCGAGCCCGGCGTCCGAAAGCCTGCCCCTCAGCCAGCCGGAGAGCGAGAGGATGCGGGCGTACCTTTCCTGTGCGGAGAAATTGCCGAGCGAAGCCTTTAACGCGCGCAGCAGGTTAGACGAGAGCGTAAACGGCGTCCCCACAGACTCCGCGTATAATCCGAGGTCGAGATAGCGGGGCAGCCTGCCCGGCCGGGACGCGACCGCGCGATTATAGAAAACGAACGAGAGCCCCGGATAGGACCTGAGCCCCTTGCCGCTCACGCCCGTCGCCATATCGACGCCGGAGAGGTCGATAGGCACCGTCCCGAGCGAGCTTATGCAGTCGAGGCATAGGGCAACTCCCCTGGCCGCACATATCTCCCCGAGCATCCGAGCGTCGTTCAATACCCCCGTCGAAGTCTCCGAATGCACGGCCCAGAGCCATGACGTATCGGTATGCAGGGCGAGTGTTTCTTCGATCTCTTCCCTGTCGAAGCACTCGCCCCATCCATTTTCCAGGGCATTGAAGGAAAGCCCCCACCTCCGGGCATGGTCTATGAGGCGCTCCCCGAACTCCCCGTTCGAGAGGACGAGGCCCTTCCCTTCCTCAAGAGAAAGCTGGGCGGCCAGGGCGTCGTTGGCGAGAGTGCCCGATCCCATCAGCACAGCCGCGTGTTTGGCTCCCGTGATGCCCGAAAGCATGCGCTTCACAAGGAGCAGGTCATCCGTAAGCTCATCCGCCCTGTGAGAAACGGGTGCTTCGGACATAGCCCTTTCGGCCCCGGCGCAAACGTCGACGGGCCCCGGCAGAAGGTTAAGGGGGAGTATCGAGGACGGCCTGGATTCATCCATCCTGGAGAGGAGCTTCGTCCGCCCCTTCATCCTGTAATAGGATTCGGGAGTGAGGTACATGGGCTGATACCTCGCCCCTTCCGTGCCGACTTCGGGGCCGAAAGGCACGAACCCGAGGTTCGTGTAGAGCTTCTCCTGCGCAATATTGGCGGATATCAGGGCGAGGTCGTATTTTTTCTCCTCGCAGTAGGCGGCGAGGCTCACGAACAGGCCGAGCAGCACTTTCCTGTAGCGGCGCTCTTTCTTCACGGAGAGGAGCCTGAGCTCGCATAATGAACGCGATTGTGGGAGGTATGAATCGAGGCCGGGGAGCTTCCGGTCGAGAGAGAAGGGCCGCTTGTCCCTGACGGCAAGCATGCCGGCGAGCTCGTCCCCGTCGAGGCATATGATGTAGGTATTCTCGTCGTGGAATTTATCTACGAGCCTTCTCGATGCGTTCTTACCGTGCTGGGGTATCTCTTCGACGAACGTCTCGTAGTTGAGCCTGTGAATCTGCTCGAACTCGCTTTCGAGCGTCGCTATCTTGTAGAGGAGTCCGTCCGGTCTTCTTTCGCGGTTCATAAAGTGCGCTCTGACAGGAATAAGATTATATATGACAGCGGGCGCTCATTCGAGGAACCTGTCCTTAATTTCGGGCGTGGGTATCATGCACTCATCTTTCTTGCCGTACCATTCATATCTGTGCCGGGCTATGTAGTCGTAGACGGCGTCCCTTATGGGGGCGGGCACTATGATGAACGCGTAGAGGAGCCTGTGGATACCGCCGAGCAGTTTCTGCACCCTGAGCCCCGCTTCGGATTTGGTATAGAGCTTCCCGTCCTCTATCAATACGAAGGAATCGAGGCTGTCGGTTGGGTAGTTGTATCTCTCCAGGATTCTTTTCGCGGCGCCGGACTGGAAGGGCGCGAACCTGAACACCCCGCGCGGGTCCCTCTCTATGATGAAATTGACCACGCCGCAGCAGTAGTTGCATACCCCGTCGAAGATTACAAGAGGATGGCCGGAATCATTGCCGCTCATATAAGTCTCTCCGGGTAATTATTGTACCCGGAATTCTTATTGCCTCTTCCGCTTCAGGAATCGTAGAAGCCAAACCCGTTCGCTCTGAGCCTGTCGAAGGATGTTTCATGAATTCCCTCCTTAGAAAAAGAACGGTTCTGAACGCGTGCAAGAACCGGACGCCATACCAACAAAGGCGGATGAGTAAATTATCTTCCGCGTCGCCGTTGCCTAAGCCAAAATAGGCTAGGGAGGATTTGCTTTTTTTCTATTTTTAAATCCCCCTTTAATTTGGATTCAATACCTGCATTGCTTCGATCAAGGCATTTCTTTGCCGTTTATCTATAGTGACCAATTCCTCAGATTCTTCGGAATTGTTCCCCTTTTTCTAAGGGGGAAAATGATTCTGTCATTCCCGAGACCGATCGTAAATCTCGTCTTTTCATTTAAAGGAATCGCGGCTGGAAGCCGCTCCTACAGACATGATGCAGGATAAAGGATGCGCACAAGACCTACTGCTGTATTTGCTCCTGTTTCTCTTCTCGCTTCTCGGCGACCTTTTTCACGGGCAAGACTATAAACCACTTGTTATTATTTTGGGTGATTGTATACACCATTGCGCCGACTTTGACCTTCACCTTCGTCTCTTTACCTTTCTCGTCTTTCTTCGGAATCTCCGTCTCCGTTACGAGTACAAGTAAATCCATCGGTGGGACTGGGAAGTAAAGCGTATTTTCCCTGAACACAAGTGTCTGCGTAGCTTTATCGTATTCGGACACTTCTTCAATGGGTTGGACTACGAATTCACCGTTATCAGGCACCGGCAGAGTGAGAAAATTATCCAGCACCTTATCCAGCTCCCCCGGGCTCTTTTCCTGCAGATAAGATACGACCTCGGGATGGATGAGGGACTTGAGCCCTTCCTTGTTCTGTGTTTTGATTGCTTCGAGCACCTTGTTTCCGAGGGCCTCCGGCGTATCGGCTCCGCTCTCCGCCTTTACCGAGGCGACGGGAGCAATAAGAACGGCAACCGCGACGATAAAGCGAGCAGCCGCGCAAATAAATTTGGTCTTCAAATTCTTCCTCCTAGAGAATTATTTTTCAAGGTTAGATCCGCACCGCTGCGACAATGCTGTCACTGTCTCAGCTTCGTGAGGAGCCTCAGGAATTCGATGTAGAGCCATATCAGAGTGACCATGAGCCCGAACGCCCCGTACCATTCCATGTACTTTGGCGCGCCCTGAGCGGCCCCCTGCTCTATGAAATCGAAATCGAGGACGAGGTTGAGAGCGGCTATCACAACGACGAACAGGCTGAACAGTATTCCGATCGTGCCGCCCGAGTAGATCAGAGGCACGTTAACGCCGAAAAACCCGATAACTATGGACACCAGGTATACGAGGAATATCGCCCCCGTGGCAGCCACGACCCCGAGCCTGAACTTCTCCGTCACCTTTATGACGCCCGACCTGTATGCGATGAGAAGCGAGAAGAGCGTGCCGAAAGTGAGAGCGACGGCCTGGAACACTATCCCCTTGAACTGGGCCTCGGCGTAAGCGGATATGCCGCCTATGACGAGCCCTTCGAGCAGCGCGTACACGGGGGCCGAGTAAGGCGCCCACTCCTTCTTGAATATCGTGACCATTGCGACTACGAGCCCGCCTATGAGCCCTCCGTAGAGCCAGGGGCTCACGGCCGCGACGCCCGATTTGGCGAACATGTCCCAGACCCAGAGGGCCGGGACGGTGACGAGCACGAGGAGTATGAGGGTCTTGTTTATGGTGCCGTTTATCGTCATCTGCCCTACGCCCGTATAGCCGGGCGCGAGCCTCTGGAAAGTCTTTTCTCCGAGAGCGGGGTTAGAGCTTTTTATCATTTAGAATTTGCCTCCGGTATGAAGTATCAATATTAACCTAACTTTGGAGAAAGTATATCATCCGAAAGAGAACTTGGTACCTGAAAATGAGCCGCAGGGTGTTCGGGCGAGCCGCCGCAGTATCAATTAAATACAACGATCCGTAACCCTTATACAGGTTCACCGGGTAACTCCCGGCGCTCTCGAGATAGACGGGACATGTCCGGGAGCGTCCCCGGCATAGAGCCTGCCCTGGTACGTACCGCGCCTCTCGAGCTCGTTTTCTATGCCCCTTATCACCTCTATGTGCGACCTGTTCCAGCCGGGGGCGATGAGGAGGCTCCTCGGGGTGTCCGTGAAGAAGCGCTCGACGATAATATCGGGCGAGAGTCTCTCGACAAACCTCACGATGAAGTCTACGTATTCCTCGTACCCGAAGAGCTCGAAAGGCTCGTCCCTGTACATCCTCGCCAGGGGCGTGCCTTTGACTATGTGCAGGTTGTGAATTTTGATGCAGTCTATGGGGAGCGACGACACCTCGTCCGCCATGGCGAGCATCTCTTCCCGCGTCTCCGTGGGCAGGCCGAGTATGATATGCGCGCCGAGCTCGAACCCTCTCCCCTTCGATAACTCCAGCGCCTCCACGACCGAGCGGTAATCGTGGCCCCTGTTCATGAACTCGAGCGACTTGTCGTAAACGGACTCGATCCCGTATTCGAGCGAGACGTAGCACTCTTTAGCGAGCCTCTCGAACATATCCAGCTTCTCCTCGTCGACGCAGTCTGACCTCGTGCCGACGGCGATGCCGACGACGCCCTCGTATTTGAGCGCCTCCCTGTACATGCTTTCGAGCTCCGAGACGCCGCCGTACGTGTTCGTGTACGCCTGGAAGTAGACTATGAACTTCTCTGCCTTGAATCTCTTTTTTAGATATTCCATTCCCCCCGTGAGCTGGTCGTGCATGGAATAGCGGGCGCGGGCGTATGGGGGGACGAAGCTGTCGTTGTTGCAGTATACGCAGCCCCCGCGGGCAAGCGACCCGTCCCTGTTAGGGCAGGTGAACCCCATGTCGAGGGAGACTTTGTTCACCCTGCATCCGAACCTCTCTTTCAGGTAATCGTGGTAGGAGTTGTAGCGCCTCTTCATGATTTATACGGGATATTATACAGGGTGCGGAGTTAATTTTTGTAGGAACGCCATCCCTGGCGCGGTTATTTGAGCGGTTATTTGAATTGGATAGGCTGGATTCCCGATCGGAGCCTGCCCTGGACTTGATTCAGGGTCGGGAATGACAGCTCTTTTTTGTCTTCGCGAGGCTCCGAGGCCTTACGCGAAGGAACCGTGGCGATCTCGCTTTTTTCATGAGATTGCCGCGCTGCGCTGACTTTCGTCAACTCCGCTCGCAAAGACAGGAGTGGCGAGATTGCCGCGTCGCTTCGCTCCTCGCAAAGACAGGAGGGCCCAAGATTGCCGCGGACATACGGGAATGAAACCCGTTCAACCCTTCGACACGCTCAGGGCGAACGGGTTTGGCTTCATTGCAGGTTTAAGCGTAAGAGGTAGAGTAGGATCGTAAAAACACACTATGTGTGTGCGCTAGACTTTTCCTGCCGAGGGGCAGAGGTGGCTTATGACGCATTCGCCGCAGCGGGGTTTACGCGCGAAACAGACCGTACGCCCGTGGTCGCCGAGCGAGTTCGAGAAGAACGTCCAGTCTTTCTCGGGTATGAGTTCCCGGAGGTCGAATTCGATCTTCGTAGCGTCCGTGTTCGAAGTGAGCCTGAGCCTCTTTGATAACCGCATGATGTGCGTGTCTACGATTATCCCCGGTATGCCGAACCAGTTCCCGAGCACTACGTTCGCGGTCTTCCTGCCGACGCCCGCGAGCTTCGTGAGCTTCTCCATCGAAGCCGGCACCTCTCCCCCGTATTCCCCGACGAGCGCCTTCGTGCACGCGAGTATAGATTTCGCCTTGGCCTTATAGAACCCGCAGGAGTGTATCTCATCCTCGAGCGCGGCACTTTCGGCCCGGGCGAAATGTGCGGCATCCGGGTATTTCCTGAAGAGGCTCTTCGTCACTTCGTTCACGCGTTTGTCCGTGCACTGGGCCGACAGTATGCACCCTATCAGAAGCTCGAGCGCGTTCGTGTAGTTGAGGTGGCACCTCGCCTTGGGGTACTCATCTCTCAGTATCTTGAGTATTGCGAGCGCCCTCTTTTTCTTCTCCGCCCGGCTCTCGCCGTCCTTCACGGCTCCTTTCCGACTTTTCCCTTTTTCGGCCATCTTCGGAATAAAAAAAAGGGGACATGCCCGAGGCACGTCCCCTTTCGCTTTCATTTTCAGTTAATCAGTTCCCGGTCCGCCCGGCTCAGTCCTTCCTCGCGGGCTCGAGACCTTCCTTGCCTTCGAAGAAATCCTTGTTCTTGTCAATGTAGTCGTGCCATTTCTCGGGGAGCTCGTCTTCGTGGAAGATCGCATCTACAGGACATGGGTCAACGCAAGCGCCGCAGTCTATGCACTCCTCAGGATGTATGAAAAGCTGGTTTTCGCCCTCGTAAATGCAGTCTACAGGGCACGCTTCGACGCAGGCCTTGTCCTTAACTCCGATGCAGGGCTCCGCAATAATGTACGCCATTCTGAATACCTCCGAATATATGTAAAGTTTAATATACTTAATGCGCTACTCAGCCGCAAGACAGCGTCCGGCTTCCGCCTGCTGTTAAAACCTTGAATCCGCGAATCCGCGTGATGCGAATCCTGCTGGTGTAGTTAGTTCTTGTCCTGCGCCCCGTCGCCCGTATTCCCGCTCTCGTCCCCCGCAGTGTCTCCGGGCTGAGTGGCGGATTCGTTCGAGGCGGGGGTTTCAGGCGAAGCCGCCTCGTCCGCGGGCTCCGTTACGCTTGCAGGGGCTTCCTCCGCAGGCACCGTCTCCTCGACCGCGGCCCCGGGCACGTCGGTAACAACCGACTTGCCCCCCGTGCTCGCAGCGAAGTATCCCAGCGAAAGGGAAGTAAGCAGGAACAGTATCGCGAGTCCCCTCGTCACCTTGACCAGGAACGGGACTGCGCCGCTCGATCCGAATATGGACTCGCTCGTTCCTCCCCCGAATATCGACCCCAGGTCGCCGCTCTTTCCGGGCTGGAGCAGCACGACTATAATGAGCAGTATGCTCACTATTATATGAATTATCTTGACCGAAAATATTATAAGCTCCACTATTTCTCTCCTGCTGTCTCGACTATGCTTGCCATCGATTCCGCTTTGAGGCTCGCGCCTCCGACGAGAGCGCCGTCTATATCGGGCTCGGCAAGCAGGTCTCCTATATTTTCTTCGTTAACGCTCCCCCCGTAGATTATCCTCATACGGGAGGCCGGGTCCCCCAATATATTACCCGCTATTTCGCGGATTGCAGCCTGCACGATCTCCGCCTCGGCAGGGGTCGCGTGATGGCCGGTCCCTATGGCCCATACGGGCTCGTACGCGATTACGAGTCCGGACGGGTCGTCCAGACCGACCCCGGTGAGCGCCTTGACAACCTGCCCGTCGACCACCTTTACCGTCTGCCCCCGCTCTCTCTCCTCGAGCGTCTCGCCTACGCAGACGATCACCTTGAGGCCGGCCTTAAGCGATGCGCCTATCTTCATCCTCACCATTTCGTCCGTCTCGCGGAGTATGCGCCTCCTTTCGGAGTGGCCTATTATCACCCACGTGCAGCCGGCATCGGCAAGCATACCGGGCGAAACCTCGCCTGTAAACGCCCCCTTCTCCTCCCAGAATACGTTCTGGGCGGCGATCGTGATGCCCGTCCCCCGCAGCTCCTTCCCCACGGTTTCAAGGTCGGTAAACGGCGGGGCGAGTATTATGTCGACTTTCTCCGCCATTCCCTTCGTCCTTTCCACGACCCCGCGCGCGAGCCCGGCCGCTTCCCCCCTCAGCATGTTCATCTTCCAGTTGCCCGCTATGAGCCTCTTTCTCATCTTGCCCGCCTTTCGAGCGCCCGGATCGCGGGCAGCGTCCCGTTCATAATGAATTCGACCGACGCGTCCCCCCCGCGCGACAAAAAGCACTTTCCGGTCTCACACCCGCCGCCTTCGAGCGCGTCGATAGTGCTGTCCCCTACGGCCGCGCTCCAGGCTTCCGACTCCGAAAGCGCCTTCGCCACGGCCCGGGTTCCCTCGCCGAAACCGGCCCGCTCGCACATACCCAGGGGCCCGTTCCAGAGCACGGTCCGCGCCCTCGCTATATGCTTCGCGAATTGCCTGATCGTTTCCGGCCCTATATCTACAGCCATGGAATCTTTCGGGATACGGCCGCCCGAAATTATATAGGAATGGGAGTCGTTCTTCAAATCCCCTCTGACCGCTACGAAATCCTCCGGGATGACGAGTCTTATATTCCTCGACATGGAGGAGGAAATTAGCCTCTTGGCGCTGTAAATAGTCCCCTCGTCGATCTCGGAGCGCCCTATGTCCCTGCCGAGCGCACGGAGGAACGTGTGGGCGACAGCCCCCCCGATCAAAATAGTATCGACCCTGTCCATGAGGCTCTCGATGAGCCCGATCTTGCCCGGAGAGCAGCTCCCGCCTATGACGGCCGCGAAGGGGCGCTCCGGGTTCGTGATGCGGCCGAGGTTCTCCGTTTCTTCCTTGAACTTTAACCCTATGCACACTGTATCGAAGTAATCGGCGATAGAGAGGAGGGACGCCCTCTGCTGATGAGAGACGGAGAACGCCTCGTTCACGTAGACCTCCGCCACCTCAGAGAGCTTCTTCGCGAAGTCCGGGCTGTTCAGGAGCTCGCCCTTGTGGAACTCCAGGTTCTCAAGCAGCATGACGGAGCCCGGAAGCATCTCTCCCGATATTTTTCTTACAGCGTCCCCGATCGAATTCTCCGGGAAATATATCTCGCAGTCGAGGAGCTCGGACAACTTGCTCCCGAGAGGCTCGAGCGAGTGTCTGCGGCTCACCTTCCCCCCGGCACCGCTCATGTGGGAGGCTATTATCACCCTCGCTTTCTGCCCGGCCGCGTATCTTATCGTCGGCAGCGCGTGTGTTAATTTCCGCGTATCCGGTATTTCTCCGGAGCGCGTGACGGCCACGTCGAAATCGACCCTTATTAGGAGCTTTTTGTCCCTTATGTCTATTTCAGCGATCGACGGCAGAGTCATTGTGGGCCGCTTTTCCTTTCGTTCAGATACACCCCTAGCCTCCTCATCCCTTCCTCAATGTCCGCCAGAGAGGCCGCATACGAGAACCTGAGATAACCTTCTCCGCCCTGCCCGAAATCTATGCCGGGCGTAACCGCGACGCGCGCCTTCTCGAGGATGTCGAACGCGAGCGCGTGAGAGTCCGGGCTTATGCCGGACGCGTTCACGAAAACGTAGAAGGCGCCCAAGGGCTCCGCGCCGAGGACGAAACCGAGCTCTTTCAGACCCTCCAGCATCGCCCTCCGCCTCCTGTCGAATTCGCCGACCATGCCGAGCGCCTCCGCCTTCCCCTGTCTTATCGCGGCAATGCCCGCCCTCTGGACGAACGGGTTCGGGGATATGAAGAGGTTCTGCTGGAGCTTCTGCACGGGTCTTACGAGTTCTTCCGGTACGATGAGGTAGCCCAATCTCCAGCCGGGCATCGAGTAGAGCTTCGAGAAACCGTTCACGGCTATGGCGCTCTCCGCGAATTCGAGTATGGTCCTCGCCTCGGGGCCGTAAACGAGCCCGTGGTAGATCTCGTCCGAGATGACAGGCACGCCCAAAGAGGCTACATCGCTCATTACCCCGGGCGTAAGCACCGTCCCCGTCGGGTTTGCGGGCGAGTTGATGAGTATGGCTTTCGTCCGGGGGGTGACAGCCTTCCTTAACCTTCCGGCGTCGATCTGATACCCCTCTTCCTCGTATACCCTCACCGGCACAGGCACGCCGCCTGCTATCTTAATAAGCTGGGGGTAGCAGGCGTAGTGGGGGTCGGTGATTATCACTTCGTCCCCGGGGTCGAGGAGCGCGAGCATGGAAAGGAAGAGCGCGGGCGAGCTGCCGAGCGTGATTATGACGCGGCCGGGAGGGACCTTTACGCCGTAAGTATTTTCGTAATCCTCCGAAACGGCTTCCCTGAGTCCGCTTATGCCGAGGCTGTGAGTATACCTCGTGTCTCCTTCCCTTATCGCTTCGACCGCGGCGTCGCAAATAACGGAGGGGGTCGAGAAGTCGGGCATCCCGACCTCGAAGTGCACGACGCTCCCGCCCGAGGCCTCTATCTCCTTCGCCCTTTCGAGCACTTCCATTACGTAGAACGGGGAAATTTCTTCGGACAACCTCGACGGCATGGGGATTTATTCTATGTGCAAAGGGCGGGGTTGTCTAGGCGGCGCACAAGTGTGAATTATGACTACATACAGATCCTAAAGCCAACCTACCCTGTCATTGCGAGTGGAGCGAAGCGGAACGTGGCAATCTCATGAATAGAGCGGGATCGCCGCGGTCGCGATCCTGAAAGATCCCGAAATGATCCCGGATCGTGGTCCGGGACGTGGTTCAGGACATGGTTCAGGACAGGCGCTCCCTCGCGAAGACAAAAAAAAGAATATTCACTCCCCGGTCGCCGCGGGCTCGAACGTGGGCTGCGGCGACGGCTGCGGAACGTTGTCCGGGCAGAGCGTGACGACGTAATTTATGTCGTCCCCCTGACAGGTAAAGAGCGCGTTCGCGAGCCCCAGCACCTGGTCCCCGTCGTCGAACGACCAGGCGTACGCGCCCGCCTGTCCCCCGCCGGTATTATCCCCGCACGCTTCGTGCACGTTCTCTATGTATTCCGTCGTATTCCCACCGCCGTCGTAGGTCGGCCAAGCGGCCGTCCTTCCCATGACGGAATCGCACTGTCCGTAGGGGTCGCACATGGTCGCGGGGAATTCGCAGCACGGCGGGGTCGAGTTGCCGGTGGGCGGAATGTTCGTATTAGTTCCGCAGGTGGTAGATGATGTCATCGCGCAGCTGTTAGTGTTGTCGCCGAAGCTCGTCATGCAGACGCCCCACGCGTCCTGGTTCGTCCAGGGGGTTTCATTGTAACCGCCTACGCAGCCGAGCCTGTTCATCTCGTCAGTGGTCATCGAATCGAGGGGCGGAAGCCCTATAGAGGCCATGTTGAACGGCGAGAGGCAAGTCCCTATGTCTCCCGCGGGGGTCTCGACGAAGCCGCCTGTGTTCGGCTGTGTATCCGGCTGGAAAACGTAGGTGTCCCACGGGCACACGGGCAGCATCGTACACCCTGAGCCTGCGCTCCCGCAGCCGTTCTGACAGGGTGCGGTTTCGATCAGCACGTTGAAGCCGGCGACGAAAGAGACGTCGTAGTTATCGGCGCCGGTGCAGTTGGCGGGAATACCGCCGTCGAACGTGAACTCCGCGATGGAGACGGGCTTGGGCCCGTTGATCCCGCCGCAGTTCTCTACTCCGTATGTTCCGCCGCAGTTCCCCGTCTCGCACGTGAGGTTCGTCGAGGGGGCAGGTGACGGCAGCACCTGGCAGCCGGTGCGGGCTACGAGGATTCCCGAATCCCAGCAGTCGGGGATCGTCAGCTGCCTTACGCCGCCGAGCCCAGCCGGATCGTTGTCGCTGGGCGGTATCTCCCAGGTGGCGCCGCCGTCGGTATCCCAGGGCGGAGGCCCTACCCAGTTTGTATTGTTGGGAATAGTGGTGCCCTGGCCGCCCTCGGGGCCGCAGTTGCCTACCCCGGGAGAGCTGCCGGTACCCGCCTCGCAGAGGAGAGAGGTGAAGCCTATGCTTTGCGCGCCAATCCATACGGACTGTGAGCATTGATTAATAATGCTTATAGTGTGTGTCCCGGCCGGTCCGGGCGTTGGGCACGGCAGTGGGGTGGGAGTGGGAGTCGGCGCGGGCGTTGGAACAGGCGTTGGTGCGGGTGTAGGGACAGGCGTAGGCTCCGGTGTAGGAACGGGGGTCGGTACCGGAGTAGGCTCGGGCGTTGGCTCCGGTGTAGGAACGGGGGTCGGTACCGGAGTAGGCTGCGCTCCTATGACACACGCGGCACTTAGATCGTCGTTGCACTTAGTAAACGTGGTTATCTGTTCGACGGTCCCGCAGCCGGCCGGTGTGGTCAGCGTGCAGCAAGCCGCTAGGCCCAGCTGTTCGCATACTTCGCAGGCCGAATCAGAGCCCGTAAGGTCGCACGTCCTCAATTCCGGATCGTCGTCATCCCCGCCGGAGCTTTCACCGGACGTTTCGCACCCGCCGATATTTGCGAGACCGATCATTATGAAAAGAGCGTAAACGAGAAGAAACCGAACGCGAGTGTATTTGGTCATTTTATCCCCTTCTAAGCGCATGAATTTTAAGACCGTCTGGATTCTTATAGCTTGAACCTCAACTTTTACCTAAAAATACGGCCGTTAGGGATTTAGCACAATAGATAAAATATTAAATTCCGCAGAACGTGATATTGGCTGACTCGGCTGACGCCCGTGCCACTCCGGCCCCGGCAATAAGGAGGGATACGCATAACTGCTTGTCAAAGATATGTAAACCGTGAGATAATTTTAATTAGAGGAAAACATTTCAGGAGGCGGACTATGAAGATAACGAGCCCCGATTTCGAAGAGGGTGGGATGATGCCGAGGGAGACAACCTGCGAGGGCAGGGACGAGTCCCCTGAGCTTCACATATCGGGAGTCCCGGAGGGGACGAAATCGCTCGCGCTGATATGCGACGACCCTGACGCCCCGGGCGGCACGTTCGTACACTGGCTCGTGTGGAATATTCCTCCCGATACCAAAAAGATAGAGCGCGGGAAAGAGCCAAAGGGGATTCTTGGCGTAAACGGCTTCGGGGGGAGAGGATACCGAGGGCCCTCCCCTCCCTCGGGAACACACAGGTACTTCTTCAGGCTCTTTGCGCTGAGTGAAGCGCTCAGCCTCAGGGAGGGCTCGAAGAAGCAGGCGCTCAAGGAGGCGATGGACCCTTACATCATAGCCAAAGCGGAGCTGATGGGGAAATACAGGAGGGGGTAGGTTTTTCTGTCATTGTGAGGGAGCGGTCTGTCCCACTCAGTACGAACTTTCTTTTATAATTTCTCATTTCAAGCAGTGCGAGAAATCCGTCATTTGTGTTCCGTCTTTTACCGATACTACAGAATCGCGCCAGGCCTGTCCCGGGCTCGACCCGGGAACTAGCTCCTACAAAGATTAGCCTTGAACCCCGTAGGAGCGGCTTCCAGCCGCGATTGATTCGAATGAAAAGACTGGATTCCCGATCGGTCTCGGGAATTACAAAAACATTTGGATGACCAAAATAAGGTCTCGCGATGAAAGCAAAGGAACGCCGTATAGGAATATAATCAAATGGGGGGTGTAAGCTTACTGATTGAGTAAACCGAATTTAACGGGAAATCACAGCACCGCGTATCTCTTTTCCTCTTTCCCGAGCTCTTTCTCGATCTTGCGCTTTATGAGTTCGCGTTTGAGGCGGGAGAGCCTGTCGATGAAGAGCACTCCGTTCAGGTGGTCGATCTCGTGCTGGAATACGCGCGCGAGGAGGTCTTCGGCCTCGATCTCCACCATCTCCCCTTCCCTGTTGTAAGCCTCGATCCTGACCTTCTGCTTCCTCTTCACATCGCTCGTGAAACCGGGGATGCTGAGGCACGCCTCCTCCGCGATGATTTCGCCATCGGAGGAGATTATCTCGGGATTTATGAGCTCGATAAGTCCGGGCCCCTCGTACTCGGCCTTCCGCCCGTCTTCCGCATCCTCTTCCTCTTCCTCGTCCGTGTCCAGATACCTCGGGCTTATATCAATGACCACCACCCTTTTATCGACCCCTATCTGGGAAGCGGCGAGCCCGACCCCGCGCGCCTCGTACATGGTCTCAGCCATGTCGTCAAGCAGCCTCAGCACCTCGCCGTCGATCTCTTCGACAGGGGCGCATTTCTTTCTCAGAAACGGGTCAGGATATGTAAGTATTTTACGGAGCGCCATAAAAAAGAGGCTATCGCATACGACCGGATTGTCAATGTATCAGGTAAGCGCAGCCGCGGGTCACGGAACATACGTCCCGTCACGACTGGATAAATGTCAGGGCCTCCTGCTGCCGGGCCGGGTCCGCTCTACTCGTTCCCGCCGTTCAGCTTCGTTATAAGCTCTCTGCTCGGCCTGAAATGAGGGAGCTTCTTCGACGATACCATAACCTTGGCGCCGGTCCTGGGATTCCTGCCCTCGTAAGAACCGTAGCTCTTCGTGAAGAAGCTTCCGAAGCCCCTGATCTCGATCCTGCCGCCTCCTTCGAGCACTTCCGTCATATGCTCGATTATGGTATCGAGTATCTGCTCGGATTGCGAAGGTTGAAGGTTAAATTTATCGGCCAATTCCTTTTCTATATCTGAACGCTTCATGGTTAAGCTCCCAACCTTTTTAGTCCACCATTATTCCCGCCCTCTAACTCTTATCACGTCCGCCCCCGGCCTACACTTCCAATGTAGATAATTCTCAAGTGTTTGTCAAGTGTTAGATTGACCAGAATGAAAATATTTTCTGCGCCCGGCAAAGGACGGAATTACAGGCGCGGGAACGCCCGCCCTATGGACGAATCAAGCCTTTATCTTCTTTTTAGTCCCGCCCGCGGCCCTCGCCTCCCTGCCGCCCGGTTTTTCCCCCGCGCGCGGGCGCGCCTCGGGGTGGTCGCTCAGGAACTTCTGCAGGTGCATTTCCGAATAAGAGCCCTTGGGATAGTACTTGTCGTAGAACTCGACGTCTATGTTCATCGCCTGAAATACGAGCCTCATGTACATCGGGTCGACGAAAGCCGGGAACCGGCCGTACGTGTCGTAAATATAGTTCGCCACGTCTTTCACGATTTGTATAGTGTTCTCGGTCGGTTTGGGAGCCCGCATGAGATGCTTGTCAGGCTCGGCGTATGGGAAGGGCTTCTCCGGTTTCCACGCCGCTTCCTTGTGGTGATGAAACGCGTCAATGGCCTCGTCCATGTTCTTGTAATAAGGCGGACAATAGGACTCGAAGACCCCGTCCCTTCCTACCGGGACAGTGGCGGGCGGGTCTATGACTCCCTTCTTCGGCTGAATGAACCTGAAACCCAGCCCCTTGAAGAGATGCGGGGCGGCCCCCATGGCGAACCTCGGTATGAAACCGCTGAACGTCCAGCCGGCGAGTCCGAGCGCCTGGAGCGCGAGGCTCATGTTCTGGCATATGAACGCCTGCTCGACGTTGAGTCCGGTGAGTATCCTCACCTCGAGGTCGAATAGCGAGAGCTTTACCTCGCCCTTGAGCCTCCCCTTGTCTATCCACTTCTGCACCCCCGCGGGCTTGCCCGTGAGGTCGTCTATTATGCTGAACCCGTAGGTGTAGCTGCAGTAAAGGTGAAGCAGGTTGATGTATTCCTCGGTAACGTCCGTAACGGGGATGAATACCGAAGTCCCCGGCTTGTTGGTGTTCCACTGGTTGAATTCGAAGAGTCCGGGCATGCGGTCGGGGAGCTGCGCCCTCCCGTCCTCGAGCTTGACGAGGCTCTCCCTGTATAGCTCGAGAATCCGCTCCATCTTCTCCTCGCGGCTCATGCGGAAGAACATGTCGAGCTCGTTGTTTTTGGGGAGCATGTTCTTCACGTTCACGTGGTAGAGGCCCTTGTCGTTCGTAAAGAAAAGCTCTGTCCCGTGGTTGTTGCACGCGGACGGCCACGTGCGGCCCGTCCACTGGCAGAGGAGGTCGATTCCCGTCTCCGGCGGCAGGTCGGCGAGGCAGAGACCGGTGAGGCCGGTGCCGGCCCACACGAGGAGCGCCTCTTCCATCTCCTCGAGCGGGATCGGATCGTAGCGCGATTCGAACCCGAGCGTGGCGTCCTCGAGCTTCATGCCCAGGCCGAAGCGGCGGGAGCGCCTGTTGAATATGGAATCGAAAAGGGGGTAATTGAGCGCCCGCTCGTACCTTTCGCCGAGAACGAATTTACCGTTCCCTTTGCCGTTATTGCCCTTATTGTTGACGCCTTTAGCCATAACAGACCTCCCAGCAAAATATCAAAAATATCGAAAGAATCATCCCCCCCAACAAGAGAATTTAAAATAAGTCGGCGGAAAAAGCAAGGAACCGGGGGGACGCGCCGGGGCCGGACGTAAGGGCAAGCGCTCGTGGGGAGGGTGAAGTCGAGAAGTTCGAATCCACTGGGAGACGACTATGAGGACTATGTTCATGCAAAGAGCCAGCAGCCGCGTGAGCGGGGAGTCGAAGAACCGGAAATCTGATGAAAAACGAGAGATCGCCACGGTCGCGATCCTGAAACAATCCTGAAACGAGTTCAGGACATGGTTCAGGACAGGCGCTCCCTCGCGAAGACAGAAAAAGTAGTGTCGAGTCCGCCCTGATGACAGCCACGGAGCCGTGTAAGGGATCGGGTACGAGGCAGCTTATATCGACTGCCCCCTCAGGAGCTCTTTGCCTGTAGGCTTTCTCGCGCCGCCGTCGGGCTCGACGGTGACAATGAACTTCTCTATCCTTCCATATTTCTTCAGCGAGTCTATCAGAATTACGCTGTCCCCTTCCTCGTCCACGTCGAACACTCCGACGCTCTTGGGCACACCGCCCACCAAGACCCACCACTGGTAGGTCTTTCCCGGAGGCGCCTTGGGCAGGTCGAGGCAGTAAAGGAGCGCGTCGCTCTCTTCCGTATCCCAGAGCACCCTTCCCGCGGCGCGTATCCCGGGGTCAGACCTCTCCATCCTGATGAGCACTATCTCCTGGTCTTCCATAAACTCCGTTATTTCCTCCAGGCTCGCGAGCTTGGCTTCGAGCCCTCCCACCATGCCCTCCTTTTCCGCGAGCAGGTTCTTGAGCGATTTTATCTCCTCTTCCTGGCCCGAAACCTTTGCCCGGAGATCCCCGACGACCGCTTTCTCCTCGCGGAGTGTCCCCCGGAGCGATAGGTTGTTCACGAAAAGGAAAACGATTACAGCGGCGGCCAGAGCCCCGCCGAGGCCGAAGAAGAAGGGCCTGAGCCTTTCCGCAAGGCCGCCCTCGCGTGCTTCTCCCGCGGCCCTCCGCCTGCGTGCGCTCTTCCTCGCGTACTCCATTATCTCGCGCCTGACGCCGGGGCCGGGCGAGGCCGCACCCGCCGAATACGGCAGGAGAGACGTCACCCCCTCGTACTGCTTGAGCAGCTCGACCGCGCGGGGCGAGCCCTCCCCTATCAGGCGCTCCGCCTCCCTGAGCTCATCGCCCTCGAGCACGCCGAGCGCGTAAAGCGGGATCAATTCTTCGAGTCTTGGGTCTTCGGTCATAGCAGAATCGGTCGAGATGCCGGAATCCGGCAATTTGCCGCAAGAACACTATAAATTATTAAGCCGCACAAATAAATATACGCAGGCGGTCGAGTTTCGGTTTATCCGCCGTCTAAATATTATAACCGCATAAGACACGCAGGCGCCATTACCCGCGGGAGTCCCGGAGAGAGGAAAATTACATTGTAAAACCGGGGGCTGAAATATGTTATAGTGATGGGACCGGATCATACGAATCGGAATTATCCTTATTAAACCAACGACGGTGCGGACGGACGACGATGCCTGCGGCTGATAGTGCCGGAATATCCGAGATCGAGAGGGAGCTGAGGGAGCTCATAAACAAGATCTCGCGCGGCTGCGAATCGGCTCTCGGAAGGCTCTACGACAGGATGATATCCCAGGTCTACGGGCTCGCGCTCAAGATCCTCCGCAGCACTGCGGAGGCCGACGAGGTATCCGCCGACGTATTCAAGCAGATATGGGACAAGGCCCGCGACTATGCGCCAGACCGCGGCACGCCGTCCGCGTGGCTTATCACGCTCACGAGGAGCCGCGCGATAGACAAGCTGAGGTCGGAGAGTAAAAGGAAAAGCCTCCACGACCCGCTCCACGACGATTTACCCTCACAGGCGGACCCTCCGGATGAGACAACTGAAACGAGGGAGAAGCGCGCGCTCATCGAGAGGGCGCTCGCGGAGCTCACCCCCAAGCAGAGGGAGTCGATAGAGCTCGCCTATTTCCACGGGCTCACGCAGACGGAGATATCGGCCCGGATGAACGAGCCGCTCGGCACGGTGAAGAGCTGGATGCGCGCCGGGATGATGAGGCTGAGAGATATAATCGGGACCGGATACTGACGCGCCCGGCGCCCCTAGAGCGGGAGCCCGAGCTTCCTCCCGAGAGCGGCGTACGCGAGATAAAACGCTATCATAACCCCTGACGACGCCGCCATAGACACCCAGAAATTGAAACTATGCCTCAGCATCCAGGGCAGGATCAGGAAGAAGAGGAGGGTCGGAAGGACCAGCCAGAATATGCTTATGGACAGGTCGGCGATCCTCCCCGCGTCCTTCGTATCGGCATAGAGCCACAGCATAGCGAGGAGCGATGTGAGCGGAAGCGCAGCGAGCATGGCGGCGAACGCCGTATGCCTCTTCCCGATCTCCGATACGCCGACGATCACGGCAGCCGTTAACACAGTCTTAATAATGATATATAGCATCGCCCGCACCTTCCCTGTTCATGTAATTGATATTAAAATACTCCCAGTCCGTGAAGGTTAGAATAATCGGAACAGCCGGGTTTGGGAATACCGCGATCCGGCGAACACGCAGGATCGGGAACGCGAGGCATGGAGGCCGGGATTTGAGGATAACATCTTATATAATAGGCGAAGACCTGCACCTCGAGGAAGAAACGTCCGTCGCTACTTTTTCGGATAGGATCAGTGACGGCAGGCCCAGGTGGATCGACATAGTAAGCCCTCTCGACGATGAGCTGAGGACAATACTTTCGCCCCTCGTCCACGACGACTCCATAGTAGAGAATTTCATATTGATGGATCGCAACCTGCCCGTGGCGCATTCGGAAAAAGAGCTCTATTTCGAATTCCCCATCATAAGGGACATGGTCACGTTCGACCTCGAGAACATATCCTTCCTCTGCATGCCTCATCTCCTGATAACGATCCACGACAACGAGATCGAGTCGCTCAACAAGCTGTCACAGGACCTGTGCAAGCACCTCCATCTCCAGAGGGCCACGATAGCGTCGCTCCTGTTCAACCTCATGGCCGAGCTCGTGGAGAAGAACTACTTCCTCTACAGGGACCAGAGGGAGAAGATCACGAAGCTCAGCAACAAGGTGATAAAGGGACAGAACTCGATAGACGTCAGGACCATCCTCCATCTGAAGAAGAATATAGGACGCATAAACATAATGATCGAGGACCAGCTCTACTGCATCAACACCATACAGATTTACGAAGGGGTGGCTTTCGATATAGGCAAGCAGCGGAGGAACTTCAACAACCTCGAGGACGAAGTCCGCAACGGTTTCAGGTTCCTCAGCAGGTACGAGAACAGGCTCGAGGACATACACAAGCACTACGAGCTGATGCTCCAGGAAAAGACCAACAACAGGCTCAAGGTGCTGACCATCGTGGCTGCGATATTCCTGCCCCTTAACCTCGTAGCCGGAATTTACGGAATGAACTTCGAGTATATACCCACCCTCGATTGGGCGTTCGGATATCACACCGCAATAGCGCTCATGATAATAGTCGCCGTGGCGATGGTCTATTACTTCTACCGCCACGGCTGGTTCAAGTGAGGAGGCTGCAATGTGTACTCATAATTGATTCTTCCGTACCTCTTCTGTTTAAACCTGCAGCAAAGCTAAACCGTTCATACTTCGACCCTTCGACTTCGCTCAGGACAGGCGCGCAGTTCAGATTTAACTCCATTATTTGGCCAATACTGAGAAGTGACAGAGGGATCATATACGAGCGCAGGTTCTGCGCCTCAGTACGAACGGTTTTTTAATGATTTGTCATTTCGAGGCAAAGCCGAGAAATCCGTTTTCTGTTGTAAATTTAGATTTCTCACTTCGCTCAAGATGACAAAAAATCCTCCCTACCCCTCCTTTTTCCAAAGGAGGGAATGAAAGAAAAGATGAGATTGCCGTAGCTCCTTCGCTCAAGGCTTACAGCCAGTGAAAACCCGTTCATACTTCGACACGCTCAGCACGAACGGGTTTTAGATTCCCGATTAAAACATTCGGGAATGACGGAAAAGAGTAATGTTTCCCCCGCATTCGAATCAGCCCATCCGGAACATTAATACCCCCCATCCATTGAACGTGGTGTAAAATATAGTCAGCCAGGATAAGAATTCTTTAAAGAGAGCCTCAAGGGAGCAAAATGAATTTCGAGCGGATGTTCTTCTCCACGACGGTGCTTATCCCCCTCGCTCTCGCCGTGGTCATATCCGTTGCGCTCCTGTTCTTTCCCCTCGTGGGCGCGCTCGGCTTCGAGTACGCGGCGGTCACGGGCTTCCTGCTCTCGTTCATAGCCGTATTCATATCGGCGGAGCTTATAACGGGCGACAACAGATCCCACTCGGCGGGGAAGCGCATCTCTGACAGGGTATCGTCCATTCTCCTCGTTAACTTCCTCATCCTCGCGGTCGTCTACCTGATAGGCCTCCTGGGCTCGGTCTTCAAGGGGGACTGCTTCATAAAGGAAGGGACAGTGTTCTTCCTCCTCATCACTGTCGTGAGCGTTTTCTTCTCGTCCGCGCTCGGGCTGCTCTCGGGCTTCGTTCTGAGAAGGAGGGGGTTCATCGCGGGGGCGCTCTCTCTCGTCTGCATATTCGCATACGCCCTCCTCGAGCTCTACAACGAGCCATCGCTCTTCGTCTACAATCCGCTCTTCGGGTTCTTCCCCGGCCCCATATACGACGAAGCGATACCGGTCACGGACACTCTCATTGCGTACAGGCTTATCACCGTCCTCTGGGGGCTCCTCTTCCTCATACTGCTCTATATCGCGAACGGGTTCAGCTACAGGCGCGTGGGCGCGTGGGACATGCTTAAGCTCGTCGCAGTCGGCGTCACCCTCGTCACGGCTTACTCGTACGAGCACGAGCTCGGGATAAGCTACGACAGGGAATACATAACGGGGGAAATCCTCCCGGCGTCCTACGAGACGGACGACTTCATCATTTACTACGACCCCGCGTCAAAAGCGGCGAGGCGCATAGACCTCATCGCGGGCGACCACGAATGGAGGTACAGGGAGCTCAGCGAATTCCTCGAACTCGACACCCGGGAGAAGATACGCTCCTACGTCTATCCCGATGCGGAGACGCGGAAAAGGGTCGTCGGAGCGGGCGACACCACTATAGCGAACCCTATACACAAGGAGATTCATCTGGTCTATGACGCGTTCCCCGACCCGATACTCAAGCACGAGCTCACTCACGTGATGGCCGGGGATTTCGGTACCGAGTATCTCCGCATGAGCCCCAAGGTCGGTCTCCTCGAAGGGCTCGCCGTGGCGGCCGACTGGAGCGGGGACGGCTACGACCCCCACCAGTGGTCGAAGGCGATAACGGAGAACGGCATGGCCCCCGATATAGAGGACATAACGGGGTTCGGGTTCTGGTACGCGCCACCCGCGATCGCCTACACGCTAATGGGCTCTTTTTCGAGATATCTCATAGACACGTACGGCATGGACAAGTTCAAGACCGTTTACAGGACGGGGAATTTTTCCGTCTACGGCAAGACACTCACCGAGCTCGAGACCGAGTGGAAGAATTTCCTTAAGGGCGTGCCCGCGTCAGCGGAAATAAACAAGCTCGCGAAGGCCAGGTTCGGAGCGCCCGGCATCTTCACCGCCTCGTGCCCGAGGAGGGTGGCCGAGCTCAAGGCGGAGGGGTTCGAATATTACGGGAGCGACAATTTCGGAAAGGCGCGGGAATCCTTCGCGGAGGCTTTACAGTACGACGGGAGCGACCCGGTCCTTCTCAACGGGCTTGCGTACTCGTGCTACTACGAGGGCGACTACGACGAGGCCGGTAGAATTGCCGGGGAGACGGACGGCCTCACCCAGGTGGACAGGGCGGCCCTCGAGAACCTGAGAGCGAACGCCCTCTGGCAGAAGGGCGATACGCAGGCGGCAGGCCGTATATTCAGCTCTCTCCGCGCGGGCCCGCTGCCCGACGACCTCAAGCGCGAGATAGACATAAAGCTCACCGCCATAGATGCGGGCGGCACTCCCGGGGAAAGCGTGAGGGATTTCTTCTCGACGAGGGACAGGACGCTGCAGTCGGTCTCGCTCTCGGAGTCGATACTGAATTCCCCCGACTACGCGCCGTCCTACTATCTCCTCGGCAGACTCCTCTATAATACGGGGGAGTACGAGAGGGCGGTGCCTTACCTCTCCATGGCCGAATACCTGGGCCTTCCGACAGAAGAGCTCACGAGGGAGAACCTCCGCCTGCTCGGCATATCCCTCTTCGCGACGGGCAGGTACGATGAATCGGACATGATATGGAGCCGCGTCGCGTCGGGCGGGGACAATGAATCGAGGGCGTACGCTCTCGATTTCCTGAAAAGGTCCGCATGGGGCAGGAAAAACCTGTTGAAGTAATCTTTTAATCCTATATAATCTTAGCTTCCTAAAATGGAGAGATACAGGACAGCCGCTATCATCACAGCGATAGTAGTCGTTATCGACCAGGTCTCGAAGTGGCTCGTGGTCGAGAGAGTGCCGCTTTACGGGAAGATAAACCTCCTCCCGTTCCTCGACGTCACCCACATCAGGAACCCCGGGGCGGCGTTCGGCATATTCCGGGAATTGCCGGAGTCTCTCAGGCTCCCGTTATTCATAGTGGTGCTCATCGCGGCCGTAGTCGTTATAGTGTACTTCCTCTCCAAGACCGGGAAGAACGACAGGCTCCTCGTCTACTCCCTCTCCCTGATACTGGGCGGGGCGATAGGCAATTCCATAGACAGGTTCAGGCTCCGCTATGTAACGGACTTCATCGACTTCCACTGGTTCGGGAACCCGGCGCTCCACTGGCCGCCTTTCAACCTCTCGGACTCGGCCATAACCATAGGCGTTATACTAATACTGTTCGACACGTTCATACTTAAACGGGGCAGGTAGTCATGTTCACGGGGATAGTAGAGGACATAGGGACAGTCGCCGGTATCAAGCGCCGCGCGAAGGAATCGTCCATTACGTTCCGGGTGAAGAAGATAGGCGCCGGGGAGATCGCCAAGGGCGAGAGCATATCCGTGAACGGCGCGTGCCTCACGGTGACCTCGGTCGAAGGGGATACGTTCACGGTCGACGCGTCGCGCGAGACGCTTTCGAGGACGAGCCTCGGGAAGCTCAGGGCAGGGAGCCCGGTCAACCTCGAGCGCTCGCTCAGGGCCGGGGACAGGATGGGCGGGCACATCGTGAGCGGGCACGTGGACGGCGTAGGGAAGGTCAAATCGAAAAAGAAGCGGGGGTCGTCCGTGGAGTTCAGGTTCGCGGCCGCAGGCCACGTCATGAAATATATCGTCGAGAAGGGCTCGGTCGCCATAGACGGCGTGAGCCTCACGGTAAATACCGTCGAGAGCGGCGAATTCACGGTGAACATTATCCCCTACACGCTCGCGGAAACGACGTTCGGCTCGCTCAGGGCAGGGAGCCCCGTAAACATAGAGTGCGATATAATCGGAAAGTACGTGGAAAAGTTCATGACCGCCAAAAGAGACGAGTACACGGTCTATTGATCCCGAGATGAGCCCCGAACGGAAAAAACCGAAAAACATATTCCTCGTGGGCTTCATGGGGGCGGGCAAGTCCACCGTCGGCAGGGTGCTCGCGCGGAGGCTCGGGTGGAGGTACTGCGACGCCGACAAGGTGATAGAGACGAAGGCCGGGAAGACGGTCTCCGAAATCTTTTCGGGCCCGGGCGAGGAACATTTCAGGCAGGCCGAATCGGAGACGCTCCTGTCGCTCGCAGGGAAGGAAAGGCAGGTCGTAGCCACGGGCGGCGGGGCTGTAATGAGGGAGGAGAACATGCTGGCGATGAAAAGGGGCGGCGTCACCGTCTACCTTAAAGCGCCGATGAGCGTCATCTGGGAGAGGATAAAGCACAGCAGGACGCGCCCGCTGCTCAACGTCGAGAACCCGCTCGAAGCCGCGACAGGTCTCCTCGCAAAGCGCATCCCTTTTTATGAAGCGGCGGATATAACCGTGGACACTGAGGGCCTCACGCCGGAAGAGGCGGCTGAGGAAATAATGAAGAGGCTCGGGGTTTGAGAGGGGGGACATACTGTCATTGCGAGCGTACGCGAGAAATCTATTTGTTGTCACCCTGAATCAAGTTCAGGGCAGGCTCGTTTCAGGGTCTCATCATTATCTCTTGTTCCTGAAATAATAAAATCAAAGACGAGATGCTGAAACAAGTTCAGCATGACAATACTATTAGATTCCCGCTTTTAGAATTTATTTCATCGGCTCAGTAAAGACATGTAACTGTCCTACGTCTAAGCCTGGGCGTCCAATTGCTCACTCGTTCGCAATTGTTGCGGGAATGACAAATAAAAGAAAGTTCGCTCCTCGCGATGACAGCATTGTGCGCCGTTTGTCCTTCACGCAAATATCGATTAAGATAATCTCGCCATGCAGACGCGCTCCCCAAGACAGTCAGGCGGTAAAAAGAACTACACCCTCGGCTCGGAGGACTGGATAGACATAACCGTGCCTCTATCGGACGGCATGGTGCACTGGCCGGGCGACCCTCCGGTCAAGGTGTTCCGCGTCCGCGACATGGGGAAGGGGGACGACTTCAACATGACCGCGCTCTCTATGTCCGTCCATACGGCGACGCATCTCGACGCCCCTTCTCATTTCACGAAGCTCAAGACAGGGATCGACAAGATGCCGCTCTCGGCCGTCGTAGGCAGGGCGCGCGTGATAGAGATAGAGGACAGGGAGCTGATAAAGCCCGAAGAGCTCCGCCCGCACCGCATAAAGAAGGGCGAGCGCATACTGTTCAAGACGCGGAATTCAAGGCGGAGGTGGGACAAAAAGCCCTTCGCCGAAAATTTCGTCCACCTCTCGACGGACGCCGCGAAGTATCTCGTCGAGCGGCAGGTGCAGACGATCGGCGTCGATTACCTCTCCATAGGCGGATACGAGGGGAACGTCACAGAGGTGCATCACATAATACTGAACGCGCGCATATGGGTCATAGAGGGCCTCGACCTCTCGCAGGTGGAGCCCGGGGACTACGAGCTCATATGCCTCCCTATAAAGATAGAGGACTGCGAGGGCGCCCCCGCCCGCGCATTGCTGCGGCCGGTTTGAAGAATCGAGTATCGTAGGAGCGGCTCCCAGCCGCGATTCATTATCCGTCATTTGAACATATGTGAGAAATCCATTTGTTGTCACCCTGAACTCGTTTCAGGGTCTCATCCTTAATTCTTTGTCTTCTTTAAAGACGAGATGCTGAAACAAGTTCAGCATGACAATAAAACGAGATCGCCACGGCCAAAATACGGCCTCGCAATGAAAGAAAAAAAGCCGACCCCCGGTACCACATCCCACGTTCATTATGTATTCTTGTATATCCCGGCATCAAGGCCGGTTCAATATCCGGAGGTCCAAAATGTTCCAAGGCTCGCCGCTCGAATACTACATAAAGAAATTCTCCGAATACGACCCCGTCATATCGGCGCACGTGATTGAGACGATGGACGTGGAGGAGAGCGCGGAGGTGTTCAAGTCCCTGCCGCCGCACGTATCGAAGACGATATTCGAAAACCTCCAGAACGAGTACGCGGCCATGCTCCTCGGCCGTCTTCCCGACGATATGGCGGGTGAGATCATACGGAGCATGGAGCCGCTCAAGGTGTCGCTCATAGTGAGCGTCTGCCCCATGGCGCTCAAGGACAAGATAGCGAATAACCTTACCGAAAAGCAGAAGCGCGAGATAGGGGAGCTGCTGGAATACCCGAGGGACAGCGTGGGCTACATGATGAGCCCCATATTCCTCGCGTTAAGGGACGACCTCCGCATATCAGACGCCGTGGCGAAGATAAAGCAGATGGCCGGGCAGGAGAACATGCCGCTCTCATACGTCTACGTGGTCGACGCGGACTTCAAGTTGGCAGGTGTGCTCAGCATGAGGGACCTGCTCATAAGGGACCCTCACATGAAGCTCTCTGACGTTATGATAAAGAACGTGTTTTACTTAAACGCCTTCATGGACGTGGAAGACGCGGCCAGCATCGTATCGAAGCAGAAGTTCTTCGCCGTCCCTGTAGTCGACAACAACCAGAAGTTGGTAGGCATCGTTAACACGAGCCAGCTCCTTAGCGACATGCAGGAGGAATACTCGGCCGACATACAGACGATATTCGGCGTCCACAGCGACGAGAGGCCTTTCTCGGATACCGTCTTCTCGCTCAAAAAGAGGCTCCCGTGGCTCAACATAAACCTCGCCACGGCGTTCCTCGCGGGCGCGGTCGTCGCCCTTTTCGACAGCACTATAGCGAAGGTCACGGTGCTCGCGGTATTCATCCCCATAGTGGCTAGCCAGGGAGGGAACGGCGGCGCGCAGTCCTTAGCCGTCGTCATGAGGGGGCTCGTCATGCGCGAGATATCGAAAAGCGATTTCCCGAAGCTCCTCTGGAAGGAGCTCAAGCTGGGCCTCATAAACGGCGTAATCACGGGGCTCATCACGGCGGTTATCGCGTACATATGGCTCGGAGACGCGACGCTCGGTTATGTGGTCGGGCTCGCGATGATAATAAGCCTGCTCATAGCGGGCCTCTCGGGAGCCGTCATTCCCATAGGGCTCAAGGCCCTGGGCCTCGACCCCGCGCAGTCCTCCATGATAATACTCACGACCGTGACCGACATACTGGGGCTTGCGGCGCTGCTGGGTTTGGCTACAATCTTCTTCGGCGTAACTCTGTAAGAGGGACCGGATGGCAAAGGGAAGAGTCAAGCTGCTCATCGGAAGGAAGGAAAAGGTCGATTTCCCCAAGCTCAGGCTCTACGGGATCGACGCCAAGGTGGACACGGGGGCGTACACCTCGGCCATTCACTGCGACAGTATAAGGGCAGTGAGGAAGGGCGGCGCGAGGTTCGTGAGGTTCAGGCTGCTCGACCCCTCGCACCCCGCATACGACGGGAGGGAGATAAGGAAGCCGCTCCTCGGGAGAAAGAAGGTCAAGAGCTCCTTCGGCCAGACGGAGTACAGGTACATTATAAAAACACTCGTAGAGATCTTCGGAAGGACGCACGAGATAGAGCTCTCTCTCTGCGACAGGTCCGGGATGGAGCACCCGATACTGCTCGGGAGGAAATTCATTCAGGACAAGTTCGTGGTCGACGTCTCCAGGTTCGACCTGTCCCGGAAGAAGAAGGCCATAGAGGTCAGGGGGAACGGGACGGCGCGGCGGCGGGGAAAGACGGGCGTTTAGGGATTCCCGCGGAGTGAGGAAGTATAACCCGTTCGTCCTGAGCGTGTCTAAGAACATCAATGTTTTTTCCCCCTTTGAAAAAGGGGGATTCAGGGGGATTTAAAATAAGAAAAATCCTCCCTAACCTATTTGAACTTTGCCAATGTCTAACCAAAGTTAATTTACTTCTCTGCCTTTGTTGTATGGTGTCCGGTTCTTACGCTCGCTCAGAACCGTTCTTTTCCAAAGGAGGGAATTAACTACATCCTTCGATAGGCTTCCGTCTTCGCCAAGGCTACGCCGGATCACCCTACGGCTCATCCCCCTACGGCTCATATCCTTCGGGCGACGTGCAGCAAGCAGGACGAACGGCTTGGGCTTCGATGCGGGTTTAGCAGAAGAGTTCCAGGAGAATCGTACACGAGCGCAGGTTCTGCGTTAGCCGATCACGTCCACGGCCTGCTTCATGAGCGCTTCGGGGAACCTAGCGACCCTGCCGTCGACGAACTGGACTCGGTAGGATTTCCCGTGCGGCAGGTCGAACTCCTCGACTATCTTCCCCTTTAGCCCCTGCTCGAACCTGTCCTTTTTACCCTCTATCGGCTGATTAAGCATCACCTGCAGCCCTTTCCTGAACATCCCGCACCTCCGGCTTATAAAAATAATCGAATGAGAATATATAAAATCGGCGTAGGATTTGCAAATCCACGATATATCATTGCGAGTCCTTCCCGGCTACGGCTCGGCCTACGCCGAGACGAGCGACTTCGCTCAGGACAGGCTCAGCGCGGCAATCTCATGAAAAAGATGAGATGCTGAATATTTTGATTTTTCAAGGACTGACTGTGGAACAGGTGCATTGTTGCATTCAGCCTACGGCGTCCGGTTCTTGCTAATTTGGCTTCTGATTCAATAGTGCGGAGAGCAAATAAGGCTTGTGCACTCAACCGTTAGCGACCAGTTCTTCGCCTGCTCAGAACCGTTGTTCAGAACCGTAGTTCAGCATGACGGAAAAAGCGAGATCGCCACGGCTTCTTCGCACAAGGCTTCGAGCCTCGCGATGACAGAATAAAAAGTGAGATTCCATACACCGGGAATCCCAAATCCCGTTCAATCCTTCGACAAGCTCAGGACGAACGGGATTTTACAAGTCACCTGAGCCAGTTTCAGTACCAGCAGAGGGAATGAAATGCAAAATCCGATCGTCCTTTACATCGATTCCCCAATCGATATATAATGTGATGGCGGAGGTGACGCCGATGGCAGAGTTCCTCGATAAGCTCAAGGTCAGGATAGACAAGGGTCTTGAGACGGTCAACGTAAAATCCAAGGAAATAATCGAGAAGCAGAAGATAAGGCTCCACCTGTCGGAGCTCGGGGCCGAGAGGAAGATGGTGCTCCAGGACCTGGGCAAGCTCGCGTACGGCCAGTATCAGCTCACGGGGGGCGCGCCCGATCTCACGGGAGGGCAGGCCGCGGGCGGGGCGGTTTCGCCGGGCCTAGACAAGTGGGAAGAGTCCGTCCTCGACGTCCTCGGCAGGATTTCCGCGGGGGAGCTCAAGCGGATACTTTTCGAGGATACACCGAAGCAGTTCAAAGTAACCGCCAAGACGCTTTACGAAGAGGTCGAGAAGCTCATCCCCGCCTCCGAGAAAAAGGGGCAGAACCTCCAGTGGCTGGGGCGCGTTCTCGGCAAATTCAGGCTCGCAGCGAAGAAGGTGTCCAAGAGGATAGACGGCGAGCGGGAGACCGTATACGTGTTCGATAAAGAGAAAACCCGCGCGGCGCTTGAAAGCGTGAAGAAGGCCGGGGAGAGCGGCGTGAGATCCGCAAAACCCGGAAAAGACGCAGGCGGCGCACCCGGGACTCAGTCCATGCTCGCCGTTTGCGGCAAGATCTCTGAGATAGATTCGAAGATTGAAAAGCTTAAGAAACAGATGAAGAAAATCGGTGAAAAGGACTGACGTATAACCCTTTTTTATCTGACTTCATCAGAGGGCTTTTCCGACCGCCCTCTCTATTTCCCCTTTAGGCACGGCGCCTATTATCTGCTCGACGGCCATCCCGCCTTTGAAGACGATGAGCGTCGGGATGCTCCGGATCCCGAACTTCATTGTGGTCTGCGGGCTCTCGTCGACGTTGAGCTTGCCGACTTTGAGCTTCCCCTGATATGAAGACGAAATCTCCTCGACGGCGGGGGCTATCGCCCGGCAGGGGCCGCACCAGGGCGCCCAGAAATCGACCAGCACCGGCACGTCGCTCCTCAGAACCTCGGCGTCGAAGTTAGAGTCGCTCAATTCGATTATTCCGTTGGCAGCCATAAAAGAAATCTCCTTTCGTATAAGCTGAATCATAGTATATCAGAAAACTCCGCCGTGTCACATCCGGCAGCGGCGGGCGCGATGCGTCTCTTCAAGATTGCCATGTGCCTGTCGAAGGATGTGGTTTTTATTCCCTCCTTTGGAAAAGAACGGTTCTGAGCGAGCGTAAGAACCGGTCGCTTCCGGCTGATTGCAAGTATGCTCATTCATTAATGCAAAAGTGACACACAAACCAAATCACGCTGTACGCGACCGTGGCGATCTCGCTTTTTCAAGAGATTGCCGCGGCTCCTTCGCGCAAGGCTTCGGAGCCTCGCAAAGACACCCTTCGAGTGGCAGGGCGAATGGGTATGGTTGAGCAGAGTCGGTGAATAGGACCGTATGCCCGCGGGTGCTCACCCGCCCGTTATTTGCTTCCGGGCTTGTCGGGAGCCGGGCCGTAGTTCTCTATGCGGACGTTATTTTTCTCGAGTATGGTGCCGGTCGCGTATTCGAGCTCGGCGAGGGCGATGTTATAGCTCGTTATCGCGGTGATCTCCCTCGTGCCCGCGTCTATCAGGTCCCTCTGCGCCTCGAGCACGTCTCGCGTCGTGCCTATACCCACGTTCAGCCTCTCCTGCTCGTTGCTCACAACCTCCTCGGCGAGCTTTACGGACACCCTCGCGGCGTCGATCGCACGGAGGCTGTTCTCTATCAGCCTAATCGCGCTCTTAACGTCGAGCGCGACGTCGTCCTTCGTCCTGCTGAGCACTATCGCGCTCCTGTCGAGCTCCGCGGTGGCCTTTATGTAATTTCCCCTCGCCGTCCTGTTGAAGAGCGGGAAGCTGAATATGCCCAGCACCTGCCATGTGGCGAAGTCCGCGCCCCAGAGCTGTCTGAACGCGTCGCCCGGGCTGTCGAACTGGGGCGGTATGGGCTCGGGCTCCTCGTCGAAGCTGAGCCTGTCCGGGTTCTCGTCGCCGCCCAGGCCCTGGAGCTGGAGGCTCCCTTCCACGGCGAGCCTCGGGAGCCTCTGGTTCGAGTAATAGTTCTTGAGCGTCTTCTTGTTCTCTATGTCGAGCTCCACCTGCTCCATCTCCGGCCGGCGCTCGTACGCCTGGGCGAGCGAGTCCTCCTCGCTGAAGGTGTAGACCTCCGTAGTGGGCTCGTCGACGGCCGCTATCTCCTGGGAAAGGTCCATCGCGAGTATGTTTTTCAGGTCGTCGTGCGCGGCCTGGAGGTCGTTCTCGGCCCGGATCACGCTCACCTCCCTCGCGGCGACTTCGGACTCGGCCTGCGTCACCGAGACCGGAGGCAGCACGCCCACGTCCACCTGGATCTGGTTCCTCTCCTTGAGGTCTATGGCGAGCTCGAGCGCGGTGCGTTCGAGATCGAGGTTCTTCCTCGCGGCGACTACGAGCCAGTAGCGCCTTTCCACTTCGAGGAGCACCTCGGATATCCTCTTCTCGAGCTCCTTCTCCGATATCTCGCTCGTCCTCGTGGCGGTGATTATGAACGTCCTGTTCACGTCGACGCCGAAATTCCTCAAGAGCTCCTGCCCCAGGCTGAAGCTCACGTTGTTGAACCAGCTCGGGCTCAGGTCCTCGAGAGGGCTGTTAGTCTCTGTCCACGTCGTCGAGAAATTAATCAGGTTATAAAACGTGCCGGTCGGGAGCAATCCTTCGACGCCCGCCTCGGCGTTGAATTGCTTCTGCGAGATCGTGCCCGACGGCACGAAGGTGTTGAGCGTGGGTTCATCCCCGTCGTTATAGAAGGACAGCATGTTGAGGAAGGGGTCGAACACGCCCTCCTGGGTCTTGATCTCGCCCTGAGAGACCTCGACGTTCTTCTCCTCTATCTGTATGTCCCTGTTGTTCTCGAGCGCTATCTTTACGGCGTCGTTCAGAGTAAGGTCGAGAACGCCCCCCGTGCCGGTCACCGAGATCAAAATCAAGAGAAGCGTTTTGGTCATCGTTATCTCCTCTAAAGGCGCGCGCTATCGGGTGCGGGCAATACTCGACATCGGCAACAATATATAATTGAAAAAATCAGGATTTCAATCGGTCTTTTACTCGTTCAACCGGATTTCTTGACACTGCATGCCATCGCTGGTAATTTGTAAGTAATCACTTACTTACAGCCTACAGGGATAAAATTAAATGTCAACAGATAAAGCGCTTGAGAAAACAGAAATAGCCGCGAAGGAAGCGGCGAAAGAGAAGGTCAACACGCACGACAGGATAATCGAGGCCGCGATCAGGCTCTTCTCCGAAAAGGGGTTCAACGGCACGACGACGAAAGAGATAGCGGAGGCGGCCGACGTGAACGAGGCGCTCATCTTCAGGCACTTCTCGACGAAGAGGGACCTCTACGGGGCCATCATCGAGCGGAAGATAAGCGAGGAGCCGGGAATAGAGCTCCCGCTCGAGACCCACAAGGACTCGAAGGACGACCGTCTCGTATTCACCGCGATAGCCGCGCGCATGTTCGAGAAATGCGGGAGGGACCCTTCGTTCATGAGACTCCTTCATTTCAGCGCCCTCGAAGGGCACGACCTCTCGGATATGTTCTTCGATACGTACGTCGAATATATAAACATGCTGATATCCGATTACATAGACACCAGGATAAAGGACGGCGCGTTCAAGAAGCTGAACCCGCTCTACTCCTCCAAAGCCTTCATCGGCATGGTCGTGAACCAGATAATCGTGCAGGAGCTCTTCGGGGAGAAGAAGAAGAATAAAACGGACTATAAAGAGCTTACAGATACGTTCGTCGAAATTTTCCTCGAAGGCATTAAATCGGAAAAATCGTAACACCCCTTAAAGATCATTCGGACCGAAAGCGCGGCTGAACGAATCAGAACCGCAAGAGAGTGAAATGAGACCGATCAAAGCCGGAACATTTATCGCGGTAATATGCGCTTCGGTTTTCATATTTTCGGCGCACGAGACCCCGGCCCAGGCCCCTCCGCCCGCGCCCGTCGAGGTCGACGAGGTCGAGGTGGAGACCCTCCAGAAGCCCGTGAGCCTCGTAGGATGGGTCGAGCCCGACAAGAGGAGCGTCGTAGCGAGCGAGGTGGAGGGCATAGTCGAGAGCTTCCCTGCGAAGGAGGGCATGTACGTACGGAAAGGCGACGTGCTGGCGGAGTTCAACACGCGCACGATAGAGATCGCGCTCGATCAGGCGAGGGCCGGAAAGAGGGAAGCGGAGGCCCGGTACGATATGGCCCGGAAGAACCTCGCCAGGTTCGAGGAGCTCGAGAAAAAAGGTGTCGCCTCAGTCCAGCAGTATCAGGACGCGCTCACGGAGAAAGAGGCGTGGGGCGCCCGCATCGGACAGCTCCAGGCGCAGATAGACTCGAACGAATACAGCCTCGCGAAGTCGAGGATCACCGCTCCCTTCGGCGGATACGTCATCGAGGAGCACACCGAGGTCGGGCAGTGGGTGGAAAAGGGAGGGCCCGTCGTCGAAATGATAGATACGGGGACGATAGACATAAACATCGACATGCCAGAGCGCTACGTGAGCAAGGTTAAGGAGGGAGAGAGCGTATCGGTCGATTTCGACGCGCTCCCCGGAATGAAAATAGGGGGAGTGATAACGTCGGTCGTCCCGCAGGCGGACAGCCAGACGAGGACGTTCCCGGTTAAAGTCACGGTCGACAACAAGGAAGGGCTTATCAAGAGCGGGATGGTCTCGCGCGTATCGTTCCCGATAGGCGACCCTTCGACAGTAAAGCTCGTGCCCAAGGACGCCATAGTGTCCCAGAACAACGCCCAGTTCGTGTACGTGGTGAACGAGGGAGCCGCGCAGCCCCTGCCCGTAAGCACTGGGATGGCTTATGAGGACCGCATAGAGGTCATTGGGCCTGTCGAGAAAGGCATGAGGATAGTCGTCAAGGGGAACGAAAGGCTCATGCCCAACCAGCCCGTGCAGATAATAAACGGGAAAGAGAAACAAGACGGAAAAATTAACTGACCGTTCACCGCGGTAAGCGCCGCATCAAGCCGTCCCGGAAACACGGGAAGGCTTTTTAATCAATCCTCAGGGACTTAACCGTAATGAAGCTCGTAGAGACATCGATAAACAAGCCCGTAAGCGTTGCCGTGGGCGTCATCTTCGTGATACTGTTCGGGATCATCTCGCTTTACAGGATTCCGGTGCAGCTCACGCCCGACGTGGAGAAGCCCCGCATTACCGTGAGCACTTTCTGGGAGGGGGCGAGCCCTTACGAGATCGAGAGCGAGGTTATAAGGGAGCAGGAAGACGAGCTCAAGGCCGTGGACGGGCTCGTCGAGATGACGAGCGAGAGCCAGGACTCGCAGGGCACAATAGTGCTCGAATTCGAGATCGGCACCGACATCGAATCCGCCGTCGTTGACGTCTCGAACAAGCTCAACCAGGTCCCGGATTATCCCGACGAAGTGGAGCAGCCCGTCATCAGCACGACCGACGTGACCTCGACCGCGCTCGCGTGGTTCATGCTCAAGCCCGTCAAGGGGAACGACGCCGACATTTACGCGTATTACGATTTCGCGGACGACTACATCAAGCCCGCTTTCGAAAGGGTCACCGGCGTCGGCTCTTCGAACGTGTTCGGCGGATACGAGCGCGAGATGCAGGTGATAGTCGACCCGAACGCGCTCGCCGTAAGGGGGATAACGCTCCTCGACATGGCGCAGGCGTTAAGAAGAGAGAACGACAACTACAGCGCGGGCGACTTCGACGAGGGCAAGAGGAGATATATCGTCAGGACGGTCGGCGAATACAAGTCTCCCGAGGATATAGGGAACGTAATAATAACCAGGAAGAACGGCGCACCCGTTTACGTAAAGGACGTAGCGGAGGTGAAGCTCGGTTTCAAGGACGCTCAGTTCGCAGTGCGCCAGAACGGAGAGCCCGGGATAGCGATAAACGCCGTAAAGGAAGCCGGAGCGAATTCCATAGAGGTGATGGAAGGGCTCAGGGAGGCCGTAAAGGAGCTCAACGAAGGCGAGCTCGCAAAGATGGGCCTCGAGCTCCGGAACGTCTACGAAGAAACGGGCTACATCATTGACGCGATAGGCCTGGTAAAGGAAAACATAATCGTCGGCGGGCTTCTGGCGATCCTCGTGCTCTTTCTCTCGCTAAGGAGCGTGAGCAGCACGCTGATCATAGCAGTGGCCACGCCGCTGAGCGTCGTAGGCACGTTCGTGGTCATGATGTTCATGGGGAGGACGATAAACGTCATCAGCCTGGCGGGCATGGCTTTCGCCGTGGGCCTCATAATAGACAACTCGATCGTAGTGCTCGAGAACATCTACAGGCACATGGAGATGGGCAAGTCGCGCATCCGCGCGTCATTCGACGGGACGGTCGAGGTCTGGGGCGCTCTCGTCGCGAACACGCTCACCACGACCTCCGTATTCATCCCGATAATATTCGTCGAAGACCAGGCGGGCCAGCTGTTCAAGGACATAGCCATAGCGATCACGGTCACGTCGTTCCTGAGCCTCGTGATCTCGATAACGCTGATACCGGCTCTCACCGCGAGGACTCTCAGCCTGGCGAAGGAGAAGGAAGGCCGGAATTTCTCTAACCTCTGGGGATACGCGGAGAAGACGACGGGATTCGCCGACTGGACGGCCGGTCTCGTAAAACGGATCATTACACACAGGAAGACGAGGCTCGCGGTGATACTGGGATTCACGATCGGGTCCATTTTCCTCAGCTGGATAATGACGCCGAATGCGGAATACCTGCCCGAGGGGAACCAGAACCTCGTATTCGGCATACTCATCCCTCCCCCCGGATACAACATCGCGGAATTCACGGACATAGGGAAGCAGATAGAGAGCGACCTCCGTCCGTACTGGGACGCAAAACCCGGCTCGCCCGAAGCGGAGAAGCTGGCGGGCCCGCCGATCGAGAATTTCTTCTACGTCGCTGCCGGGCGGCAGGTCTTTATGGGAGCGGCCGTCAAGGAATCGGAAAAGGAAAAGATAAAGGAGATAATACCCGTACTCCAGGCCTCGCTTAACAAGATACCGGGCATGATAGCGATAGTCGCGCAGGCGAGCATCTTCGAGAGGGGCATAGGCGAGGGGCGCTCGGTAAATATCCAGCTCACGGGGCCCGACATGGAGAAGCTGGTCGGCCTGGGAATGAACGTATTCCTCGCCTCCATGCAGAAGCTCCCCGAGGCCCAGGTGCGCCCGATACCGAGCCTCGACCTCGGGAACCCGGAGCTCCAGCTCACGCTCGACAGGGAGCGCGCCTCGGACGCCGGCATCTCGAACGAGGAGCTCGGTTTCATGCTGAACGCGCTCGTCGACGGGGCCGTCGTAAGCGAGTACCAGATGAACGGCGACGAGATAGACCTTGCGCTCAGGGGGAAGGACGAGTACGCGAGCAGGACGCAGGCTGTCGAAGACCTGATGGTGAATACGGGGGACGGCAAGATGGTCACTCTCGGATCGATAGCGGACGTCAGGCTCACGACCGGGCCCGAGCAGATCAACCATTACGAGCGTCAGAGGTCGATCGCCATTTCGGTAATCCCCCCCGCCTCGATGCCGCTCGAGACGGCGATAGAGGTAATAAACACGGAGATACTAAACCCGCTAAGAGAAAGCGGGCAATTGAGCGGCTCGTATAACGCGATACTCACGGGCACGGCGGACGACCTCACGCTCGCGAGAAAAACGTTCCAGTGGAATTTCCTTCTCGCGGCAGTCATCTGCTTTCTTCTCCTGTCGTCCCTATACGAAAGCTTCGTCTATCCCTTCGTAATCATGTTCAGCGTGCCTCTCGCATCGTTCGGCGGGTTCCTTGGTCTCTTCATATTGAACCTTTTCGTCTACGAGCCTCTCAACATACTCACGATGCTCGGGTTCATCATACTAATAGGCTCGGTCGTCAATAACGCCATACTCGTGGTCCATCAGGCGCTCAACAACATGCGGGAAGAGGGAATGAACCCTACAGAAGCGATCGTCGATTCGGTGAAGACCCGCATCAGGCCTATTTTCATAAGCACCCTCACGAGTGTCGTCGGCATGTTCCCGCTCGTCGTCTCCCCCGGCTCGGGGTCGGAGTTTTATAGAGGCCTCGGGAGCGTCGTCGTGGGCGGCCTCAGCGTTTCGACGGTCTTCACGCTCATACTCGTCCCCGCCGTGTTCAGCCTCGTGCTTGAGTGGCGGGAGAGCTTCTTGCACTTCCTCTCCAGAGTAAGGAGCGGCATCTCCGGAACTCTCCAGCCGAAGTAGCTCACACTTGCAGGAAATGCATCCCGCATCCGCTGCGAAAAAATAACCAATCCGAATCCGGGGAATATCCGTATTAATCAGGCAAATGAAGAAATCCCCCACGGACTGGATACCGCTCTTTCTGATCCCTGCGCTCGCGATACCGGCGTCGCGCCACACGCTGCCGGCGTGGGGGACTCTCTTCGCGGTCGCCTTTTCGATCTTCTACGGGTTCAAATGGCTCACGTACAGGAGGGCCGTGCGCATGGGCGCGAGGCCGGGGTTGAAGTGCGCTATTGGGTATCTCTTCTGCTGGGTAGGAATGGACGCCGTCGCGTTTTTCGACAGGAGGATCAAAGTCCCCAGGCCCGCAGGAACGGAATGGCTTCTCGCTTTCCTAAAGACCGCGCTGGGCCTCGTTCTTTTCTTTCTAGTAGCGCGTATGTTTTATCCGCGGCATACCTTGACGGCAGGATATATCGGGCTCACAGGCTTTCTCCTCTTCTCCTTCTTCGGCACATTCCACATGCTCTCACTCTACTGGAGGAGCCGCGGCGTTCACGCCGTCCCGATGATGAACTCTCCGCTCCTCGCATCGTCGCTCCCGGAATTCTGGAGCAGCAGGTGGAACCTCGCCTTCCGCGACCTGGCCCGCATATTCGTCTTCAGGCCTGTCTTGAGAAAGTGTGGCATTGTATACGCCGTCGTGGCCGCTTTCGTATTCTCCGGTATCCTCCACGAGCTCCTCATATCGCTCCCGGCGGACGCCTGGTACGGCCTGCCTACGCTCTTCTTTCTCATCCAGGCGGGCGGGATTTTCATGGAGAAATCCGGACCCGGCATTAGATACGGAATCAACCGCGGACTGAGGGGACGGCTCTTCGCCGCCCTTTTCATTCTAGCCCCGGTCGTGCTCCTCTTTCACCCTCCGTCGATAGAAAGCTGCATGATCCCGTTCATGAAGGCCGCGGGCGCTCTCCCGTAACGGTTGGACTTGCCGCTCCCACGCCGTTAAACTGAACCGGGTTACGGGGCGGGAGAGCGATGCTGTTCTCGATAAAAAAAAGTACGGTGCTTTCTATCGCGGCGACGCTCGTATTCGCGTCTCTCTCCCTCCTCCTCAAATATCTCATCGGAATAGATTGGAATCTATATACAAGTGAAGCAACACTCTGGCAATTCATTCTCGCACTAGGTTTTATACTGGCGTCAGACCTCGCGGTCTGCCTCTTGCTCGTGACAGTATTCCACACCTCATTCGTCAGGCTCTGGATGGAGATGGCCGGATATTTCAGCGTGCAGCGCCTCCACACGATATTAGCCGGAGGCCTCCTCGCCGCGGGCGAGGAGATGTTCTTCCGGGGCATACTCCTTCAGTACATGGTAGAGACTCTCGATTTCGGGAATTTCTCCGCTGTAACATTATCCGCAGCAGTGTTCGCAATATTCCACGTAATACGGAAAAAGCGCCTCGCCCTCTTCTCGCTCTGGGCGTTTTTGGAAGGCGTGATATTGGGAGCGATATACCTCTACACCGGATCGCTTCCGGTCGTGATGGCAGCGCACGCAGCGCACGACATAGCGGGGTTCGCTCTCTTTTCACTGCAGAGGAGGAGGGGGTTCCTCGTCCTGATAAAGCACCCGGGGTTTTGAACAACGAGATACATGGTAGAATTTTCCGCTCGTAAACTAAAACAACAGGAGCAACAGATGAATTATGAATCCGAGCTGAAAGCCGCGGTCGAGGCCGTGAGAAAGGCCTGCGGGCTCTGCATGAGCGTGCAGTCCTCGCTCGTGTCGGAAGAGACGGTGAAAAAGAAGGACGACTCTCCCGTCACCGTCGCCGACTTCGGGGCGCAGGCCGTGATATGCCACGAACTCATGAAATCGTTCCCCGATATACCGATCGTCGCCGAAGAGGACTCGTCCGAATTGAGATCGGAAGGAGGGGAAGCCCTCACCGCCCGCATACTCGAGTACGCGGGGGAGGTATTCCCCGGAATGGACGAAGCGGGCCTCGTCGCGGCGATAGACGCGGGGGACTACGTAGGAGGGGAGAGCGGAGTTTTCTGGACGCTCGACCCCATAGACGGGACTAAGGGGTTCTTGAGAGGGGAGCAGTACGCCATAGCTCTCGCGCTGATTGAAAACGGCCGCGTGGTCCTGGGCGTGCTCGGCTGCCCTGCCCTGCCGCTCGACCTCAGGCATCCTGACGCAGGCAAGGGCTGCATACTTACGGCGGTGAGGGGACAGGGCTCTTCTATGCGCCCTATCGAGCACAACACTCCCCAGCGGATTGCGGTATCCGATATCACGGACACGAAGCACGCGCCCTTCTGTGAGTCGGTCGAATCCGCGCATTCCTCTCACGGGGACTCCGCGCGTATAGCTGAGCTCCTTGGCGTCAAGGCGCCTCCTATAAGGATCGACAGCCAGTGCAAATACGCCGTGCTCGCGAGGGGCGACGCTTCCATTTACCTGAGACTCCCGACTCGCAAAGACTATGTCGAGAAGATATGGGACCACGCCGCGGGCTCGATAATAGTCGAGGAAGCGGGTGGGATAGTGACTGACATAGACGGCAAGGAGCTCGACTTCTCGCTCGGGCGCACGCTCTCGGGCAATAAAGGCATAGTAGGGACGAACGGGCTGATACACGACGCCGTCCTCTCCGCCGTCTCCGAGGTTCTGGGAGCAGGCGCAAAAGACTGACCCATCAGACTCTCTTCCAGACTCTCTTCGTCTTTTCATCCAGGCTGAATTTAAATATAATAGCCGTATGAGCAGAGGAACACGGATCATTGACCTCGGCATAACGATTGAGCCCGCGCCCGGCCCCGAGCACCAGAGGCTCGAGATAAGGTACGAAAAGCACGAGGACACGGCCGAGTACATGATGATGCGCTTTGAGTGCGGCCGCTCCGACCTGCCCGGCGGCCTCGGGTGGGCGAACGAGTACGTGACGCTCGGCACCCACGTCGGCACTCACATGGACGCCCCGTGGCACTATCATCCAATATCGGAAGGAAAGAAGGCGAAGACAATAGACGAGCTGCCCGTCGAGTGGTTCTACGGCGACGGCGTCGTCATAGACATGACGCACAAGAAGCCGGGGGAGCTCATCACCACGGACGATCTCAAAATTTCGCTCCGCGTAACTGGATATGAGCTGAAGCCGTTCGACATAGTCCTCGTGATGACCGGTGCGGACAGGCTATGGGGGAGGAAGGAATACTGGTCGCAGTTCCCGGGGCTCGGGAAGGAGTCCACGTTATGGCTCGCCTCTCAGGGCGTGAAGGTTATGGGGACGGATTCCGCGGGGTGGGACAGGCCCTTCTGGGCGATGGTGGAGGAGTTTAAGAGGACGGGGGATCCGGGCGTCATCTGGGGTGCGCACTTTGCCGGGATCGAGAGGGAATACTGCCAGATGGAGAAGCTCACGAACCTCGACCTACTGCCGCCTTACGGGTTCAAGGTCGTATGCCCTCCTATAAAGATAATTAACGCGAGCGCCGGATGGGTAAGGCCCGTGGCTATTGTCGAATCTGGGCCTGCCTGACACCGCCGTCTTTGGGGGAAGCGAAAACGACCGTCCAGTAGGTCTTGTTCTTCGTGTCCTTGTTGTGAAAACAGGCGCCGCCTATCTCGGTGAAGCTCGCCATCATTATGTTCTCGCAGTGCTCGGGGCTCACGAGCCACGCCGCCACCACCTCTTCCGAGCTCTCCCTGCCCGCGGATATATTCTCGCCGACGCTCATCCATTCGTAATCAAGCTCCTCGACCCTCTCGTCCACCTGACTACCGTCCGAGCCCTTGTGGCTTACGAAATCCCCGGTCGCCATATCGACCGAATGGTCGAGAGCGACTCTCGCGAGCGTGGGGTTCCACGTGACCTGCCCGGCGGGCGTGTATATCTTGTAGCCGCAGTTACGGCTCTGCGCCCTCGCCCTGTTTATGAGCGCGACCATTTTTTCTTTTATGACGTCGAAATCCTCGCACCGGTAGGAGTCGTTCGCGAGGACGTAAGCGATTTCGTTATTCTTTCCGCAGCCGCAGAGAATCATAACGACTGCCGTGAGCGTCAGCAGTCTGGTCACGATCTATATTATACTCGGCATGAGAGAAAATCCATACAGTTTTGTCGTCAGGCGTCTGCGTGTTCAGTGGCTGAGCGCGGCCTCGCCCCAGTATTCCTCGATGAACTGGTCCCTGCCCGAGCCCGACCTGTAGGATTTATACCTGACCGGGTCCTTCTTGTAGAACATCTGGTGGTAATCCTCGGCGGGGTAGAACTCCGCAGCCACGACGATCTCGACCACGATCGGCTTATCGAACCTTCCGGACTTTGCGAGCTTGTCTCTTGACGCCTCGGCCGCCTTCTTCTGTTCTTCCCCGTGATAAAAGATAGCCGGCCTGTACTGCTTCCCCCTGTCGACGAACTGGCCGCCCGAGTCTGTCGGGTCAATGTTCATCCAGAACACTTCCAGGAGCTCCTCGTAAGTGACCTTCTTGGGGTCGTATATTATTTCGATAGACTCCGCGTGCCCGGTCTTGCCGTAAGAGACCTGCTTGTAAGTCGGGTCTTTCTCTTTGCCGCCGGTATAGCCAACGGTCGTTTTCACCACACCTTCCAGCTTATCGAACGGGGGCTGAATGCACCAGAAGCACCCTCCCGCGAATGTGGCGATCTCAAGACCGGCGCCCTTGGCATCGGCGGCGTTGTTATCTTCGGCGCGGAGCGCTCCGGGCAATGACAAAAGAAGCAGCGTAACGAGCATGAACGAAAATTTTTTCATCGGTTTCTCCTATCGGGACGGTCTGACATTCGGACACAAGAACCCCGTTGTTAGCTTATTACATATATACGCTTTCGGGAGCGAAAGGGTTTCAAGGTTTATTTACTTTATTGTTGAGCCCCCGAATGACCGGGAGGTCTGAAAACGAACCCCGCGTCAGCTCAGTAGCCCCCACTTCTTCATGCGGTACCGGAGCACTTCGCGGGTGATGCCGAGCATCTCTGCGGTCCTCGTCTGGTTCCAGTTGTTGAGGTCAAGCGCCTTGGTTATGACCTTCTTTTCTATCTTGTAGAGGGACGCCTCCTCTATCGGGACGTCAATGACCATCTTCTCGTCGGAATTCTGAACCTTGAGGCTCTCCCCCTCCTCGAGCATTATGTACTTGGGGTTGAGCGTGCCGTCTTCGCTCAGGAGCACCGCCCTCTCTATTGTGCTGCGGAGCTCCCTAACGTTCCCGGGCCAGTTGTAATTCATGAACGTCTTCCTGACCTCTTCAGGGATGACCGTGATGTTCTTGCTGAGGTCCGAATTGAAATATGCGACGAAATGGTCCGTCAGCACCGGGATATCTTCCTTCCTGTCGCGTAGCGCCGGCATCTCGAAGCTTATCACCTTGAGCCTGTGATAGAGGTCCTCCCTGAACTCGCTGTGCTTGACCAGAGATTTCAAGTCGTGGTTCGTTGCGGCGATGACGGAGAGGTCGACCGATATGTCCCTGTTGCCGCCTAACCTCCTGAAGGATCGCTCCTCTACGGCCTTGACGAGCTTAGCCTGGAGTGCCAAGCTCATGTCCCCGATCTCGTCGAGAAACACCGTCCCCCCGTCAGCCTGCTCGAGTATGCCCTTCTTCATCTTCTTAGCGTCCGTGAACGCGCCTGCTTCGTGGCCGAAGAGCTCGCTTTCGAGCAGCGTCTCAGGTATCGCGGCGCAGTTTATCTCTATGAAGGGGCCCTGCTTCCTTACGCCGTTGTAGTGGAGTATCTTCGCCGCAAGCCCCTTGCCCGTACCGCTCTCTCCCGTTATGAGTATGGTCTTGGGGTCGGTCTCCGTGAGCTTCTTAAGCAGCCTCCCCAGGTCTTTAATTATCTCGCTCGTACCTATGAGCGACCCGAAGCCGTATTTCTCCTGCGCCCTCATGGCCGCCGCGCTCAGGCTGTCCTTGAGCTCGCTCGTCTTGAGCGCGTTTCGGACCATCACTTTCAACTTGTCGAGGGGGAACGGCTTCTCTATGAAGTCGTATGCGCCTACCCTGATGGCGGTGACGGCGACTTCAACGTTGCCGTGGGCCGTCATCATTATCGTCGTCGGGGGGCGCTCCCACCTCGAGAACGCCTTCAGCACCTCGAGGCCGTCCGTGTCGGGGAGCTTGAGGTCGAGGAGCACGAGGTCGGGGCCTTCCCTCTTCGCGAGGTCTATCCCCTCCCCCCCTTCGTAGGACGTTATGACGGAATATCCTTCCTGCGTGAGCGCCTTATGAAGCTGCTTGCACAGGAGCCTTTCGTCTTCGATTATCAGAATGAGTGAGCTCATATTTTATTTAGACTTCTCCGCTCCCTCCGGATTAGTTGAGTTTATAGTCCTCCGTCCCATGCCCGGCTTCGGCACTGTCTTCCGCCCCGAGCTCCAGATTAAGGTCGGCCGGAATCTCCACAACGAACGTAGAGCCCTCCCCCACCCGGCTCGATATGTGGAGCTTGCCCTTGTGAGCCTCCACTATCCTGCTTGAAATAGCAAGCCCGAGCCCCGTCCCCGTCTCCTTCGTCGAATAGAAGGGCTGGAGTATCTTCTCCATCTCGTCGTCAGGGACGCCGCAGCCTGTGTCGGAGACCGATATCTCGACCGAGCCATTATTACTTCTCGTCTCGACGAGCACCTCGCCGCTCCGCCCCGTGGCCTCTATGCCGTTTATGAGGAGGTTCAGCACAACCTGCTCTATCTGCTCATGGTCCACGTAGAAGGTGCTCCTGCAGGCGAGGTCCTTTTTAATCGTTATACCCTTTTCCCTGGCCTTCATGCTCACGAGGTTGAGGGCCCTCTCGACTATATCGTTAGGGGTGCATTCGATGAGCTGTATGCTCTTCGGATGGCCGAGCTGGAAGAGTCCTTTGACTATGCGCTCGAGCCTCGATATCTCGTTGAGGATGTCCCTTATCGTCTGCTTGTGTTCCTCGTTCTCGGTCTCGTCCTTCATGAGCTCGAGCGCTAGCCCGATCCCCGAAAGCGGGTTCCTCACCTCGTGCGCCACACCCGTTGCGAGCTCCCCTATCGCCGCGAGCTTCTCCGCCTTCATCAGCTCCCAGTGTTTCTCCTCCACCTCGCGTGTCGCCTGGGCGATCTCCGACTCGAGGAGCTCGTTGAACCTCCTCGTCGTCTCGAGGAGCTTCATTATCTCCTCGTTCTTCTTCTGGAGCTCCCTGTTGTTCCTCTCTATGTTGTCTATCATGTTGTTGAAGGCCCTGACGAGCGTATCTATCTCGCTCGAGGTCTTAACCTCCCGGAGCCTCACGGAATAGTCCCCGGCCGCGACCGACTCGGCCGCGTTGAAGAGGCTTTGTATGGGCTTCGTTATCATCTTCGGTATGAATATAGTCAGCACGATCCCGAAGAGCATCGTTACTCCGACGACCGTCAATATCATGACGTATGAGTACTTTATCTGCTTGTCGGAGATCCGTATGGCTTCGAGGAGCATCTCGTTAGCGAATATGCCCTGCTTGCCCTCCTCTTTCTCGGTAAGGAGCTTAGAGAGGGTGTTGTACCGGCCCCTTATGTTGGAGGCCGTCTTGTCGAGGTTGTAGATGCTGTATATAGACAGCCCGCTCGTAAGGAGCATAAAGAAAAACATCAAGGCGTAACCAAGGGTTATCTGTTTACTGAGGTTCAAGGGATTCACACCGTTATTCAGCCGCTAATATACATATACATTAAAAATTCTACCTGTTATTGCAGTCAACTCATATCGAATTTTCTCGGGCCTGCATCGGGTATCGGCATTCCGCGCGGGGGGCGGAAAAACAGGCGCCGCCGCTAAAATTATAGCCCTCAGCCGTTCCGGGTGTAAGAGTACCCGTATCACGGCTCCTCTACACCCCGCGGCCATAAGGGTTCGCCGGTCCCCTATCACGGCCCCCTATTTATACAGTCCCGATCGGAGGGAAGCTCACGAAATCTCATATAGATAAATCCGAAGAATCTGGTAGAGTATTAGCCCTTGGGCGGTTATTCTTAAATCCGTATAACTATGAACATCACGCGCTTGAAACCCGTTTCCGTCGTAGTTCCGTTCATGCTATTAATTTTCACCGGCTGTTACCCTAAAACGGACATCCAGGACCTGTACGACAGGCAGGCGGCGCTTGAAGCCAGGATAGACAAGCTCACGGAGGACATGGAAGCCGGGCTTTCCCGGATTAACCAGGACATCGGCAAGGTAGAGGCCGGGCAGCAGAGGCTCGCACTCGATGTGGAAGCCCTCAAGCTCAGGAACGCAGCCGCTGACAGGACGGCCGTAAAAACGGAGAGCAGGAAGAACGGGAAAAACGGCAAGACCGTTCAGGCGAAGCCGAAAACCCCGTCGAACACACCGGAATTCATATTCTCGAGAGCTGCCGCGAGCTATAACGACGGCCAGTACGAGGACGCCATACTCGAGTACCAGAAGCTGATCGACACCTACCCCAAGGACAAGAGGGTCCCCGAAGCCTATCTCAAGCAGGGGCTCTCCCTCATCAACCTAGGCAGGAAGCAGGAAGCCAAATACTTCCTCAACACCTTGATAGACAAGTACCCGAACTCCCATGAAGCCCAGACGGCGCGGGAGAAGCTGAAGACGATCTGATCCGGCAGAATAAGCCGAGGCTGTCCGTGAACCCCTTTCAAAGCTGCAGCGTTCTCCCCGGCAGATTATTTTAGAACCGTCAGTACGGACAGGATCCGCGCAGCAGCCCGGAAAAAATAATTCTTATTTATAGACACACACTTGTAGATACAAGTATAAATTCCCCGCATCCCTCACGCTTCCGGATCATCACAAACGTAAAATTCACAAGGAGGTGCTTCATGACGAAGCTCATCTTATTTGCAGCTGCATTTGTTCTGGTTTTAGGTCTCGCGGTCTCGGGCGCTACGTCCGCGCGCGCGGGAGACGGTACGGAGGTCGCGACAGTGGCCGCAGGTGGATACGACGTGGTGTCCTATTTCACGGAATCCGGGCCAGTGAGGGGGAACGGGAGATATACCGTGGAGTATAATGGGGTAACGTACCTCTTCTCGAGCGAGGCGAACAAGAACGCGTTCGAGAAAGACCCTCTGAAATACCTGCCCGCATACGGCGGATACTGCGCATACGGTGTCGCAAAAGGGAAGAAGTTCTGGGGGGACCCGGCTGTGTGGGAGGTTGTCGACGGCACTCTCTACCTGAATCTCGACAAATCCATACAGCAGGAATGGGACAAGGACAAACCCGGCTACATCACGCAGGCGAATTCCAACTGGGGCACTATAAAGGACAAATCCCCCGGAGAGCTATAGTGGTTTCATGAGGGTGTCATAAGAGCATTTTAGGGGAGGGCGCACGCGGCAGCCGTGTCCCTCTCCCCTTCATTTTGTTCAGTGATGGACGGTGTTTGACTTATTTCCGCCCGGAGTCCGCGGACTTCTTCGAGGCGGCTATGAGAACGGCCACGGCGCAGGACGCGATTTTCGTGCGGAGCGAATCGGACCTGCTCGCGAGAATTATCGGCACGCGCGCGCCCAGCACAATTCCCGCCCCTTCCGCCCTTGCCATGTAAGTGAGCTGTTTCGCGAGCATGTTCCCGGCCTCGAGGTCGGGCACTATCATGATGTCCGCGTCGCCCGCGACTTCCGATTCGATCCCCTTTATCCGGGCGGCCTCTTTGTTTATCGCGTTGTCGAACGCGAGCGGCCCGTCGAGGATCGCCCCCGTGATCTGCCCCCTCTCGGCCATCTTGCAGAGCGCCGCCGCCTCGAGCGTGGACCTTATCTTGGAAGTGACCGTCTCGACGGCGGAGAGTATCGCTACCTTGGGCGTCTCGATCCCGAGTATGTGGGCGAGCTCTATGGCGTTCCTGCATATGTCCACCTTGTCGTCGAGCCCCGGGTATATGTTTACGGCCGCGTCCGTGATTATGAGGGTCTTGTGGTACGTGGGCACGTCCATGATGTAGGCGTGGCTGATCCTCCTCTCCGTCCTGAGCCCCGTATCGGGTTTCACGACCTCCGACATCAGCTCGTCCGTATGTAGGCTCCCCTTCATGAGTACCGCACAGTCCCCTTCCCTCACGAGCCTGACGGCTTCCGCGGCGGAGGCATGACTGTGAGGCGTGTTCACTATCCCGAGCCCGGATATATCGATGCCGTTTTCGGCGGCTGCCTTCTTTATCCTTTCTTCAGGGCCAACAAGCACGGGCTCAATGAGGTCTTCCTCCCAGGCCGCCGCTACCGCCCTGAGAGAAGACTCGTCGCAGGGGTGGGCGACTGCGGTGCGCGGATTTTCGAGCTCGGCGCATCTCTCTATGAAGCGCTCGTACTTGTTATACGTCTTTACCAGGAGCTCGGGGCCCTCGGCGAGAGGCACCGATACCTTCTCGACGGGGGCTATCACGGACGCGGTCCCCGTCATCACCGTTTCACCATTTTGATTTACGCAGAGGCAGTCGAAGCTCACGACCTTCGTCTTGGGCTCCTTCCTGTTCGCCCGTATTGTCAGCGTGATCGTATCCCCGACCTTGAGCGTCTTTATGAAATCGAGCTTCTGCGATACGTAGACGGTGCCCGGTCCCGGCAGCTCGGAGCCGAGCAGCGTCGACGCGAGGAGACCGCTCCATATGCTCTGTGCTGCAAGTTTCCCCGAATTGTGCTTGACCGCGTAGCCCTCGTTCAGGTGGATCGGGTCGAGGTCCCCGGTCAGCGCGGCGAACTTCTCGAGGTCCTCTTTAGTGAGTGTCTTCGAGATGCTGGCCGTATCGCCCAACTTTATCTCTTCGAACGTCCTGTTCTCGAGCGTCTTGCCGGTCATTTATATCATCCGGATGAATGAATTATAACGCCAAACTGCCGCCTGAATATTATGCCTGATTTGCATTAAGAGGCTGATAAGGGAGACGTGACACAGGAAAGAATGTGTCTAACGCCTGAGCATATGGGTCCTGTACCACTCGATCGTTTCGACGAGCCCTTCCGCAAGCGATATTTCGGATTCGAAGCCGAACTCTTCCTTCGCTTTCGTGACGTCGAGCTTACGCCTCGGCTGCCCGTCGGGGCGCGAGGCGTCCCATTCGACCTCGCCTTCGTAACCGACGAGCTCCTTTATCATATAGACGAGCTCCCCTATCCTGATCTCCTCCCCGGAGCCTATGTTCACGGGAGCGCTCTTTTCATACCTCTCCGCTGCCGTGACTATGCCTCTCGCGGCGTCCTTCACGAAGAGGAACTCCCTCGACGGGTTACCCGTGCCCCACGCCGTGACCTTTTCCAGGCCCTTTTCCTTCGCGTCGAAGAACTTGAGTATGAGGGCAGGAATGACGTGGGCGTCCTCGGGATCGAAATGGTCGCCCGGGCCGTAGAGGTTCACGGGGACGAGGTATATGGCGTTGAAACCGTACTGTTTCCTGTAGGACTCCGCCTGGACGAGGAGGGCTTTCTTGGCGACGCCGTAAGGGGCGTTCGTCTCTTCGGGGTACCCGTCCCACAAATTCTCCTCTTTAAAAGGGACGGGCGTGAACTTCGGATACGCGCATACGGTCCCGACGCAGACGAATTTCTCCACTCCAGCCTGCCTGGCGGCTTCCATAAGCTGTATCCCCATTATGGCGTTATCGTAAAAGAGCTCGCCCGGGTATTTGAGGTTGAATCCGATACCCCCTACCTTCGCCGCCAGGTGTATGACGACGTCGGTGCCGTCTACAGCCTTCCGGCAGTTCTCCCACTTCCTGAGATCGAGGTCCCTGCTCCGCGGGATTCTTATATTGCTTTTCCTGACACCCCTCGCCTCAAGCTCCCCCGCAACGAAAGTGCCGAGGAACCCGCTGCCTCCGGTAAGCAGAATTTTTTTCGAGCTTAGGTCGAGAGCCATTTTCTTTACCTGTCCTGAATTATAAAATACGAAGAGAGAAAAATCTCTCCCCCGTCCCGCAGATCAATCCCTCTTCCACCACCTGTCCGGGAATTTTTCCCTGATTATCCTGTCCCCCTCCCCGACCGGCTCTAGCCCCGCTTTCCTCATGTCCGCGTCGACCATTATCCGTACGAGATCGCCGAACCTTATCACGGGCTTCCAGCCGAGGACCTCCTTCGCCTTCCCGAAGTCCGCCTGCAGGCTCTCGACCTCCGTCGGCCTGTAATAGTTGGGATCGGTCTTCACGTACTTGCTCCAGTCGAGATCAGCGTACGAGAAGGCCTCCTCCACGAATTCCCTTACGGAATGCATCTCGCCGGTCCCGATAACGAAGCTCTGTGGCGCATCCTGCTGGAGCATCTTCCACATGGACTGTACGTACTCGGGCGCGTAGCCCCAGTCGCGCTTGGGATCGAGGTTCCCGAGGTAGAGATCGTCCTGTTTGCCCGCGAGTATATTCGCGAGCGCCTTCGTGATCTTCCTCGTGACGAAAGTCTCTCCCCTCCTCGGGGATTCGTGGTTAAACAGTATCCCTCCCACGGCGAAGATGCCGTACCCGTCCCGGTAATTCACGGCTGTCCAGTGCGCCATCAGCTTGCCGCAGGCGTAGGGGCTCCTGGGACGGAATTCGGTGTTCTCGTTCTGCGGCGGGGGTGAGGCCCCGAACATCTCGCTGCTCGACGCCTGGTAGAAACGGCAGTTTATGCCGCTCCTCCTTATGGATTCGAGGATCCTCACAGTGCCGAGCCCCGTTATATCGTTACTGTACTCGGGCATATCGAAGCTCACGCGCACGTGGCTTTGCGCGGCGAGGTGGTATATCTCGTCGGGCCTGATGCTGTAAATGAGGTTCGTGAGGTTGCTCGAATCGCTCAGGTCCCCGTAGTGCAGGTAAAGCCTGGCGCCGGTCACGTGCGGATCGACGTATATATGGTCGATCCTCTCCGTATTGAAAGTGCTCGACCGCCTGATGAGGCCGTGCGTCTCGTACCCCTTCGACAAAAGGAACTCCGCCAGGTACGACCCGTCCTGTCCCGTTATCCCCGTTATAAGAGCCTTTTTCATGGTTAACCCCGGTATTGCCTGATTCAGGTCACCGACAACCCGGCGATAATCTCACACGACCCGCGGCATTAATTATTACAGCAAATTATAACAACAGCTCGGGATAATATAAAAATGAATTTATCCGTCAAGCCGTGTCCACCGGTTAATTTCCCCGACAGAGAGAAATTCCCTGTCCGCCTCCCTGTCCGTGTCGTAAGGTCAGGTTATGACTTCTTTCGCGTACAGGCTCGCGTAATAAGAGAACCACGACCACGCCGGATACCTCACAAGGGCGTCGCTTTTGGCAAGGAGGAACATCTCTATTACGGCAGCGGCAGCCGTCTCGACCGGGAGCTCATGGTGGAGCTCCTTTGATCCGTCACTACCGAATTCCTTTTCATACGTCACCACGTTACCGATAGACCGGCTGATATGGTCCTGGACCATGCCGGAATCCGTGCATAAAAAAACTATATATTCCGATTCTTCGAGCCCCGCCGCGGCCTCCCTGATCTTGTCAATACATGAGGCAAGCGCGCCTGCTTCGTCGAGCCATGAATCGGTATGGTCGGAATGGGGCAGGCTCTGTCCGTAGTAACGTATATGCGCGCCTATCACCTTTTTATTCCTGAAATGTTTCCCTGCGAAGTCGTCCACTTCCTTCCTGAACTCGGGTTTTAATTGCAGCGCATCGAAGAAAGGCCTCAGATGACCGTACGGGGTAAAATGGCCTCCGTTGGTAACGAATACTTTCCATACGGACTCTTCCGAGTTAACGATTATCCTGTCAATGGGCACCTGCCGCTTGCTTCTTCTGTTAGTCAGCAAATTGTGTTTGGGATCAAATCCCAGCTTGTGTATCAATCCGTAGAGAAATATGAGCGGGTCCGGGAAGGGCAGGAATATATTGGAGTAGTTGATGAGGAATGCCGACAGCCAATCGACCCTATCCTCGACCATGACCGGAACCCCGCCGATAGTTTCGGGGACGCTGAAAAAATGGCTAAAGGCGTTCTCGCATTTGTCGGTGAGGTACCTCGAAGGCACCCAGGCAATGACGAGGGTACGTTCCGTATTTTTCGCATAGCTCCAGACATTCGCGGCCGATATTAAATTGTCCCCAAACCCGCTGTTCCGCCGCGTAATGACAAATTTCCCTTTTTTGAAAAGTAATCTGAGGAGAAACATATATTCACGGAGTCAAGTTTAATGCCTGTCCGGCTATTGCTGACGATATTAGCCCTAATGTTATCGCTTATATACCTGTTGTCAATGGCGTCTCTCCCCGGTCCGCTCGCTTCCGGGGACGATAGTGCAGACGGGCGCAGGGCCCGGGTTTGGCGGATCACGTTATAATGTTTTTCGCGTACAGGCTCGCGTAGTGAGAGAACCACGACCCGGGCGGGAACCTCACGAGCACGTCGCTCTTCGCGAGCAGGAACATCTCGATCACGGTAGCCGCCGCCGTTTCTTCGGGCAGCTCCTCGTGCATCTCTTTCGAGCTGTCCCTGCCGAATTCCTTTTCATACGCTACTACATTCCCTATGGAGCCTGAGATGAAATCATGGACAAGACGGGAATCAGTGCATAGAAAAACCACGTATTCCTGTTCCTCGAGCCCGGCCGCCGCCTTCTGAATTTTATCCAGACACACGGAGAGTGCATTCACCTGATCGAGCCAGTATTTCGTGTGGTCGGAAGGCAGCATGTTTTGATTGTAATACCTTATATGCACTCCAATGACTTTCTTCTCCCTGAAATGCGCGTCGGCAAAAGCATCCGCCCTGGTTCGATACGCCTCATTAAGCGAGAGCGCGTCGAAGAACGGTCTGAGTTTCTCGTTCGGGACGAAACAGCCGTGCGTAACGATGACTCTCTGGTTCAAATCGGCCATGGCCCTTAGTCTTTCATCGGTCTCGTCGAAACGTTTACGGATTCTCCGCGTCAGACGATAATCCGAACGTATGCCCAGCTTGCTCGTCGTCCTGTAGAAGTACATAAGCGGGTCAGGCCGCGGGAGCAGGTAATGGAGGTGCAACAAGAGAAAGCCGGACAAGCGGTCAATGCGAGATGCGGTTATTATGGGAACGCCCTCGATGCTCGCGGGGATTTCAAAGAAATGAGAGAAGGCGTTCTCGCTCTTATCGGCGAGGTAGCGTGAATGATACCAGTATATGACGAGCGCCCTGCCCGTGTTTTTCGCGTAATACCAGGCATTGGCGGCCGCAAGCAGGTTGTCCCCGAACCCGCTGTTGCGGCAAGAAATAATAACCTTCCTGTGTTCTCTCAGGAGTTTCAGAAGAAACATTCGGGAAGATATTATGACTGATTAAACAGATAGTCGGTACACGGGCATGGAGCAATAACGCAGTCATCGTTATTCAATCGAGCCTGACCCACGCGTCCCCCCACGCGAGTCCCGTCCCCGGCGCGTAGTATAGCTCGCTCTGGTTGCACCAGCCAGAGTTCGGGAACGGCCTGCACCGATACAGGTCCCCGTCTGAACCGAGCACTACGGTACCCTCCTCATAACTGCCCAGGCCGTCCGGATAGACGTAATCGGCTTCCCCTCCCGGGTGCCCTTCGCATCCGCAGTCGCATCCGCCCCCGCCGTCTCCGCCGCCTTCTCCGCCGTCCCCGCCCCCGTTGTCCGCCATATCGATGTCCACCTGGAAGGAGTATTCGGCCGTCGAGGAAACGTAAACGGAGTTCTCCTGCGAGCTGTGGACGGGCGTTATATTCCCGTCGGGACCGAGCACGCCTATTTTCACGAGCGTGGAATTCCCGTTCACTTCTTCAGCGAGAAAGAAGGGCCAGTCCCCGGCTCCCGCCTCGCCCTCCCCGAGCTCGACCGTATACGTGCCCGCGTCCCCCGACTGCGCGTCGAAGAGGCGGAACGTAACCTTATCGCCGGGAGCGAGGTCCTGATGCGCCCTCAATTCGCCGAGAGACCTCCACGCGACAGGCGTGCCGCCTGAGAACTCAACGTCCATGCAGGTGTAGAACGCTTCCGGGCTGTCGGCCCTCTGCCATACGGCGTATATCAGGCCCTTTCCAGATTTATCAGGCAGCGGGCACTTCATCCTGTACCTCCCGTTTACGAGCTCGACGCTCGTCACCGTGCAGAACGGAGCGGCTTCGAGGTCCGACCATTTTAAAGCGCCGAGCGGATCATATCCGTCCTTCGTGACGAAGAACCTGAAATATTTCGTCTTGTGCGGGGCGGTCGCCAGGAATACGAATTCGAAATTCCCGTCGGGACCGGGCGAGATCACCGTCGTATGCCAGTCGTCCCTCACGATTTCCATGCCTTTGAAAAGCTCGTTCCCCCCGCTGCAGAGCTCGCCGTCAGGCACGACCGCCTTGTGGTCATCGTTCGCGTTCGCCTGGTTTACGCCGTTCCAGTCGTATAGCGCCTGCTTTCCCCCCGCTCCGACAGCTGCGACGCATGCAGCCGATTTCGGGTTTTCGGGTCCTTCCAGATAACAGTTGTAAATACGGCTCACAGGGGTCTCCATGGAGCCGTGAGCCCGGGCGTTCTGAGCGTGGGCCGAATAAAATACGATGACAACGATGAGGAATATTAACGAGCGGCTGAGATGCAGCATGTCTGCCCCCTTTCTCTTTTTTTTTTACGAGATTAACCAATAAATTAAGGGGACAAAGCGGTTTTTTATCTCCGTGCCAATTTGTGCCATATAGCACAATTTGCTGAAATTAATGCGTATGGCGTGGCGTTCTGCCGGGGGAACTCTTTTGTACTCCTTCCCACAGCAAGAATAATTAGTAAAATCATCGTAAATTAATTCGTATCGAGAAGCAGGAGAACAGTTCATGGATTTACGGAATAAGTACGGCGCCCTCTCGCTAGGGGGGCAACTTTACAAGTTTTACATGAAGGGTGAAGACACGGACGGGGCGTATGCGTTTTTCGAAGTGAGCGTCCCTCCCTTTGACCTGGGCCCTCCGCCTCATATACATAATAACGAGGACGTCGCGTTCTACATCGTACAAGGCCGGTTCACGTTTTCCCTCGATGAGAACGAATTCAACGCAGAGCCCGGCGACTTCGTGTTCCTGCCGAGGGGACGAAAGCACTGGCTCAGGAACGAATCAGACACGATAGGCAGGATGCTCGTATTCTCGAGCCCGGCGGGATTCGAGAAGTTCTACGACGCTACGGGCATACCCGTCGAGGACGACACTAAATTACCGTCTCCCCCATCACACGAAGAGCTCATGAGGCTCGTGGAGGAGGCGCCCAACTTCGGGATAAAGATGTTCCTCTGAGATTCCCGGGCACTGATAAGGACAAGGAGAAAAACATATGGGTTCTATAAAGAAATCGGTAGCTGTCGCGGGTTCGGTTTATAAATACCTCGCCACGGGAGAGGACACGGGAGGTGCGTATTCCCTGTTCGAGGCTCTTGTGCCGCCCAAAGACCCGGGACCGCCGCCTCACATTCACCGGAACGAGGACGAAGCTTTTTACGTGCTCAAGGGCAGGTTCACTATATTTTCCGGCGATGAGGAATTCCGCGCAGAGCCGGGCGATTTCATATCGCTCCCCCGTGGGATAAGTCATTCGTTCAGGTCCGATTCCGATGAAGCCGGAAGGCTGCTCGTTATCGTGAGCCCTTCGGGGTTCGAGAAGTTCTTCGACGCCGTAGGCGAGCCGGTCACCGATGATACGAAGTTCCCTCCGCCGCCCTCGGAGGAGCACATACGGAAAATCATAGAGGAAGCGCCGAAGTTCGGAATACAGCTGATACTTTAGATAGGGATTCCAGCGTCCCGGGTATTACGGCCATGTGAGTTATAATCCGGGCCCGGTTAATAGCATGCTTGACCGCGGATCCCGGCGCATATACTCTGGATAAGTCGTCAAATCCTCCGTGAGTCGAGATCACAGCATGAAGAGACAGCTCGAAGGCGGCTGCCTGTGCGGTGAGGTCCGTTACAGAATAAGCGGCGAGATAATCGACGCCGGGTACTGCCACTGCAGGATATGCCGGCGCGCTTCGGGAGCGCCCGTGGTCGCATGGCTCACAGTCCCCGCCGGCTCTTTCTCTTACCTGCAGGGGACGCCCTCCGTCTACCGCTCGTCGGCGCAGAGCCAGCGCGAGTTCTGCCGCGGATGCGGCACGCAGCTCGTATTCAGGAGGTCGGAAGGCCCCGTAACCGTGGACGTCACGACCGCGAGCCTCGACGACCCTTCGCTCGTCCGCCCCGAGTACCATATATGGAGGGAAAGCAGAATAAAGTGGTTCGAGACCGCAGACAGTCTGCCGCGTCATGAGGATGCCGGTCCCGACAAGGAGTGATAGACCTGCGATCGTGCAGATGCGGCGAACGAAAGGTATCTAAAAAAAGTCCGCCGCGGGAGCCCATCCTCTCTGCGGCGGACTAAAAAACAGGCAATCTGTAAAATAATCCGGTACTACCCCGCCTTGGGCGGAGAATAAACCCAGAGGAGCTCCGAGCCGTTCTCCATGCAGTGCACCTCGTACTCGGTCTTGGGCGGGAACCCTATCCACGTCCCCTGACCTATGGTCTTGGTCTCGCCTTCGCTCAGGATCTTGAAGCTCCCTTTCGTCACGAAGTAAGCGACATGGGTTTCGGAATTCTTCCACCGCTTTAATTCCTCGCCCATGTTGCAGCGGTACCAGCCGAACCAGAACGGGTACTGCGCGTTTCCCGCGGGCGCTCCGCTCAACTGATCGGCGGCGGGGCCGAAGGCGAGCGTGAGCATGCCGCTGCTCCCAGGAATAACGTCTCCGCAGCTGAACTGCTTTAAATTTGAGTTACTTAAAAAACCCATGATAGCACCCCCTGTCAAGGATTTTTCAACTACGGAACCGTTATAACATACGGGTTTGGACGATACAACAAAAAATTTCCGCTTATGAAAAAATTCCCTGAGATTGAAAATATCTATGTGTATGCAAATAATATTAACGGAGTGAGATTTCAAGACCGACCTCCGAGCAGTGAATACGGAAGGGAAAAATTTTCCTAAGATCAGTGTTGTTGCGTATGCAACGATTTGAAATCACCCTCTCAAGCGGCGGAAGGTTTCCTTGTATTCCTCGACCAGCATACGCACGAGCTCTCCTGCCGGGCATCTCCTCGACATGGGCGAGCCCTGCCCCGCCCAGAGGGACATGTATTCGGGATTGCCCTTAGATCGCGACACCGATCTTATAGGCCGCGTGAGATAGTTCTGGATCGGATAATCAGGGAGCTTGTCCTCGAGTGCCGACATCTCGTCGTAAAAACGGTTCCTTATGCCTCGCGCGTATTTCCCTGTATACACCCTCGTCACGACCGTGCTCGAATCGAGGGAATTCCCGAGCGCTTCGAGCCACGGCGCAGGGACAGCCGCTTCGTCGCAGCTCAGGAACGCTGTACCCATCTGCACTGCGGACGCGCCCAGGGCGAGCGCTGCCGCTATACCCCGCCCGTCCATTATGCCTCCCGAGCATATGACGGGTATGCCGACTTTATCGGCCAATTGGGGCACGAGCGATATTCCGCCGATCATGGGCAGGCTTTCCGTCTTCGCGAACGTCCCCCTGTGCGCTCCCGCCTCACTCCCCTGCGCAACCACCGCGCTGCAGCCTGCCTCTTCGAGCATAGCCCCTTCTTCGACACAGGTGGCCGTCCCTATGACCGTGACTTTTCTCCTCCGGAGCTCTTTGATGTGCTTCCGCTTCGGAATTCCGAACGTGAAGCTGAATACGGGCACGTCGTTGTCGAGAATAACACCAAGCTGGTCGTCGAATGGGAAGTCCTGTATTTCGTTCTCTACCGGAAGCTCGGCGCCGACCTCTCGCGCGATCTCCCCGAGCTTCTTCATCACCCTTTGCGGCGTCTTCTTTCGCCGCGATTTTTCGGGTACGAACAGGTTTACGGCAAAAGGTTTATCGGTGAGCGAGCGTATCTTCCCTATCGCGGAATCTATCTCATCGGGCGAAAGGTATCCGCCCGGGAAGGAGCCCAGCCCCCCAGCGTTCGACACGGCAGCGACAAGCTCGGGCGTAGTCGGCCCGCCCGCCATAGGCGCCTGGATTATGGGATGATCTATACCGGTCATGTCGCGGAGCTTTTTCGTCTGCGCGGGCCAGAAATCGGAATCCATAGTATCCTCCTGTCAGTACGGCTTAAGATGCGAGGTTAATTTTACATCAAAAAGGTTAGATGATTTAAATACGCGATCCGATGCCGGAGCCCGGCAAAACGGATTTCGTTGCGGCGGGAAAATCAGCCGCCGCTGCGGCCGCTCTCGAGCGCGCGTATCTTTTTCATGAAGAACTTGCGCTCCGACTTTATCGTCGTGAGCTCGAGCGATTTGCGGAAATATTCCGCCGCGGCCTTCCTGTTATTGAGCCGCTCCTCGAACTCGCCCAAGACCGCGTAGAGGAGATAATAAGATTCGAGATGATCGAGGTTGCGGATAGCCTCGACCGCCTCGATCCCGGCACGGGGACCGTGCACATAGGCGACCGCCACCGAGCGGTTGAGGGCCGCCACGGGAGAATCGTCGATCGCAGTCAGGAGATCGTAATAGTGGAGTATACGCCGCCAGTCAGTCGATTTGTAGTCCCTTGCCGCAGCGTGGCAGGCGGCGATGCCCGCCTGAAGGTGATAAACGCTCGCCTCGTCGCTCTCGGTCGACAGCACGAGATGATATAAACCCCTGGCTATCATGGCCTGGTCCCACAGCGACCGGTCCTGCTCTTTCAGCCGGAGGATGTCCCCGTCAGCGCTCATCCTCGCCGGGAGCCGCGCGGCGTTGAGGAGCATCAGCGCGAGGAGCGCATGGACGTGAGGCCGGTTGCCGACCGGGTGCCCGGCGAGTAAAGCGCACAGGCGGACCGCTTCATGGCAAAGCTCCTTTCTGATGAGTTCATGGCCCCCGGAGGCCTTGTATCCTTCGTTGAACAATAGGTAAATAGTGTGGAGCACGCCGTCGAGACGCTCCCTGAGCTCGTCGCCGGCCGGCAGCTCGAACGGGATAGACGCATCGCGTATCCTCCGTTTCGCGCGCGTAAGCCTCTTTGCGATCGCAGCCTCGGACGTCAGGAACGCCTTCGCGATCTCTCCCGGGCTGAATCCGCAAAGGGTCTTGAGCGCGAGCGCCACCTGCGCTTCCCGAGGGACAGAAGGGTGACAGCACATGAACATCATCCACAAGCGGTCGTCCCTGATCTCGTCCTTGAATGACACAGCGTCCTCTCCTCCCGAAAATGCCGGAGCGCTCTCCATGAGAACGGCGATATCGGTTTGCTTGTTCCGGAAGACCTTGTCGCGCCTTATCAGATCGAGCGCCAGGTTCTTCGAGACCTGCGTGAGCCATGCGGCAGGGTTCCGGGGGACGCCGTAATAGGGCCACGTCTGAAGCGCTCTGGCGAGCGCCTCCTGGACGACGTCCTCAGCGAGGTTCAGGTGCCTTGCGCCGAATATCCTCGTGAGCGTGGAGACGATCTTCCCCGATTCGTGGCGGAAACAATGCTCCACGACCTCGGTTATCTCCCCGCGATCCTTTCCAGGGGCGATATCGGAACCGGCAGTCCGGTGCTTCTGCATCTCAGGCGTATTGCGGCGCGCCCGAATGAGACGCCTTTTCTTCCTCGATCTTGTCGAGGAGGGCAAGCGAGGCCGCGCACTCGGGGGCGACAGGCCTTACCTCGACTGTCGCGCCGTAATTCAGGCCCGGGTAGTTTTTGGCGATTTGGACAGCCTCGTCGAGACTGTCTACTTTAAGGAGAAAATATCCGGCGATCGCTTCCTTGGATTCCGCAAAGGGGCCGTCCGACACTACCCTGCCGTTCTTCTGCGAGACGACTTTGCCCTCGAACATGAGCGGCTGCCCGGCCTTGGCCTTGCCTTCGGCTGTCAACCCGTCGAGCCAGGCGTGCATCCGGTCGACTATCTGCTGAATCTCCTCCGGCGAGAGGCCCTTGAACCAATGGGTGCCCCGGAATAACAATATATACTCTGAAATCGGCTCTGTAGCCATAGTCGTTCTCCTCACTGATTTATTTACCTGCATACATACGACGAACGAAAGAAGGTGTTAAGGACAGCCCGTCAAAAATTAATATAACCCGCCCCCGTATATCACCCCGAATAATTATACGCAGTCCCGATTACCCGAACTACCGAAACTTTCATGGGCCGCCGGACATTCAGCGCTAAGGCTTCAGGTCGAAAAGCGCCTGGTTCGTCGACATATCTATGGGCACGGAGTGGTGATCGTGCACGATCATCCATTTTCCGTCCAGTTTCCTGTAGCAAACGGTCCCGCGCGCCCACATATCCATCTTTTTTCCGTCAGTCATAGTTCCCCAGAAGCGGTAGAGTCCGTGGCTGAACGCCATGTCGTCGCCTGCGGTGATTCTGAGGTCGCGGACCTCGCATTCTATAGGGCCCTCGAAAGCCGGCAAGCACATATCCCAGATCTTCCTGTATGCCTCCTGCCCTTTGTGTTCGAGCGGCGGAATGATATCGAAGAGCCTTATATCGGGAGCGTAGAACGACATTATAGCGTCGATGTCTCCCCCACGCATGGCGTCTCTCCAATCGTCGATAAGCTTTCTGATCTCCGATTCCTTATTCGTCTTGTTTATGCCCATGATTTTTCTCCTCAATAAAATTTGTTTCTCGTCAAACAATGTTTCCTCTCACTCGTTAGTAATTTTCATATGCCTGGGCGACGGCATAGGCGCGTCGAGAAACGCCTCGACCATCGTGACCAGCCAGTCGGAACGCTCCACGAGTGCCATGTGATCAGTGCCCGGCAGCACCGCGAGCTGTGAATTCGGGAGCAGGCGGAACATCCGCACCGCGTGCTCGGGGCGGACGACGTCGGCATCCCCGACTATGACAAGAGTCGGCGCATCGATCGACTGAATGTCCTGAGGGGGCCAGTCCTTAAACTCAAGCATACGTTTCACGCACTTGGCGAAGAACGCGGGAAAGTCTTGCGGATTCGGTGCAACACGGAGATAGGCGTCCCGCAATTCCGGGGGCATGTCCTCCGGGGTCGCACGCTGCATAGACTCCCAGAACTGCGGATAAAGTCCGTCGCGCTCGAAAATGGCCGAGGCGACAACCAATTTGCGCACGATCTCCGGATGCCGTATTGCGACTTGCAGAGCGATACTTCCCCCGTTGCTATAGCCGAAGAAATCAGCCCGATCGATATTGAAATGCTGAAGGAGTGTCGCGGCGTCGTCAGCCGACTGCTCGAAGGTAAACGGGCGATCCGCAATGTCCGCCGTGTGGCCGTGTCCCTGCTGCTCGAATGCGATGACCTGCCTTGTCCGTGCAAAAGACCGGAGAACCTCTCCGAAGGAGGTATCGATCGTCGATCCGCCTCCGTGAAGCAGCACGAGCGGCGGATTCCGGCCGTTAGAAGCGCCGTGAACCTCGTAATACATTTTGAGGCCGTTCACGGGAGCGTAACCCCGCTTCTTGAGCGTATCGACCGCGCCGTCGTCAGCCTCTTCACCCGATTTGCATCCCACGACAAGGGCCAACGTTAAGATCAGGATGAACGTGTTTAAGGTCTTGAGCCCTGTGATCATTATTAATTCCCCTTTCCTACAATCTTGCATCGTCCGGCTTATACGGTGAATGAGCAAGCGCTTTCCGGACGCTCGTTGATTTTACTGCAACTGTGATATTAACTTATCACTCTTCCAGCACTGACAATATATTTCCCGCGGGGTCTTTGAACCAAGCTATCTTGGGCCCTTCACCGCGGAATATGCCTTTTTCGTCCGTCTTGATCTCGTCCAGGTCGTAAATCTCGAACCGCACGCCGCGCCCGGTCAATTCCTTCACCGCCTGTTCGATATCGTCCACGGGGAAATTAAGAATCGTAAAAGTCGCCGGAGTATGATTAGGCTTGGGATAAATCAATATATTCGCGCCGCCCGCAATGTGCAGGTTTAACATGCCGTGCGATTCCGAAACCTCGAGCCCGAGCGTTTTGCCGTAAAACCTCTTGGCTTCTTCTATTTCGTTTACAGAAAAACCGCTGAATGCCTTTGTGTTTTTGAACATCCGTCGGCCCTCCCGTTAAAACTCCGTGCGATTTTACCTCCGCTCATTTTCTTACGCGGCTCATACAGTGCCGTGAACTAAACCCCCGGACGCTAGGGCTTGAGATCGAAGAGTGCCTTTCCGCTTTCCATGTCGAAAGGCGCCGAGTAATGCTCGTGCACGACCTTCCATTCTCCGTTTACCTTGCGCCAGCAAACCGTCGCCCGCATCCACGAGGCTTTTTCCTCGCCGCTCTCGTCAGTTCCTCCGCACCATGTAAGGCAATGGCTGAAGGCAACGTCATCGCCGGCCGTTATATTCAGGTCACGCGTCTCGAAGATTATCGGGCCCTGACAGAATGAAAGACACGCTTCCCAGTGTTTCCTATACTCATCAGCCCCCTTGAATTGCAGCTGGGCTATGGCGTCGAAGGACACGATGTCCGGTGCATAGATGGACATAATCCCGTCGAGGTCCTTGGCGCGGAATTTCACCGCCCAGTCCTCAATTTGCTTCCGGATTCTGCTTTCTTCAGTTTTATTCGTGCTCATGGTCACTCTCCTATGTGTTTATTCACATACATACGACGAACGGGCGGGCGGTTTCAGGACACTTCGGATAATTTTTTGTCAGCTCAAGCAAGCAGGCTCGAATGCCATCGATATATGCAAGTCGAAGAGAGAATCCTCATCAATCAACCTGATGGAACCACTTCTCGGGCGTCTGTCTCAGTATGCCGCCGAAATACTGGTCGTCGAGGCTCTTGAAATCCCACGACCCCCAGGAACGGGGCGTGATACAGATAACGACTCCGCCGCCCGCCGAAAAGCCCGGCCCTACCCTCGGGTCCTCTAGGCCGGCTTTCGTTATATACCGCTTGAGAATTTTCGCGGCTATCTCGCCCGACCGCTCTCCGCCGATTATCTCCGCTGTCCCCGACGCGCTCACCCAGAGCTCGTCTCCCTGCCTACGTCGGCTGTCGACTACAATCGAAGCCTGCGGACGGGCGGCGGCGTTCCTGGCTTTCCGCGCAGAGGGAGAGGACTCCACGTAAAAGCGCCCGTCCTCGAAGAGGTACCACACCGGCGTGAGGTGAATAGTGCCGTCCTCGTTGAGCGTCGCCAGTGTTGCGTAGTGACGCCCGTTCAGGAACTCCCTCATGGAATCGGTTAACTCAGACATGTTTGGCCTCCTGATACTGGATTTGATCTACTTCCTGCAAACTTAAAGAGCGAACTCCCAAGCCTTTACCGCTGATTGACCCTGCCTCGCATCGTAAGATTCACAATTGCCTGACCTCGTCGGGACGAGACTCCCAGTCGTCGTTCTTACCGTCTTCATACCGGACAGGCGCTTCCGAGAGCTCGGCAGGCGCCGCATCGTCTAGGCACGCGACGTTGACCGCGTAGTATTCGCCCGACAGAGTCTCGCCGCCGAAAGTAACGTCGAGGAACGCCCTGCCGAACGGCTTCACGCCGCAGCGGCCGCAGAAGAGGTGGTGTATCGTGTTGCTCCCGAACTGGTAATCCGTGAGCGCTTCTTCTCCCTCTATCAGCCTGAACGCGTCAGCCTTGATGAGAGCCTTCCAGAACCTGGTCTTGGCGCAGATAGAGCAGTTGCACTTGCTAGTGCCCTGTGCAAGGTCTATCTCGCATTCGAAGCGGACGGCGCCGCAGTGGCAGCTCCCGTGGTATGTTTTCCTCATAAGTTCTCCGATGATCTTGATCTCATAAACACCCCGTCAAGACTAACTGCTCCTTTCAGCCGGCTCATAGCATATGAGCACGAGACCGCTCCCGAACGTCCTCGTGCATAAATGTTTCAGTCCGAGTCTGTTATCTATCCCACGGAACATCGACTTTCCCCTGCCCAGAACGACCGGATTGACGAAGATCCGGTATTCGTCTATCAGGCCCGCCGGCGCGAGAGACGATACGATACTTCCGCTGCCGAATATAACCATGTCCTTTCCCGGCTCCCGTTTCATTCTCGCGACTTCACCCTCAATATCGTCCTTCACCAGCCTGGAATTCTTCCACTCGACTCTATCGAGCGTTCTCGAAAAAACGACCTTGGGCAGGTTGTTCATCGCGTCGATGATCGCCTGATCATTTTCCGTAGCCGACGCCGCAGGCCAGTAGCCCGCCATGAGCTCATAAGTTACGCGTCCGAATAAAATCGTGTCCATAGATCCGAGTTGATCCCTGCAATAGCTTTCGAGCTCTTCATCCCAGCCGAACCAGTCTATTTCCCCGTTCGGCCCCGCAATGAAGCCGTCGAGCGATATCAGATTCGATACGATCACTTTTCTCATGATGTCGCCGTTAAACGCGCTTGAAGACCGCGCTCTCCTTTCTCCCGCTGAGAAGCTGTGCGTCGAGGCTGTACGCCATAGGCCCGGCCAGGAGGATGACGATCGAACTCACCATCATGCTGAAGGGGTACGAAGCCCCCGCCATGAAGCCGTTCGGGAGCGTCACGATCCCGGCCACGAGCATATTTATCGTTATGGCGAAGGCGGCGGGCCGGGTAAGCAGCCCGACGATCAAGAGAAACCCGCCGATGAACTCTGTGTAGCAGCTAAGGTAAGCGAGCAGCGGATGAATTCCCATATTTGTGACGAAGATATTGATTGTGGCATCCATCCCCATGCCGCCAAACCATCCCATGACCTTCCCGGCGCCGGCCACGAAGAGTATGATACCGACCGCGAGGCGCAGGAGCAGCATAGAGACGTTAAGGAGTGTCGTATTAGTTTCACTCAGCAGCTTCATGTTCGTATCCTCTTAATTAGATTCTATTCAGAGCTAATTTCGCGAAATATCCCCTGACGCTATCGCAAGCCGCCCAAGAAATCAACAAGTGCGAGACCTATCTCTGCCGGCGAATCCTCCTGGACATAATGTATTCCCTTCACCGTGACTTCCCGCTGGTTAGGCCAGGTCCGGCAGAAATCGCGGTTCCGGCCAGCAAGGATCGCACCAGGCTCTGCAGAGATGAAAAGCTTCGGTATCGCGCTCTTCCCAAGCCACTCGCCGTAATTCCTGACAATCGCCACTACATCCGGCGGCTCGCCCTCTATCGGCAGCTCGCGCGGCCAGGTGAGCGTCGGCAGCCGTGAATCGCGGTCTTTAAACGGTGCGCGGTATGCTTCCATTTCCTCGTCGGACAGCTTCCGGATAATGCTCTTCGGCAGTATGGTCTCCACGAAGAAATTGTGATCGAGGACCATCCCCTCGCCCTTGTCCGAGCGGAGGGCGCGGAACATCTCATCAACACCGGCCGGGAAGTCGTCCCACTTGAGCGGTTGAACAATAGCCTCCATGTATGCTATGGCCCGCACCTGATCAGGATTGCGGAAGGCCCGATAAAACCCCAGGGCCGATCCCCAGTCGTGTACGACGAGGGCGACGTTTTTCGCCAGGTTTAAAGCGTCGAACCACGCATCGAGATAACGGACGTGATCCGCGAAGCGATACGCACGGTCCGGAGATTTCCCGGACTGTCCCATCCCCACTAAATCAGGTGCCAGGCATCGACCTGCTTTCTCAAGAAACGGAATTATGTTTCTCCAGAGATAGGACGATGTCGGGTTCCCGTGCAGAAAGACTATAGGATCACCTTCGCCGACATCGACATAGCTTATTTCGGTATCGAGAACCCGGACACGTTTCCGGGTGAGGACATCAATGCTTGAAAACTGCGATACGGACATTTCAAATGCTCCTTTTGTTTCTTCTCACTCGTTGGTAGTTTTCAGCTGATCGAACCGTGGAATGGATTCGTCGAGAAACGCCCCGATCATCGAAACCCGCCTGTCGGAGCAGCAGCGTTTCAGTCAGCGGCTTCATGTTAGTATCCTCTTAATTAGTTAGATTGTTTTCGGACAGTTTCGATTCGGTCATGCCATTTCTCCAATAATTAGAGTCCGCTTCATTCATACGACGAACGATCTGGCGAACGAAGGACAGTTTAATCGATATTTTTCATACACCTGAGTACTTTTTCATAAAATGAGGGACAGCCGGGGCATATACAGATAAAAAAACCTCTTACATTACCGGCCCGGAAATGTTAAAATGTATTTACATATATGTCATCAGGCAGGGGAGGTGATTTTGGTGAGGGAAGACATAGATATAAGACTCTTAGACTACTTCTATTTCAGCCATTCCGAAGTTGAAAAAGCCAGCAGCCTGGTCGTAATCCAGGAAGGAACAGAATCAGGCGCAGATGAATCAGAAGAGAGGCATTCGGCCGAATCGAACGACAAGCATTAGAGCGGATGTAAGTTAAAAATTATTTCCGGTCCTGGCTTAACTTTCTGAAAAGAACAGAAACAGGAATTCTTTAATTGCTTCTGCCAGTCGCCCACCCGTACTAAAAAAACTTTCACCCTGATAAAACGACTGGCAGATCGCGTCTCGGTATGAAACTATATCGACCGTCCGATCCGTTGATCACCACCTTCGTCGCGTCGCAGCAGGAGTCTCCAGCCGTAAACAAGCAGCGGTAATTCCTTACACAGTCGTTACAGCAGAGCATAAAATAAAAAACGTTAGCACGATTAAATAGTTACTTATTTCCGTCCTCATCCGCAATTTGTTATACCTTTCTTTCCTGTTCTAAATACGGATCAAATTCTCAGGATCAATGGGGCTTTATTGTTTTACGGCCGGTACCGCCGCCACTACAAAATCACGCGTCGTATATGTTATGCTATTATTTGTTGCTCCGATAAAATCTAATAAGATCGGCAAGGTGCGGCCTTAAACATGGAACAAATCATGAATCCCTCCTTTATATTGTACTCCGTATGCAGCGTGGACGGCTATATAGCCAGGGAGAACGGCGACGTCGACTGGCTCTCGGAATGGCCCCCCGCCACGGCCGGGTGCGGAGAGATCCTGGATTCCGTCGATGGGTTAGTGATGGGAGCCAGGACATACGATCATATATCGGACACGGGTAAATGGGCTTACGGCAGCAAACCCTGCCTCGTCCTCTCCAATGTCGCCCGGAAGCCCTTCCGTGAATGCGTGGAATTTTTTACGGGGAAAGTGGAAGATGCGGCAGAGCTGATGCGGCAATGGAAGCTGAAACGCGTATGGTTAGTCGGTGGAGCGAGCACATTCACCCAGTTCCACAGGAAGAAGCTTATCGACGACTACATCATCGCGATCGTACCGATAATACTCGGCTCGGGGACCCCTCTGCTCCGGGCCTGCGACATCGAGGTCAGGCTCAAGCTTGTCACGAGCCGCGCATTCGAGACCGGACTCGTGCTAAACCATTACAGAAGGATATAACTTCAGGGAAGGAGGAAAAATCATGAGACCCGCAAACGTCGACCGCCTCGTTTTACGTATAGCCGGTATCTTCGTCCTCGCAAGCCTCGCGTTAGGTTACTTCGTCCACCCGGCGTGGTTTCTGTTCACGGCCTTCGTCGGACTCAACATGTTCCAGGCTTCTTTCACAGGGTTCTGCCCCATGGCAATCGTATTGAAGAAAGCGGGCGTGAGGGCCGGTACTGCGTTTTGCGAGTGATTAATCGCAAGTGAGACTATTTACGGTTCATCACGGAGAAAAAATATGAGCTGCCGCGGATTCCGTCCGGTTGCCGGCGAGCGGCGCTTCAATTAGCCGCTTGGTCAGATCGCTCGGCTTGGCGAACTCCCCCAACCTTCCGAGGACGTATGCGGAGTAGAACACGGCCCACTCTTCGTGTCTCACGCTCCCGAGCCTTGTCAGCTCGTATTCGCGGGGAGTCGTGTCCCTTAGACATGGGCGCCCGCTTCTTCAGCTCTCGGTCATCGACCAGATAAGCGCAAGCACCTCGGTGACGTTCACAACCGACCCTCCGCCGATGTCGGCGGTGTGGACCTCGATCGTCTCGCCGAAGATGTTGTATACCGGCCTCTCCGCCGTTCCCTGCAGGCTGTGCCTCAAAAGATCAATGGGACGCTCAGCGTCGCCGAAATCCTCGTGCCAGGAATTAAAGGCGACCATGTCGCGGGTCGTCCTGTGCTGGACTATTGCCCGCGCCCTGTATTTTCCCTCCGCCGTGACCCATTCTATAGTGGAGAACGGCCAGAGGTCATACTCCGTCACCTCGGGCTGGAAGTTGTAGTTACTCTTCTCCCCTACTACGGAACTGAATTTAATGCCGGCCAAATCGAACGCAGCGCCGCCCGCCCCTTTCGCCGACATTTTCGGAATGCCTTTCTTACGTGCCATTGCCTACCTCCTCTGCCGATTTATTCAAGGGCAGACCGGTTCCGGAGACGGGGTGCAAAGGAGAAATTCGGGGAAGGTGCGTGCAGTCGTTCGACTTAATCAGGTTCACTATAGCAATCCAGCCGCCGTAAACGGAATGTCCTTAGGCCTGTGACTTTGCGTCCCATTCTTTCAAATGGTTTGCCCTTCTAGTTGATATTCATTTTAATATATGTCCCGCAGCTGTGTCAATCGGTCAGCTGATGCAGAAAAATGACTTGGGACGTATTCGGCGCGGGATTCCGGCAGCGGAGAGGATTAGAACCTCAGCGCTAGCGGCCCCGGCCGATCGAGGGAATAATAACCTGTTTATTTTTCCGATACCCGTTCCCACAGCTCCATGAACTCGATGGCATCGAAAAACGCAACCACCTTCACAATTCGTCCGTCTTTCATGGTCATGTACCATGAATAAGTGTTCTTATATGGTTTCCCGTCTTTGGCTGTGGCGGTTCCGTCCCACAATGCAATCACCATGTCTCCGTCCGCATAAATTCCCCGCACAGTCGGGACTATTCCCGCGCTCAATCGTTCGTTAATCGGCGTTATCGCTTCATCCAGGAATTGCTGGCGGCTGGTGTAAGTTTTGGAGATGGGGCTTCGGCCGGTGATAGTCCATTCCGCATCTTCAGTCAGGAGGTCGAAAAAGCTGCCCGTACCGTTTGCCCATTTGGCAAATCCCTCCCTGACTATCTCTTTATTTTTGTCTTCCATATTATCGGTTTCCTCCTCGGACTGCGCTATAGCCTCTGCAACAACGAATGTGGGTACCGCTTTTAAGCTATTTTGTAGTTTTAGATTTGCCACATCGGTCGCGTCAGGGACCACGGCTGCTGCAAATAAGGCCGAACATATCAACATCCCGCCAGCTGTTGTGGTAGATATGGACCTCAGAGCGGGTTCGCAAATCCGGGATTTGATATTTTTAATAAATAGACTGATAGCGGCTCTGCTCATAGTCGTAACCTCATAAAAACATTAAAAACCTCCCCCGAGTGCTGAATTCGGCAGGCGAGAACATAGCCGCGTTCTAATAAGTAATGACCGCGCGTCCTATTATGTCGCCGTCACGGAGCAATTCCAGGTTCTCGTTTATATCCTCGAACTTGATTTTTTTCACGGTGTGCTTGACCATACCCTTCTCGGCCAATGCCACAACCTCGGTCAGGTCGTTATAGTTGCCCCAAAAAGAGCCGTGATACGTGAACTCCCCCACGACCAGCGGAAAGAGAGGAATGTCTATGCGGTTGCCGACAAGACCGACTGAGACGTATGCGCCTCCCCTCGCGAGCAATCCGAACCCGGTCTTGATCATCGCTTCCGCACCCGCACAGTCTATAACAGCGTCGATGTTCCTGTGGCCGGTCGCACTGATAAGCTCTTTACGGATATCGTCTGTAGATTTCCCTTTGACATTGATGACGTGGTCCGCTCCGTACTCCCTGGCCACGGCCAGCTTCTCCTCATTCCTGGCGAACGCGACCACAGTCGCCCCGGACGAAAGAAGCTTCGCGTATTGAACCGCGTATGTCCCAAGACCGCCCACGCCGAAAACCGCCAGGACCCTGTCCGGCCCGAGGACGCCTGCGTCCCGGAGTTTCTTTATTCCTCTGTAAGGCGTCAGACCCGCGTCTGTGAGAGGCGCGAGCTCTTCGGGTTTCAATTTATATTTTTTTTCGATACGGATGAGATAGTTGTAGGGGATAGGGACAAATTCCGCGTAACCGCCGTAAGGGCCGAACCCCGGCCATCTTCCATTCTCGCATATATGCGTATTGCCTTCGTGACACAACCGGCAGACGCCGTCTCCCATTCCGCCGACGACAACGACCAAGTCTCCCTCCTTCAATCCGAAGCTTTCAGGCACGAGACCACCTATCTTTTCCACATATCCTGCGATTTCATGACCGGGAGTTAGCGGAAACGTTGGCGTATGGTAATCCTTAAAATAACCATCTACTAACTGCCAATCCGTACGGCACATCCCGGCCGCCGCGACTTTTATTAAAACCTCATCTGCGGCGAAATCCGGAACCTTTACATCCTCAAGCACAAGCGGCTGCTTGAACCCATGCATTCTTGCTGCGCGCATATCTACGACCTCCTTGCATATTTTGGATTTGACGAGTTAATACACGCTCCTATTTTGTCGAATGGAATAGAGTCGATTTCTCCCGTTAACGGCGAATCGGCCGAGACACCGCCGGTCAAATATCACTGGTCGGTTTCTCTATCCGTCCGTATAAATTTCCTCCAGATTAGATTTATCTCCAATTTGTGCGGATGTGCGGGAGGTCATCCGTGAAAGGCTTTATTTATTTACGATACCAAACCAAATTGGAAAAACAACATTGCTTAACTATGTCTTAATATTCCGCTTGTGTTCGATGCAAGTTACAGCTGAATCCGAAAGCTGTATTCAGTGTGCAATAATAACTCTGATGCGGATAATTTTTTTCGTGGAAACTTTCTAGCTGCTGGAAGATTCGAACCTCAGCACTTGAGGCCCCGGCCGATCTCGGAAAGTACATGAGCGGCCGCGGATTCCGCCCAGTTGTCGGTGAGCGGCGCTTCACCGAGCCACCTGGTCAGATCGCTCGGTTTGGCGAAGTCCCCCAACCTTCCGAGGACGTATGCGGCGTAGAACACAGCCCATTCCTCGTGGCGCACGCCCCCGAGCGCGGTCTGCTCGTATTCGTGATGAGCTAAGCCCGCCGCTCCGAGCGCTTCCGTGAGCTCTCCCGCGGTCGGTAAGCCAGATGTATGATCGGTCATGGAGACATTATATCAGGGACAGCCGCGGTTGTTGAATTTCTCCTGGGCCGAAGCCGATTTCAGGGATGAGGAATTAAACGGAATCTTTCCTTCGACGCACCGCATCGTATCAAGTATGACACAAGGAGCGCCGCGCATTTGCACGGTTCCGGGAAGAGCGGGGAGCGCGCAGGGCTGCCCCGCCGCGGCACCCGTCGAATTAACCTTATAATTACAATTATCTTGACACGCCCGGACTGGGCTGGTAGGTTCTATGTAAGTAAGTACTTACTTACAATGTACCGTAATTATTGAAAATTAACGATGAAATTTACGCTGCGTTATCACTAAAACATAATAAAAGGATACGAAGAACATGAAGATTTCGCCTGCAAGCCTCATATTGTTCATACTCGCATCCCTCGGTCTCTTCCTCTACGGCTGCAAGCAGGGGGAGGCCCCTCTGCCCCCTCCGCCGACGGTTACCGTGAGCAAGCCCGTGGTCAAGGATGTCGTGGAGTGGGACGAATATACGGGGCGTCTCGAATCAGTCGACACGGTCGACGTGAGAGCGCGCGTAAGCGGTTATCTGGAATCCATACACTTTAAGGACGGGCAGACGGTAAAGGCTGGCGACCTTCTATTCGTAATCGACCCGAGGCCTTACCAGGCGGAGCTCGACCGCGCCCGGGCAGAGCTCAGGCTCGCAGAGGCCCGTCTCTCGCTCGCGGAGAACGACCTCGTGCGTGCGAAGAAGCTCGTGAGCGCGAGGGCTATATCCGAAGAAGAAGCTGACACGAGGGCGTCTGACGAGCAGGTGGCGCGCGCAACGGTCGAGCAGGCCAAGGCAGTCGTAAAGGCGGCCGAGCTCGACGTGGAGTTCACGCAGGTAAGGGCCCCCATAAGCGGACTCATCAGCAGGAAAAACGTCACGGTCGGCAACCTCATAAACGGCGGCACGGGCGGCACGCTCCTTACGACGATAGTTTCGCTCGACCCGATCTACTGCTATTTCGAGGCTGACGAGCAGTCCTATCTCAGGTACACGAACCTCGAGCAGGAAGGTGTGAAGCCCGACACGAGAGAGGGTCAGAACCCGGCCTACATGGAGCTCTCGAACGAAACGGACTACCCCCACAAAGGTTACATAGACTTCATAGACAACAGGCTCGACCCGAATACGGGGACTATCAGGGGGAGAGGCGTATTCTCAAACCCGGACGGCACGCTCACGCCGGGGCTATTCGCCCGGATGAAGATCATGGGCAGCGGGCAGTACAAGGCCGTGCTCGTGCCCGACGAAGCCGTCGGCAGCGACCAGTCGCAAAAGTACGTCATGGTAGTCAGTCCCGAAGACATGGTCGAGTACAGGCAGGTCACTCTCGGACCCAGGGTGAACGGGCTCAGGGTGATAAGACAGGGCGTCGCGCCCGGGGACAGGATAGTCGTCAACGGGCTTCAGAGGGCCATGCCCGGGACCAAGGTAACCCCCGTCGAAGAAGACATAGTCGTCAAGGAAAAGAACTTCCTCACGCCCGGACTGCCGTCAAAGGAGCCTCAGCAAAACGCCACACAAGCGCCAGAGAGCAATACTGGAGGATAATATGATTTCCCGGTTTTTCGTCGACAGGCCGATATTCGCCACAGTGCTCTCCGTCCTTATCGTAATCGTGGGGCTTATCGCCTACTTCACTCTGCCCGTAAGCCAGTACCCGGAGGTCACTCCGCCCACTATAGTCGTGCGCACGAGCTATCCGGGCGCTAACCCGGAGACTATAGCCGAGACCGTGGCCACCCCGCTCGAGCAGGAGATAAACGGCGTCGAGGACATGCTCTATATGTCTTCCCAGTCGACGAGCGACGGACAGATGCAGCTCACAATCACGTTCGAGCTGGGAACAGACATCGACAAGGCGCAGGTGCTGGTCGAGAACCGGGTCGCGGTCGCCGAGCCGAGACTGCCCGAAGAGGTCAGGCGCATAGGCGTCACAGTGAGGAAAAGCTCGCCCGACATGCTGCTCGTCGTCCACCTGGTCTCGCCCGATAACCGTTACGACCAGCTCTACATAAGCAACTACGCACTGATAAGGGTTTACGACGTCCTCACACGCATAGAGGGCGTCGGCAACGTGACCGTGTTCGGCGCGCGCGAATACAGCATGAGGGTATGGCTCGACCCGGAGAAGCTCTACTCGATGGGCCTCACGGTGACGGACGTCGTGCAGTCGCTCAGGGAGCAGAACGTCGAGGTCGCGGCGGGCGTGCTGGGTCAGCCCCCCGTGCCGCAGGGCAACGCCTACCAGCTCTCGGTCAACACGCTCGGAAGGCTCGTCGAGGCCGACCAGTTCGCGGACGTTGTCATCAGGACGGGCGAAGACGGGCGCATCACGCGCATAAAGGACGTTGCCCGCGTGGAGCTAGGAGCGAGGGACTACGGCGTCAACAGCTACCTCGACGGCAAGCCCGCCCAGGCTATCGGCATATTCCAGCTCCCTGGCTCTAACGCCCTCGCCACGGCGCAGGCAGTCGAGAAGACTATGGCCCGGATAAGCAAGGACTTCCCCAAGGGGCTCGAATACAGGATCGTATATAACCCGACGATTTTCGTGCAGCAGTCCATAAACGAAGTCTATCACACCCTGTTCATCGCGTTCATGCTCGTTTTCATAGTGGTAATCGTTTTCCTTCAGGACTGGCGGGCGGCGCTCCTGCCGATGATAGACGCGGTCGTGTCGCTGGTCGGCACGTTCGCCGTCATGGCGGCCTTCGGATTTTCGCTCAACAACCTCTCGATGTTCGGACTCGTGCTCGCGATAGGTATCGTGGTGGACGACTCCATAGTCGTGGTCGAGAACATCAAGCGCTGGATGTCGAAAGGGATCGAGCCGAGGGAGGCCACGCTGAAAGCCATGGCCGAGATCACGGGCCCCGTGCTCGCGATCACTCTCGTGCTGAGCTCCGTATTCATACCGACGGCGTTCCTCCCCGGCATAAGCGGCCAGTTCTATAAGCAGTTCGCACTGGTCATCGCAGCCTCGACTATCATCTCCGCAGTGAACGCGCTGACGCTCGCGCCTTCGAGGGCCGTCCAGCTCATAAGGCCCGACAGCGACGCGGAGCATCAGGAGGCTCTGCCCCGCGTCGGCATCGCTGCCATAGGGGGATTTGCTGCGTATTATCTCCTCACAGGCACGATCGCCGGTATCTTCGGTATTAACTCCGGTCAGGGTTATGACCCCGCTGCATCGTCAGGCAGCACGGCTGCGCTATGGGCGGTACGCATCCTGCTCTTCGCCACAGGCTGCGCCGCCGGATGGTTCATCGGCCCCTTCGTCAACAGGGTGTTAAAGAAGGTGTTCGGCGGGTTCAACAGGCTCTTCGACCGCGCGAGCGAGGCTTACAGCGGCTCGGTCAAGAGGATCCTCCGTTTCAGCACTATCGCCATAATCGTCTATTGCGGCTTGATCGGACTCACGTATCTCGGATTCACAAGCGTGCCGGGCGGGTTCATCCCCGCACAGGACCAGGGGTATCTGATTGTGGACGTCGCTCTTCCTGACGGCGCGTCGCTCGAGCGGACCGACTCCGTCATCGCCCGCGCGACCGACATAATACTGGACACGCCGGGAATAGCCTACGCAGTCGGGTTCGCGGGATTCTCGGGGGCCACGTTCTCGAACAGCTCGGACTCGGGCGTCATATTCACACCGCTCGCACCGTTTAATGAGCGCGCGAAGAAAGGCCCCACGCTCGATGAGATAATAGCCGACCTCAGCCGGAGGCTTTCCGTCATACAGGAGGCGAGACTGATAGTTATCTCTCCCCCGCCCGTCAGGGGTCTCGGCACCGCGGGCGGCTTCAAGATGATGGTACAGGACCGCGCGGACGTGGGATTGAAGGAGCTCGAGAAGGCGACCTACGCGCTTATAGGCGCCGCCAACCAGGAGCCGGGCCTTACGAGGGTGTTCACCACGTTCAGCACGAGGACCCCGCAGATATACGCCGAGGTCGACAGGACGAAGGCAAAGAAGCTAGACGTCCCGCTCACGAACATATTCGACACGCTCCAGGTGTACCTGGGCTCGGTTTACGTAAACGACCTCAACCTCTTCGGTCGGGTTTACAGGGTCACGGCTCAGGCGGAAGGAGACTTCCGTCAGCAGCCCGAAGACATCGCGAAGCTGAGGACGCGGAGCGCGACAGGGCAGGCAGTACCCCTCGGCTCCGTCGTAGATATAATCAGCGAAACCGGGCCCGACCGCGTCGTCCGCTATAACCTTTTCCCCGCGATCGAGGTGAACGGCGCCACGCTCCCCGGGTTCAGCTCCGGGCAGGCGATTAACGCAATGGAGAAGCTCGCCGCGCAGATACTGCCCCCGGGCGTGGGTTACGAATGGACGGACCTAGCCTACCAGCAGGTCACGGCCGGCAACACGGCGCTGTTCATATTCCCACTCTGCGTGCTTTTCGTATTCCTCATACTGTCCTCGCTCTACGAGAGCTGGTCGCTCCCGCTCGCGATAATACTCATCGTGCCCATGTGTCTCCTGTCGGCGATAACGGGCCTGCTCCTGCGGGGCATGGATAACAACATACTCACACAGATCGGGTTCGTCGTGCTCGTGGGTCTCGCGTGCAAGAACGCGATACTGATAGTCGAATTCGCCAAGGACTACCAGCAGACGGGCAAGGGCCGGGAGGAGGCCGTGGTAGAGGCATCGCGCGTCAGGCTCCGCCCGATCCTCATGACCTCGTTCGCGTTCATTCTCGGCGTAGTGCCCCTCCTGATCGCTGCGGGCGCGGGCGCCGAGATGAGGCAGGCGCTCGGAACGTCCGTATTCAGCGGCATGTTCGGCGTAACGTTCTTCGGCCTCTTTTTAACCCCTGTCTTCTACGTCGTCATCAGGAAGTACACCGAATCGAGAAAAAACCGGAGCGTAAAAGCAGAATGAGATACTTATCGGCGTTTGTACTGGCAGTCTGCCTGATTGCGACGGCGGGCTGCATGGTGGGCCCCGACTACAAGACCCCCGAGACAGAGGTCCCTCAGTCGTTTCAAGATTCGGGAGTGAAGGACTTCTCCACGGACGCGATCGAGATCGAATGGTGGAGCGGGTTCAACGACCCCGTGCTCGACAGGCTCGTCCGGGACGCGCTCGCCGGGAACTACGACATACAGATAGCGACGGCGCGGATACTGGAAGCGCGCGCGTTCAGGGCCGAGACGGAGTTCGAGCTCGCGCCCATAGTCCCGTTCGACGCGAGCTACACGAGGCAGAAGGTCGGTGAATCCACTGTCTTCCCCGGCGTCGACAGGGAAGCCGATCTGTACGAGGCAGGGTTCGACGCCCTTTGGGAGCTCGACTTCTTCGGACGCATAAGGCGGACCATCGAGGCCGACACGGCCGAGCTCGAATCCCGCATAGCCACGAGGCGTGACGTGATAGTCTCGCTCCTGGCCGAGGTCGCGAGGAATTATTTCGAGCTGAGGGGGGCGCAGAACCAGCTCGAGGTCGCGCGCCGTAACGCCGACAACCAGCAGAACACGCTTGACCTCACGATCGTGCTCCTCGAAGGCGGGCGGGGGACCGAGCTCGACACATCGAGGGCCAGGGCGCAGCTCAACAACACGCTCGCCATCATACCTCCGCTCGAAGCCAGGGTGAGGAGGGCCATATACAGGCTGGGCGTGCTCACAGGCCAGCAGCCGGATACGTACTTGAAAGAGCTCCTCGAACCGAAGCCCTTCCCCGCGATTCCCGATGTCATCAAGGTGGGGACCCCGGTCGAGCTCCTGGAGAGGAGGCCCGACATCAGGGTGGCCGAGCGGAACCTTGCGGCGTTCACGGCGTCGATAGGCATAGCCACGGCCGAGCTCTTCCCGCAGATAACACTCCTCGGGAGCATCTCTCTCCAGGCCGATACTTTCTCGGGCGTTTTCGAGAGCGGGGCCGGTGCGTTCTCCATCGGCCCGAACATATTCTGGCCGGCTTTCGACCTCGGGCGGGTGTATCAGAGGGTAAAGCAGGCAGACGCGCGCACCCAGGCGGCGTTCGCCCAGTACCAGCTCACCGTGCTTGAAGCCATTGAGGACGTGGACGGGACGCTCGTCGACCACAACCAAGAGATACAGAGGCACAAGTACCTCGTCGAAGCAGCCGTGGAAAGCGAGAAGGCGATGAAGCTCGCGAGGATGAGGTACGACTTCGGCGTGGCGAATTTCCTCGACGTGCTCGACGCCGAGCGCACGCTGCTCCAGGCGCAGACTCAACTCGCGGCGAGCGAGACCGACCTACACACGTCGCTCGTAGCCGTTTACAAAGCGCTTGGCGGCGGATGGGAGATATACGAAGAGAACAATATGGATCGAGCCTCGGAGAAAGTTTCAAAAGCGGGAAACGAGTGAGAGCGCCCGCCCATATAACCGGCGGCGTACACACTCCGGCAATATGCTGTCAGGCTTTTATATATAGCATATCCCTCAAAATATAAACTGCCGGCGTACTTCGATACCCTGTCATCCCCGACCGTTTTCACAGGCAATCCGGTTTTCCGCAATTAAGACAAATTCACAGGAGCGGCTTCCGGCCGTGATAAAGGTAATATCCAATGACCGCGACAGATTACATACTCCCGGTCGTAAGTGCGCACGCCTTCAAAGCTGTCACGGCTAGCTCATAAGCACCCGGCCGCCCAAAGATATTACCTGTACTATTTTCGCGCGGGATGTAATATATTCTCTATAATCCACGGGGCCTTAGTTAAAATATACTTATCGAAAAGTGTGAGGCGGCCACATGAAGCGAGACCGGGTGTACAGGGGACAAAAAGGCATTACCGCCGATTTTGAGTTTAACGACACGGTCGCCGACGTCTTCGACGACATGGTCAGCCGGAGCGTCCCCTACTATTCCGAGCAGCAGAGGATGATACGGGAGATCGGCAGTATATTCTCCACACCAGGAAGCAACATATACGATCTCGGATGCGCTACGGCTACGACCCTAATCAATCTCTGCCCGGAAGTCGATCCCTCGGTGTCCTTGATAGGTTACGACAATTCCCCGCCCATGATAAAGAAGGCGAAGCAGAAGATAAAAGAGAGCGGATTCGAGGACCGGATCAGGGTGCTCTACGCTGACCTCAACGGCGACCTCGATCAAATCGAGCTGAGTAACGCGAGCGTGGTATTAATATGCTGGACCCTTCAGTTCGTCCGTCCGTTAAAAAGAGAAAAGCTCATAAATAAAATATATCAGGGGCTCAACGAGAACGGCGTTCTTATAATCACCGAAAAGATTCTTACAAACAGCTCGCTCCTCAACCGTTACTACATTAAGCTTTATTACGACTACAAGCAGCGGAACGAATATACGAACGAGGAGATAGAAAATAAGAGGGAAGCGCTCGAGAACATTTTAATCCCCTACAGAATCGACGAGAACATCGAGATGTTTAAACGGAACGGTTTCGAGACCGTGGACACATTTTTTCAATGGTATAATTTCGTCGGCTTCATCTGCATAAAAAGCAGGAATCCGGCTCACGAAATCCATTTATGACTCCCGATACGGGCCTTAAGTCAGGCGCCGCCCCATGAACATCAGGTCTCTGCTCAAAAATACGTTTTCAATAAATTCAGTGAGGCTCGTCAGGCATCAAATAAGCTCCAAATGGAACAGGTATTATGGAATACCGAGAAACCTGTCGCCTATGAGCAGGAGCGCAGGCTTCGACAGAGGACAGCCCATTGACCGCTATTACATTGAAAAATTCCTGAGCGCTCATGCTCCCGACATAAAGGGACGCGTGCTCGAATTCGGGAACAGAACCTACACATTGAGATTCGGAGGAGAAAAGGTGACTCAAAGTGATGTCTTGTGCGTGGAAGAAGGGAACCCCGAAGCGACGATAGTAGCCGATCTTACCCGCGCGCACGGGATTCAGTCCGACGCCTTCGACTGTATTATCATGACCCAGTCGCTGCAGATGATCTATGATTACCGTACTGCAATACTGCAACTTCACCGCATATTGAAACCCGGCGGCGTCCTGCTTGTCACTACTCACGGCATAAGCAAAATATGCAGAAGAGAAGGCAGGGACCCGTGGGGCGAATACTGGCGATTCACCGCGCAATCGGCCAGCAAGATATTCCTCGATTATTTTCCGGACGAAAGTTTACAAATCGAGGTATACGGGAATGTATTAACCGCAGTTTGTTTATTACACGGACTCGCGTCCCACGAGCTGAGGGAACCCGAGCTCGACACCCGGGATCCGGACTTTGAAGTCCTGATCGCAGTCCGGGCGGTAAAGGCCTGAGAAAACCGGTTAAAATAATTAGGCCCCTGCTGTAAGGCAAGCTATCGTATTTCTTTACATATAACCATGTCCGGCAAGCTGACAGAAAAAGCGGCATTCGTCCTATTCAAGCTCACCCTGTTCGCAAAAAGGAATTACCTCCTGAATGAATTTTTGACGATCAGCGGCCTCGCGCCGCTGTTGGCAAGATTCAGGGACTACAGCACGCGGGGCATACGGGAGAAGTATTTCGAAGCCGACCTCTACGGGACAAAAATCAAAATCATCGACGGGACGGACAGGCACGAGTATTACGAGGAAGCCCTGAGAGGGGGGATTTATGAGCCCGCTCTCGCCGGAATGTTGAAAAAATTGCTCAGCGCAGGCGGCCCGGTCACGTTCGTCGACATAGGGGCGCATATCGGCTACTTCACCGTTTACGCGGGCAGGCTCATCGGCAAGAGAGGAAACGTGATCTCAATCGAGCCTAACCCCGACTATTACGGTCAGGTCGTGAGAAATATAGAAATCAACGGCCTCGGGGAAAACGTCAGGACATTTAAGATAGGGCTCTCCGACAGGAGCGGAAGAGCCGAAACGACCGGATGGGAAGAGAGGGACCTCGTCGAGTCGGAGACGGGCAGCGTGGAAGTTGCGACGTTCGACCGACTATGCGCGGCGGAAGGGATAAGGCCCGACGTTGTGAAGATCGACGTGCACGGTGCTGAATATAAGGTGCTGTCGGGCATGACACGCGCGCTCGACGAGCACGTCAAACATCTGTTCCTGGAAACGCATCCTGAGGACCTGATGCAGGGTTATAAAATAAGCGACGTCGTCAACTTGCTCGACCGGGCGAAATTCGACCTGTTTCAGCTCAACGATTTCCGCACTAACGCGGGCGGCGGTATCGCGCCTCTGGGTGGAGACTTGCGCCCGGACATGATGATATACGCGAGGAGAAAGTGAAGTTCGCCCGTACCAATTAACACATGGGGAGGATTTGAACCTGTGATTTGAGGGTTGTGAGAGCCATATTATGCACTTGTGTTGAGATGAGTCAGCAAGTGGCGAATTTAGTATTTTGCTATTTTAGTAAACTGTCGAGACTTATGAGTGAAGTGTTTAGTGCCTTCTTTTATGTAAGCTTGTTCGGATAATTGCGTAATTAACAGATATCAATTAATATTTCAAAGCTATGCCAATTCCAGACTATGAAACCATCATGCTTCCACTCTTGAAATTTGCTGGTGATAACAAAGAACACTCAATACGTGAAACAATCGATCACATCGGGAATTATTTCAGATTATCGGAATCCGAGCGAAAAGTATTATTGCCAAGCGGACAGGATTATATCATTAATAACCGTGTCCGCTGGGCAAATTTTTACCTGAGAAAAGCAGGATTACTTGAATCAACAAAACGAGCATACTACAAAATAACTGAAAAAGGCCTAGAAGTCCTAAAACAGAATCCAGCTGAAATCGATACAAATTACCTTAAACAATTTCCTGAATTTCTTGAGTTTATCACCCCCCGTAAAGAAATAGAGTCAGCTGAAGGAAATCAAAGACAATTAAGCAAGTCTCTTACACCACAAGAACTTATAGAACAGGGTTATCAAAGTCTTCACAATGAACTATCTTTGGATCTACTAGAGTTGGTAAAGAAATCAACTCCTCGTTTTTTTGAAAAATTGGTTGTAGAGTTGCTCTTGGCCATGGGTTACGGTGGTTCCCGTAAAGATGCAGGTAAAGCAGTTGGAAAAAGTGGCGACGGTGGGATTGACGGAATTATCAATGAAGATAAACTCGGACTTGATGTTATTTATATTCAAGCGAAGCGGTGGGAAAATTCTGTTGGTTCCAAAGAGATAAGGAATTTTGTTGGAAGCCTCGTTGGACATAAGGCAAACAAAGGTGTTTTTATTACAACATCTAGCTATTCCAAAGATGCATTGGAATATGTAAAAACGATAAACCACAAAGTGATATTAATTGATGGCGATATGCTCACACAACTCATGATCGAGAATAATATTGGGGTATCCAAAGTTCAAAGTTATGATATAAAGAAAATTGACACGGATTACTTCTCTGAGGAATAACAAAAGAATATCAGTCCAACAATTTTTCTTACCCATCTACCTACAGACCAACTGATATTAGTATTAAACAGAGACCGGAATGTAGGGTAACAAATTTATGTATTTGGTAGCGGGGGGAGGATTTGAACCTCCGACCTTCGGGTTATGAGCCCGACGAGCTGCCAAGCTGCTCCACCCCGCGTCTGTTTAGGAAGGATAAGGGTATGGGATATTCCCCGCGCTGTCAAGTTTTCTCCGTAACATACGCCGGATTCTCCCTTTTCATTGACATTTACACCTGTTAAATATAGAGTAAATTATCAGTCGGGGTTATTACCATTAAGGAGAAGATGAGATGAAAAAGTTAAGCGCGTTTTTCATTGCCGCGGCCGTAATATTTTCAGTTTCGATGCTCGCCGGATGCGAGAGCGGGAAACAGCCGGAGCAGGCTTCGACGGGCGACACCGCGCTCGAGCAGACCCAGAAGGAGCTCGATCAGATAAAGCAGGACAGCACGAAGCTCGATAAATACATAACCGACCTCAAAAAAGAAATTAACACCCTCAAGATAGAAAACCAGAGGCTCATAGCCCAGACCAAGAGGCTCGAAGCCGAGATCATCGACCTCAAGCTCGACCTCGGGCAGATTCCCGACGGGGATTCGGCCGATATGCTCGACAAGGACTCAGGGCCCGCCGACAGCTCGAAGAATACGGGCACGGAAGAGCCCGAAGCCGTCCCCCAGACTCCTCCCGACGGCGAGAAAGGCTCAGTCGGCGAAGCAGGCACGATTCATAGGGCAGTCCAGTAGCGTGTCAGCGGACGATTGTCGCCGGTATGACCGTACCCGTTATTAAATCCAAAGGGCAGTAGACAAGAGGCTCAGCTTTTTAAGGAAGTTACGGTCTTGAACTCGAGTATCCTGTCGAGCCTGAAGGTGCATCTTTCCTTCCTCAGGTGACAGAAGGCGTGTATGTAAGTGCTCCCCTTCGTGACGCTTATGTCATAGGGCTCGATGACGCGGGTGGTCGTGTCCTCGTTGTAGGCCGAGAGGTATTTGATCCTCAGCTTCCCCCTGTCCCTGAGCGCCTGCTCTATCTCCGCCGGGAGCACGAGCTCCCTGGGGCTTTCGAGCTCGACAGACTTTCCCTGGAGCTTCATTATGTCCTTTAACCTCTTTAGCCTTATCCCGCGCCTGTCGAGGTCGGTGAGGAAATACTGGAAGACGTCCCTGGTAGTCATCACGTCGGCGAGCGCCCTGTGCCCGCTATCGGCGGGCAGCCCTATGTACTTGGCTATCTGTCCCAGGCTGTTGCTCGGAAATGTGTAGTACCTCCTCGCTATGCCGAGCGTATCTATCACGTTATTTCCGGGGGGCGGGAGCTTCAAATTCCCGAATTCCATGCTGAGGAACCCGAGGTCGAACTTCGCGTTGTGGGCGACTATGACGGAGCCGTTTATCACGGACAGTATGTCCCTCGCGATGTCCCTGAAAAAAGGCGACCTCCTCACCATCGTATCCGTTATGCCGTGCACGGATACCGCGCTCTGGGGTATGGACCTGCCGGGATTGACGAGCGTCGAGAACTCCCCGACGACGCTCCCGTTCACCGTCTTTATCACGGCTATCTCGCATACCCTGTCCCCCTGGGAGGGGTCGAGTCCGGTAGTTTCCACGTCGAGGAAAGCAAAAGGCACTTCGGAAGGGTTTTGGTACAGCACAGCGCACTCCTTATGGAATACTATACTACCACGAAAGCCCGTATTTTTGAAAGGGAGGAAATAGGAGAACCGATGATTTGACCCGCATGTGTTCTCAGCGGGCCGCTGTGAGCCTGTCTCCGCCTTTGTCGAGGATAAGCCCGGCAAGAGCGCGGCCCAAAGCCTCGGCGTCATTGGCATCTCCCGAAGAATGCTCCCTGATCACCGTTTTCCCGTCGGGCGACGCGAGAATGCCCGTGATCGTTACCCAATCCCCCCCGACCTCCGCGTAACACCCGGCCGGGATATTACAGTCCCCGCCGAGCCTCCTGAGGAAAGCCCTTTCGGCCGCGCCGGCAGTCCATGTCTCCCCGTGATTGATGACCGAGATGATATCCCTAGTCCCCCCGTCCCCCTCCCTGCATTCGACGGCGATTATCCCCTGTCCCGGGGCAGGCACGATAACGTCGGCGGGAATGATTTCCGCGGCCTCTTCGAGGAGCCCCATCCGCCCGAGGCCCGCGGCTGCGAGAATGACAGCGTCGTATTCCTCGCCCTCCCTCAGTTTTTTGACCCTCGTGTCCACGTTCCCCCTAATGGGCACTATCCTGAGCCCGGGCATGAGGTTGAGCAGCTGCGCCCCTCTCCTGAGGCTCCCCGTGCCCACGCGCGCGCCTTCCGGAAGCTCGTCCAGCTTGATATCGCCCTCAGATAAGAGCGCGTCCCTCGGGTCGTGCCTCTCGGCGACAGCCCCGATGACGAGGCCGGGAGGCAGCACGGCCGGAAGGTCTTTCATGCTGTGGACGGCTATGTCCACGTCTTCCGACAGCAGCGCCTCCTCTATCTCCTTGACGAATACCCCTTTCCCACCGATCTCGGAAAGAGGGGATTCGAGGTTCCTGTCTCCGGTGGTTTTAATTATGCGTATCTCCGGATGAAGCTCCGGGCGGGATGCCAGGAGGAGGTCCTTGATGTAATTCGCCTGCCAGAGGGCAAGCAGGCTCCCCCTAGTTCCAATCCTGAAAGATCGCTTCATCTTCCTCTTCTTCGGCAATGAGCATGATTTCGGTCTCGAGCTCGAAGAGCTTCTTAACCGAATCGACGTAAAGGGCCCCGCGCGACGTGGAGGCCTCTTTCTTGAGATTGGTCAGCGGGCCGTGGAGTATCTTGCCTATGATCCGCGACGCCATCAGGCTGATGACGTCCTTGTCCTTGTCGGAGTAATTCTCGAGCTTGGCGAGCGCCCTCTCGACCTCGCTCTTTTTTATCTGCTCGAACCTTTTCTTGAGGTCTATTATGGCGGGCACGACCTTAAGGCTGTTTAGCCAGGCCTGAAACGCCTTTTCAACCTCGATCACTATTTCTTCCGCCTTCTCCGCGTTCTCTTTTCTCGACTTGATGTTCTCGTCGAGCACGTTCTTGAGGTCGTCTATATCGTAGAGGTAGACGTCCGCGAGCTCTCCTATCCTTGGGTCGATGTCGCGGGGGACGGCTATGTCTATCATGAACATAGGCTCGTTGTTCCTGAGCTTGAGCGCCTCCTTCACGTGCTGCGGTTTTATTATGAACTCGGGCGACCCCGTGGCCGTGATCATGATATCCACGTCCTTCAAGCTGTAAAAGACCTCTTCGAACATTATGGGCTTACCGTTAAGCCTCTCGGCAAGGGAGGCCGCGTTCTCGAAATTCCTGCTGGCTATTATCAGCTCGCCGACGCCCGCCCGGATCAGGTTCCTCGCGGCGAGCTCCGCCATCTCTCCCGAGCCCACGAGCAGTATCTTCCTCCGGGTGAGCTTGTCGAAAATCCTCTTCGCGAGCTCGACGGCCACGTAGCTCACGGAAACGGCCCTCGAGCCTATGCCCGTCTCTGTCCTCACCCTCTTCGCTACGAAAAACGCCGAGTGAGAAAGCCTGTTCAGTATCAGCCCGGCCGTGCCTTTTATCACCGCCGTTTTATAAGCCTGTTTGATCTGGCCGAGTATCTGGGGCTCGCCCACGACCATCGAGTCTATCCCCGACGCGACCTTGTAGAAGTGTCTCACGGCCATGTGTCCCGCCGAAACGTACAGGTATGGGGAGAATGCGTCCCCGGCTATGGAATGGAACTCCGAGAGGAACTCCTTCACGCTCTCGACGCACCCGTCCGCGTTCTCGGAGACCGCGTAGACCTCCACCCTGTTGCAGGTGGAGACTATCATGCATTCCTCGATGTGGCTCTTGGTAGCGAGCGTTACGAGCCCGTCCTCGAGCTCTTCCTGGGTGAATGAGAACCGCTCCCTTATTTCGACAGGCGCGGTCTTGTGGCTGAGTCCGACTACTATGATGCGCTGCATCCCGAATTAGCCCTTGTTTGGTGTCTCTGGCGTTAATTATATACGAGGCGGGGATTATTTCTATCCCGGCTGCGGTCAGGCATGTTTGCCTATGAAGCTCAGGAATTCTCCCCTCGTCCTCTCGTCTTTCTTGAACGCCCCGCGCATCGAGCTCGTGAGCATGCTTGCGTCGGCCTTCATTATACCCCTCATAGCCATGCAGAGGTGCTGGGCCTCGGCCACAACGGCGACCCCGAGCGGGTTGAGCACCTCCATGAGGAAGTCCGCTATCTCGGCCGTCATCCTCTCCTGAACCTGGAGACGCCTCGAAAACACTTCAACTATCCTAGGTATTTTGCTCAGGCCCACTATCTTCCCGTTAGGGATGTATCCGACGCTGCACTTGCCGAAGAAGGGGAGCATGTGGTGCTCGCAGAGGCTGTAGAATTCTATGTCCTTCACTACGACCATCTCGTCGTACTTGATATTGAAGAGTGCTTCCTGGATTATCTGATAGGGGCTCGCATCATATCCCGCTGTAAGCTCCCTGAACATATCCGCCATCCTGCTGGGCGTATCCCTGAGCCCCTCTCTATCCGGATCCTCCCCTATCTCGATAAGTATCTCTCTCACGGCCTTTTCAACGCTCATACGGGTATCCCTCCTCGTCGAAGAATTCGAAATAGCTGCTCGACGTCTCGCTCAGTCTCAGGTGTACGAGCTTCTTTCCGAGACGTCCACTCAACCCCTTCCACAGGTATTCGGCTATGTTCTCCCCCGTGGGCTGGCGTTCCGTGAAATAGGGGACTTCGATGTCGAGCCTCTTGTAATCGAGCTCCCCGAGCGCGTCCCCCACGGTCGTGTCGAGCTCTTCCGGGTTTATAACCATTCCCGTCTCCGGGTCTATGCCCCCCGAGACCCTCACCTCGAGATAATAATCGTGGCCGTGCCCGTTAGGGTTCGAGCAGGTGTCGAAAATCCTCAGATTCTCCTCGTCCGAAAGCCCCTTTATATAGAGCCTGTGCCCCGCCGAGAACCTGTATCTCCTGGTGACCGCGGCTATTTCCCTTATGACGGCTCCCTCCAGTAATCGACGTATAGGTCGGGCGTTTCGTAGAGCCTTATCCTGTAGAGTCTGCACCTCGCATCTCCTCCGAGCCTGTCCTCAAAGATGTCCCACAGGACGCGGGCGATGTTCTCGGTCGTCGGTATGAGGTCAATGAAGCGGGGGTTGTCGTCGTTTAAGTGCTTGTGGTCGAAATCCGTAAGCACTTCCTTCATTATGGTCTTGAGGTCGTAGAGGTTTATTATCATCCCCGTCCCGGGGTCGACCTCCCCCTCGACGGTCACCTCGAGGCAGTAGTTATGCCCGTGCCCGTGGGGGCCCGCCGCCTTCCCGAACACCTCCCTGTTCTTCTCCTCGCTCCACCCCGGGTTCCAGTAACGGTGGGAGGCGGAAAACTCCATTTTCTTCGTAAGCAGTTTCTTGTAACCCATCAGGATTCTTCTTATATCCGGCGACCGATTAGGATAGCATAGTTAATTGAGGGTACCAACTTCCGTAAGCCGGATGAGTGAGGTAATCTTTTTTATACATGCGGAGAGCCGGTTCCAGGGAAAAGCTCGGGAGTCTCATTAGCGGACTCGAAAAAAAGAGGAGGAAATTCCTGCTCTTGAAAGGGGTTGCGCTCACGGCGCTCGTGTTTCTGCCGGCGCTCGCGGCCGTCTCTCTCCTTTCGCTGCCGTGGAGAGCACCGCTATATTACGCCGCGCTCAAAGCCGCGCTCGTATTCTGCCTTGCTTACTGTCTTTACAGGTTTATTTATCTCCCCCTGATCAAAAACAAATCGGGCATGGACGCATTCTCGGAGCTCGAGAAAAATACGGCCGGGCTCGGCGAGGACGCGCTCTCAGCGGTTGAGCTTCAAGAAGCCGTGAGAGCCGGGGATGTTTCGCGCGGGACTTCGGACGCCCTGGCGCTGGCCCATATCGAAGCCGTCACGGGGAAGCTCGTATCTATCGACCAAAAAACGCTTTTCCCTCTCGGGAAGCTCAGGAGATATTCCCTCCCGGCCGCGGGCGCAGCCGTCATCGCAGCGGCAGCTCTCTTCCTGGCCGCAGGCGAATTCAGGAGTTTTATATTCAGCTCCGCTCTCACTCCCGCCTCAGGCGGGCCCAATCTAAGGCTCGCGGATATAGAGATAACGCTCAGCTATCCAGGGTATGCGAAAATCCCGTCAGCAACCATAAAAAACAGTACAGGCGACATAGAGGCCCTCAAGGGTACGAGGGTCAGGCTCGCCGCGAAGCCCATCGGCAGGTACGAAGGAGGAAAGCTCGCAACCGGGAACGGGGCGTCTTATCCGGTGACCGTGGAAGACGGAAAGATAACGGCCGAATTCCAGGTCCTGGGCGACGGGAGCTACCTGATAACGGACGAGGGCGGAGGGCTCAGGACGAGGTCCTATAAAATAACGTCGAGCGAAGACATGAAACCCGAAGTCACCATAAGCACCCCCCAGGGGAACGAGATAGATTCAGGCCCCGACGGGAGGATAGAAATAAACTACGACGCTCGGGACGACTACGGCCTCACCGAATTCATGCTCACGTGGGAGGGAGAATCAGGGAAATCCGGCAAGCTCATCGGGAAGGCGAAGGATGCCCCGCTCGCTTACAAGGGCAAGTACACGCTCGACACAGGCGGACTCGATTTCGGGGCGGGCGACACTCTCAAGCTCCGCGTGGAGGCCGTAGACAACGACTCCGTCTCGGGGCGCAAACGAGGGGTATCGAACGCTATCACGGTCAGGCTCAAGGACGCCTCAAAGATGCACAAGGACGTGATGAGCTATGCCGAGCGTCTTATGGAAGAGCTGATAGGCGTGCTGGGCGACGAGATAGAAGCCTCGGGTGCGGGAAAGAAATCCGCCGCGACGGGGAAGAGCGCCGCTATGCCGGAGATGGACGAAAGCGCGGGAACTCTCGGCTCGGTCAATATCGAAGAGATGCTGGACACGCAGCGGAAGCTCACCGCGGGCATAGAGAGCGCGTCCGTCACGCTCAAGAAAACGCTTGAGGGCATGAAGGAAGACAACCGCTCCGATTACACGTACTTCGCCGGGCTCGCGAACATGGATGTGAGGATAGACGAGCTCTTAGCTGAGCGCCGCGGAATGTTCGAGAATTTCGCCAGCGTGGACATACCCCGCGCAGGCAGGCTCATGAAGAGAGAGATCGCCGAGTTCGAGGAGGACATACTGTTCCTCGACACCATGATAAAGGGCGAGAAGCTGAGGGACTCGCTCCTAGCGGGCAGAGAGCTCATGAAAGAGTACGCGGAGCTCTCGGAAATGATGAAGAAGCTTAACGAGACAGGCGACCAGACACTCAAGCAGGAGATCGAGAAGAAGCTCGCCGAGCTCGAGAAGCTCATGTCCGAGCTCGCGCGCAAGATGAGCGCAATGAGCGGCGACATACAGGAGGGATTTCTGAACCGGGACGCGTTCAAGTCGATAGACATGCAGGATAAGCTCGATGAGATAGCGAAGCTGATGAAGGAAGGGAACATCGAAAAGGCCATGCAGATGCTTGCGGGCCTCCAGCAGAGTCTCGAGAGCATGATGGCCTCCCTCGAGGGCGGGATGCAGTCGTTCGGACAGTCTTCCCTCTCCCAGGATATGTCGAAGCTCGGCGAGATCATAGCCAGGCTCGAGGGGCTCGAGAAGGAGGAGACGGGGCTCAGAGACAGGACTCAGGGTCTCAAGGATTCGCTGCTCGAGGAGGAAGGATCGGGAAGCGGCAGCCTGCGCAGTTTTATAGACCGGGAGAAGGAAAAAGTGGAGGAGATAATAAAAAACCTCTCGCAGGCGAAATCGAAGGTCACGAAGAGCGGAGTGAACGAAAGCTCGCCCGAGGGTACGTATCTCCTCGACAGCCTTATACAGAAGGCCGAGGAGCTCAAGAACTGGCTCGATTCGATGGAGACGAAAGAGGCTCACAAGAACGCGAGGAACGTCGAGGAAACCTCCAAGGGACTCCGTGACCTGGGCGATGCGGGCGTAGGAAACCTGAAATCGGCAAGGGAGGAGTTAGGGAACTCGGAGCGGCTCGCGGGCGAGGTCGCGAGGGACCTCGAAGACCTCCTCCGCGCGGATAAAGAAGCGCCCGAATCCTCCGGCATGGCAAAGAGGCAGGACGAGATCAGGAAGGACACCGGCGGGCTTTCGGACGAGGTCGAGGATCTGAGAAAGGAGATGCTCCTGAGCCCCGACATAGGCGAAGAGCTCTCGGACGCCCAGGACCAGATGGGCAGAGCTTCGGACAACCTCGGCGGGAACGAGCTGTCCAAGGCAATATCGAACCAGGACGAGGCGGTCAAATCCCTCAAGGCGGCGCGTGAGAAAGCCGAGAGCCTCCTTCAGAAGATGCAGGCGAGCGCGCAGGGGCAGGGCTCCCCTGTGCCGATGGTGCTCGGCCGGCAGCAGATGCGCCAGGGAACGCAGGGAGTGGATACGGAATACGTAGAGATACCCGAAGCCGCCGAGACGGAGATAGGAAAGGAATTCAAGGAGAAGATACTCGAGGCGATGAAAGGGGGCTCGCCCGAAGGCTACAGCGAGCTGAACAAGAAATACTACGACAGGATAATAAAATGAATTCGATCCGCTTTTGTGCGGGACTTATAGTCGCTCTCTTCATGCTCCTCTCCACAGCTGCGTCAGGGGCGCCTGAACCGAAGGACGGGCTCAGCAGCCTCCTCCAGGAGGGGGAGATCGATATAAGGAAATGGGACATAAGCGAAGCGTCGGAAAAGGCGGACGAGGCGGTCCGGCTTGCAAATACCGATGAAGAAAAGCACGACGCTTATTACCTCAAGGCCGTGACCGAATACTATCTCGGCAACTACGGTAAAGCGTACGAATACGCCGAAAAAACGCTCAACGCGGACCCTTCCCGCGAAAAAAACGAGGAGGACGGGTTCATGGAATTCATAATGCACTCCGTCCGCAAGAAGCCCGAGTTCAAGGAAGAGAAGACCGAGTATTTCACGATAAGGTACGCGCACCCCGAGGACTACATAATAGCCGAATACGGAAAGGACGTGCTCGAGAAATCCAGGTTCGAGATAGGCCTCGACCTGGAGGAGTATCCCGGAGACCCCGTAATAATCGAGATATACCCTGACCTCGAGAGCTTCACCGTCGCGTCTACTCTCCCGCCCGAGAACGTCGAGAAGACGGGCGTCGTAGGCATATGCAAGTTCAACAGGATAATGATACTCTCCCCGCGCCTCCTGCCCAAGGGCTATTCGTGGTCCGACACGCTCGCGCACGAATACACGCATTACCTCATATTCCTCAAGAGCGAGAACACAGTCCCCGTCTGGCTCCACGAGGGCATAGCGAAGTACGAGGAGTCGAGGTGGAGGGAGGAGAAGCGGAACGTGCTCACACCGTTCTACGAAACCATACTCGCACAGGCGCTCGAGAAAGACGGCCTCGTGCCGATCGAGAAGATGCACCCGTCGCTCGCGCTCCTCGACAGCGCCCGCGAGGCGCAGCTGGCCTTCGCCCAGGCCGGCACGAGCGTGGGCTTCCTCGTGGACAGGTGGGGGAACGAGGGACTCGTGGGGCTCCTCGAGGCGATGAAGGCGAGGGACGACTATAAAGCCGCGCTAGAAGACGTCACGGGCCTCGACTTCGATGCGTTCTACGGCTCCTGGGAAAAATACCTCCGGGGGAAAAACCTGACAGAAAAGATACCGGGCGTTAAAGTGAAAGGCATAAGGATAAGCAACAAGGACGGGGAAAAAGGCGACGGGAGCGAAGACCTCGTCGACATAGACAACGGCAAGGCGCGCGGCCATACGAGGCTGGGCGACCTCCTGGGCGCACGGGGCAGGCTGCGCTCCGCGTCATACGAATACGAGAAGGCTCTCGGCTTCGACCCCGGCTCTCCGCTCATTTCCACGCGCCTCGCGTCCGCTTTGAATGCATCGGGCGAAACGGACAGGGCGCTCGGATTACTCGACCCCCTCCTTGAGTTTTACCCCGAGAACGTGGACATACACCTCGTTCTCGGAAGAATATATCTCGAATTGGGGAATCTGCCGAAGGCCGAGGAATCCTATCTCGCGGTCGTCTCGATAAACCCGTTCGACCCCGAGGTGCATACGGCCCTCGCCGCCATATACGCAAAACAGGGAAAGGCGGAAGAGGCGGACAGGGAAATGAAGTTCCTCGAAATACTAACGCAAAAGGACGAAGAACATGAATAACGGAATCGAATCACAGGAAGACAGGCAGAAAGCGGAAGAGCTCGCCGCCGTGAGGGGCGAGATCGTGCGCGAGATCGGGAAGGTCATAGTCGGCCAGGAAAAGGTCATAGACCTCCTCCTCATATCCCTCATGTCCTCGGGGCACTCGCTCTTCGTGGGCGTTCCGGGGCTGGCGAAGACGCTCCTCGTGAGCACGCTGTCACAGGTGCTCAATCTCAAATTCAACCGAGTCCAGTTCACGCCAGACCTCATGCCTTCAGACATCACGGGCTCGGAGGTTCTGGAGAAGGACCCGGCTTCGGACACTAGGTTCTTCAGATTCATACACGGCCCCATATTCTGCAACATACTCCTCGCCGACGAGATAAACAGGGCCTCGCCCAAAACTCAGGCGGCATTACTTCAGGCGATGCAGGAAAAGAAAGTGACCGTTGGCGGAGAGACCTACCCAATAGCGGCCCCGTTCCTGGTATTCGCCACGCAGAACCCCATAGAGCAGGAGGGAACCTACCCTCTCCCGGAGGCCGAGCTCGACAGGTTCATGTTCGAGATTGACGTATCGTACCCCTCTTACGAAGAAGAGGTAGAGATAGTGAAGACGACGACGGGCACCTACAAGCCCGAGCCCAGGAAGATACTCGACTCGAAGAAGATACTCGAGTATCAGGAGCTCGTTCACAGGGTCCCGGTATCGGACCATGTGGCCGAATACGCCGTGAGGGTCGCGCGCGCGACGAGGCCCGAAGACCCTGGCACTCCCGACTCTGTAAGGCAGGGCGTATCGTGGGGCGTAGGGCCGAGGGCTTCCCAGTACCTCATACTGGGGAGCAAGGCGCGGGCCGTGCTTTCGGGGAGATACACGCCGACGACCGACGACGTTAAGGCGATCGCCCCAGCCGTGCTCAAGCACAGGATTGTGCTCAATTTCAGGGCTGAAGCCGAAGGCGTTAAGCCCGAGGATATTATTCGGGAGATTCTGGAGAAGACTGAGCCTCTCGGGGACGTTCGTCTCCGAGCTTCCTGACGACGGCAGTATTAGGGAACTTGCTTTCGAGCAAAGCTTCCACGGAAGGCTCCATTTTGGAAAGAAAAGGCTTCGGGAAAACGCCCATTACGAACATCATCACCGCGATAGGCAGGAGCACGAGTATCTCCCTCAGGTTTATATCGTGGAGCGCCTTGTTCTCAGGTTTGTCGAGCGGGCCGAACATGACCTTCTGGTATGCCATCAGCATGTAAACGGCGCCGAGAATGATGCCTGTAGCTCCAAGCACCGCGTAGACGTAGTTGAACTCGAAAGCGCCCAACAGTATCAGGAACTCCCCCACGAACCCGTTTAGCAGCGGGAGCCCGATCGAAGAGAGCGTCGCAAGCATGAAGAACGCGGCGAACACGGGCATCGCCTTCGCGACCCCTCCGAACTCAGCTATCTTCTTCGTGTGCCTCCTCTCGTATATCATGCCGACTATGAGGAAGAGCGCCCCTGTCGAGAGCCCGTGGTTTATCATCTGGTATATGCCGCCCTCGATGCCCTGTATGTTGAGCACGAATATGCCGAGCATCACCATCCCGAGGTGGCTCACGCTCGAATAGGCGACTAGCTTTTTCAGGTCTTTCTGCGCGAACGCGACGAACGCGCCGTATATGATGCCGATTATGGCTATCGCGATGAGTATCGGCAGATACTGCTCCGTCGCCTGCGGGAAAAGAGGCATGAGGAACCGGACGAAGCCGTAGGTGCCCATTTTCAGCAGCACGCCCGCTAGTATCACGCTTCCCGCCGTAGGGGCCTCCACGTGCGCGTCAGGGAGCCACGTGTGGAACGGGAAGAGCGGCACTTTGATGGCGAACGCGAGGAAGAACGCGAGGAATGCCAGGCCCTGGGGGCTCAGTATTCCGTGGAACGGGACCGTGAGCTTGTAGAAATCGAGCACGTCCATGGAAGGCGCACCGAACTGCTTTATGTGCTCGAAGAAGAGATATAGTATCGCTATCAGCATGAGTGCGCTTCCGAACGCCGTGTAGAGGAAGAACTTCACGGCGGCGTATATCCTCCTCTCCGTCCCCCATATGCCTATTATGAAGTACATCGGTATGAGCACGGCCTCCCAGAACACGAAAAAGAGGATCATGTCGAGGGCGGCGAACGTGCCGATGAGGGCGGTCTCGAGAATGAGCATAAGTATGAGGAATTCTCTCATGCCCTTGTGGATCGTGTGCCACGAGCTCAGCACCGTGATGGGCATTATGAAAGTCGTGAGCAGCACGAGGAAGAGGCTTATGCCGTCGAGACCCACGTGGTAGCTGATCCCGAGGTTCGCAATCCAGGGTATCTTGGTCTCGAACTGCATACCGGCGACCCCGCCCGCGAAAGATGTGAAGAGCGGTATCGAGAGGACGAACTCGACGAGGGTCACTGCGAGGGTTGCTATCTTCATCTCCTTATCGGAGCCCTTATATATGTAGGAGAGGAGCACGACGAGCGGTATACCCAGGAGAGGGAAAAATATGACGAGAGAGAGATTTCCGCCCAGCAATGATTCCATTTATGGATGATTCCTCGTTATGAAGATGCAGAAGCCGATTACAGGGCATTAAATATACTTGAGGCGGGGGACGTTTCAAGGAGTCGGGATTTGACTTTGGAGGGCATTTTCCATAATAATAAACACCCAAGAGCGGCGGTCATAACGAATGCACAGATAGAAACGCATTGGCCGGAGTTCATTAATTCAGCACCGGAACCACTCTGCACCGCGGCCAGCATAAAAGAGATGGCACCTTCATCAAAGAAGCCCACAGTCGGCATCATAATGGGATCCCAGTCGGACTGGGAGACGATGAAGAACGCCGCCGAGACGTTGGACGCCCTTAAGATACCCCACGAAACAAGGATAGTATCGGCGCACAGGACGCCTGACCGCCTGTATGAGTACGCGAAGTCCGCGCGGGAGCGGGGGCTGAAAATTATAATCGCCGGTGCGGGCGGAGCGGCGCACCTTCCGGGCATGGCGGCCAGCATGACGTCGCTCCCCGTACTGGGAGTGCCCGTCGAGAGCAGGACTCTAAAAGGAATAGACAGCCTCCTCTCCATAGCGCAGATGCCGGCAGGCATACCCGTCGGCACGCTCGCTATAGGCACGGCAGGGGCGAAGAACGCGGCCCTTCTCGCGGCGGCTATACTTTCGATATCTGATGAAAAGGTCGCGGCCAGGCTCGATGCGTTCCGCAAGAAACAGACGGCGGGCGTCGCCGTAAAACCCAGGCGTTGAAATAACCGGATGAAATCCAGAACTATGACATTAGGCATACTGGGCGGCGGACAATTAGGCCGCATGAGCGCTCTGGCTGCCGCGAGGCTCGGCATCAAGACGCACATATACACCTTTGATGAGGGCAGCCCCGCTTCTCAGGTAGCGGCAAAGACGTTCGTCGGCGAATACGGCGACAAGAAGAAGCTAAAAAAATTCGCAGAGAGCGTCGACATCGTATCCTACGAGTTCGAGAACATCCCGGTCGAGACCGTTCGCTACTTACAGAAGTTCCGTCCCGTCTATCCTAACGACAGGCTTCTCGAAATCTCCCAGAACCGCATCACGGAGAAGAAGTACCTGAACGACATAGGCATCCCTACGGCGAAGTGGGCACCCGTCCGGAGTCCGCGGGACATTGAGCTTGCCGTGAGCGGGATAGGCGGAGACAGGTTCGTGCTAAAGACCGCGAGGCTCGGATACGACGGCAAGGGACAGCTTGTCCATAAACTGAAAGACGACCCCGGGAAGAGCTGGAGCAAGCTCGACTCGAGCGAGCTTATACTCGAAGAGGCGGTAGATTTCACGTGCGAGGTCTCCGTGATAATCGCGCGCGACAAGCACGGGAAGAGCGCCCTCTACGGTCCCGTGCTTAACGAGCATAAGCGCCACATACTATCCCGGAGCGTGGCGCCGGCCCCTGTACCCGCGCGCACGGCCGGACGCGCGCTCGATGCGGCGCGCCTGTTGGCGGACTCGGTCGGGCTTAGAGGGGTGCTCGCTCTGGAGATGTTCGTCACGAAGCAGGGCGGGATACTGGCCAACGAGATCGCGCCCCGCACTCACAACTCCGGGCACTGGACTATAGACGCATGCGCCTGCTCGCAGTTCGAGCAGCACGTGCGCACCGTGTGCGGACTGCCCGTGGGCGAGCCAGGCAGGCATTCGGACGCCGAGATGATAAACCTCCTCGGCAATGACGTGACAAAGGCAGCAAAATGGTACAAAACCGGGAACGCCTGCGTCCACCTCTACGGGAAATCGGAGATAAAGGACGGCCGGAAGATGGGGCACGTGACGATTTTGAAGCCGCTGACCGCTCCCCGCAAGAAAAAACGCTGAAAATCCGTGCAGTGTGAAAGCGCGCTACCGCGGCCTTCTCAGCATCGGAACGATAGGAGGGGAATCTCCCGCCTGAATCGTGCCGAGGGGTTCAAACCCCAGCCGCTCGTATAACCGGACACTCCTCGCACTCGTAGCCTCGAGGTAGGCAAGTGTTTCTTCCCTGTCGCAGATGTCGAGGACGTGACGCTGGAGCACCGAGCCGATCCCACGGCCCTGCATCGCCGGATCGACCCCGATGAGCGGCAGATGCCAGTGAGGCTCCGTGGGATGATATGTTTCCATTTGCTCCATCACCGAGTAGACAGTATCTCTCCTGTAACCGTCAACTGTCTCCTGAAATACATTCATGAGGGATTCCTCGTCCGGCACAGCGCCCGGCGGCAGCCATAGTGCCACTCCCGCGAAGCCCTCGTAATAGTGAGCGGTCCCGAGGCCGATAGCCGCTCCTCCGAAAGCGAGCGCAAAGCGCGGGAACGCCTCCAGGTACTGCCTCTGATCGGGCCACGTCCAGCGCGCCGCCGGATCGCTTCCGAAAGCCAGCGTCAGTACGGCCAGGCACCTCTCCGTATCGGCCACCTTAGCGGTCATTATCAGCCTGCCAGACATTATTTATTCTCTCCCAGGTTCATTTGCCGGAAACTCGCGATCATGAGTCGTCCGAAGCCTATCTATATAATACATTTTAGATTGCATACCGGACGGAGGGATTCAGATACGACCGATTGCAGAAGCCGGAGGGAGCTCCGGAAGGCCGCCGCCGCAAGTCCTCACAAAGTCCGCCCAGTATGTCATGGCGCGTGCTGAATTATTTATTCCGTGCCGCTTTTAGCCTATACCTTTGTAACTCCAAATGTGATAGTATGGACTTGTAGTCCGTATTTATTTTTTCATTTAATTACACGAACAGGGGGGAAATTAAATGCCTAAAGTAAAAGCCAACGGTATCAACATCAATTACGAGAAGACGGGACAGGGAGAGCCTTTGATAATGATCCCTTATCTGAGCGCCGACAACGCCTGCTACGCCTTCCAGACGCCCGAGTACGGAAAGAGCTTCGAGTGTATATCGCTCGACCCTAGAGGCGCGGGAGAAACAGACAAGCCCGAAGGGACGTACTCTATGGAGCTATTCGCCGACGACGTGGCCGCCTTCATGGACGAACTGGGTATAAAGACCGCGCACGTGATGGGGGTATCTCTGGGAGCGGCGACGGCGATGTGGCTCGCCGCGAAATATCCGGCCAAGGTGAAGTCGCTATCTCTCCACAGCGGGTGGACGAAGTCGGACCCGTTCCTCCAGACAGTGGTCGAAGGCTGGCGCGTGACGGCGAAAGCTCTAGGCAGCGTGGCGGAGGCCGTCATACTCGGCATATTCCCCTGGTGTTTCACGCCAATGCTTTATGCATCCAAGCCCGAATACATAAAGGCGCTTTCCGACTTCGTGAGGAGCAGGCCCGCTCAGCCCGTGGAAGCGTTTATGAGACAGAGCGGCGCGGTGCTCGCGCACGACTGCGAGGCGCAGCTGGGCAAGATAAAAGCGCCTACGCTGATAACCTTCGGCGAGTACGACATGGTGTGCTCGACCCGCTTCGCCGACCGTATGACGAAGAACATCAAGAACACGGAGCTGATAGTATTCAAGGACTGCGCCCACGCCGGGCTTTACGAGAACGTCGAGGAGTTCAACAAGAAGACGATGGACTTTCTGGTGAAGCATACGGGGTAGGATTCAGGCTCGAACCCGATAGCGCTCTACTTTGATTTTATTGGCGGCTTTTCTGGCCTGGGCTATGTCATAGGAAGTCTGCATTCTAAGCAATGTATCCATCTTGAGGCCGAAAGCCTTTTCAAAGCGTAAGGCCATTTCAGGCGAAAGCGATGCCCTGCCGTTTAGAAGTCTGGATAATGCCGGCCTGGTCACACCGAGTATTTTAGATGCAGTCGTAACGGTCAGCTTGAAGGGATCTATAACTTCCTCTTTTAGAAAGGCACCTGGATGCGGCGGGTTATACATACGCATTGTTTTGGCTCCTATGATATAACGACAAAAAAACTTTTATAATTGCTTTTAGTTTCATATGACATCTATTACCAAGAGCTTGCTGCAAATATAAAATTTGTATTGTAATAATGATTAAGCATCAGGTTTGGAAAAACTCTTTCAGCACAATCACAAAGCTGTTGGATAAACCAAATATTAGATGTGTTTTTATCACTAAGAAATCGATCTATCTCTTTAGGGTAGTACCGTACAATCGAGCCCAAGGTGAACATGATTCCCAAATAGGCTAATGTTGAGGGAACCCTAATATCCTCATCATGTAAATTCAGGTAATATCGCGAATCAGGATATACACTATGACTAAAATGCTTTTTCATTAAAGCTGCACCATCGATATTAAGACGATCTTTGGGTATTGGATTTCTTATATTTAGCTCAATACCCGTTTCATTCTCAACTTCCTGAAAGTCATCAAATAAATTAGTGTTCCGCTCTAATAAAGCTCTAAAATCTTCACTACTTTTGTTACCGAATAAAGACGATTCAAAAAATATATTTATGTCCCCATCCAAGAATACTTCCACTTTTGGAGTGATTACGAGTCCAGATTTATTGTAATATCGTTCATAAGATTCTATTAATTCAATAACATTAACTACAAATTGTTCAATTGATATTTGTTGACCAGATTTATATTTATATCCCAAATATTCTGCCAAGCAAGGAAATATACCTTTACTCTTTAACGTTACACTAACATCTAAAAGTGATTCTGAGACTTCGGGTTGACCTAATCCATGAAGATCATGAGGCTTATTTTCTGTGAGGTAAAGCACAGCTTTGGCTAAACATATAAAGCAATAATAAATCAATAAAGGTCTCGTGAGCAAAGTTGCACTTTTACTTGCTATGAAATATTCATGTGCCTGTTTGATACTAGTTGAGACAGTTGTAATTGTTTCCGTGGATTGATTTTCCCATCTCTTAGAAAGAAAATGAAAGTCGCCCAATAAAAGGATATGTTCCCATATTTCTTTCAATGGGTTGTCAGTTCGTATAAAAATATTATTCTCTAACTTGCCTATATGAGGCAATTTTAATAATGCCATAACTATTCATTGAAATCGCTTTATTTTCTCAACCCTAACTTTCGAAAATTAAAAAAGCTTAGAGTTAATTTTGGTTAGAATCAAGTCCCGCACTCCGCGCACACCCCATGCAGGTAGAGCTGCGGGGAGTCGATGCGGGCGTCGGATAGGTCGGATTTCTCGGGGTCGAGCTCGTAACGGATGTCCTTGAGATAGACGTCCGTGACCTTGCCGCATTTCTCGCAGACGAAGTGGTGGTGCTCCTCCAGGTTGGTGTCGTACCTCGTGGAGGGGCCTCCGAGGTCGAGGTGCGTCAGCAGCCCGGCTTCGACCAGCTGCTCCATGTTCCGGTAGACGGTCGCGGGGGAGAGCATGGGGTACTCGACCCTGGCCTTCTGATATATCTCGTCCGCTGTCATGTGGCGGTCGTCTTCAGCCAGGATGTCGAATATCGCCATCCTCTGGGGGGTGAGCTTAAGCCCCTTTTCCCTGCTCTTTGCCATTAATTTTTCTAGTTTAATCGCTCTGTCTCTCACGATTTTCATAGTTTACCCGCATAGACCACCTTTGTAAATGATTATATTTTCCAGTTAAGAAGAATTATCACTTGATATATATTATCACTCTGTTATGCTATTATCAAGAGATCAAAAAGGAGGCTTTGAAAATCATGACCGACATCGGAATAGACGAAAAGCAGAGCGCTCAGGTAGTGAAGATTCTAAGCAGGGTCTTGGCCGACGAATACGTGCTATATACGAAAACGAGGGGCTACCACTGGAACGTGACCGGGATGCAGTTCAACGACCTCCACAAGTTCTTCGAGGCCCAGTACACGGCGCTCGAAGGGATAGTGGACGACGTCGCCGAGAGGGCGAGGACAGTGGGCGGACACGCGCTCGGCTCGCTCCAGGAGATGCTCGACCATAAGACCCTCGAAGAGGACACGACCAAGGGGACGGACGCCCAGCACATGGTGCGCTCTCTCCTGCATGACCACGAGAGCATTATAAAGAAGCTCAGGAAGGACCTCCGCGCCTGCGACGAGAAGTACAACGACATGGGGACGAGCGATTATCTCACCGGGCTCATGGAGACGCACGAGAAGATGGCCTGGATGCTGAGGTCGTATCTGGAGTGATGGATTTATTTTAATGTACACCCTCACCCTACCCTAATTTGGTTTAGGCGGCACTGAAGCAGAAGTTAATTGGCTATATCAGCTTCGTTGTAGATACGACCGGTTCTTGCGCGCGCTTAGAACCGTCCCTCAAGGGGGAAGGGAATGACAGAATCTTAATGAAAATTTGACCCTCTCAAGCCCGGATGTTAGATTCTTGCCCGGTCCCGGCGGCGATTACCGGGAATGGGCCTCGTACGGTATAATAAAGCTTGAAAGACGATCGACGATAAACGGATGCAACCGTCCGTATGTTCCGTATATAAAGACCGGACGGGGGAGGCAGACCATGGGATTCAAGAAAGTCATAGGCATAAAGAAAGAAGAACCGGCGGGCGCGGCTGAAAAAGGCGTCACGCTGACCAAATTCGATAAACCGGAAGCGGCGACGAGCGGTGTAGTCCTCACGGAAGAGGACGTCTACAACGCGCTCCAGAACGTGTACGACCCGGAGATTCCGGTGAGCATCGTCGACCTTGGACTCATATACGACGTGAAGATTTCCTCCGGGAATAACGTGAGCATAAAGATGTCCCTCACGACCCCCGGCTGCGGCATGGGCGCGATGATAGCCCAGCAGGCGGAGGCGGCCGTAAGGGAGATAGGCGCTAACAACGTGCTCGTCGAAGTCGTATGGGACCCGCCCTGGAACCCCGACATGATGTCGGAGCACGCCAAGGAAAAACTCGGGATCGCATAAGCCGCTGCCGTCAGATAAGGAGAAATAACCATCTCAACGGAAATCACACAGGAGGGGATCCGGAGCGTCCTCAGGAAGGTCAGGTACCCCGGATTCACAAGAGACATTGTATCGTTCGGAATAGTCAGGGACGTGAAAGTCGAGGGCGGCCGAGTGACAGTGTCGCTCCTGCTGCCCAAGCCCGACAAGAAGCTCGAAACCGAGATAGGCGAGTCCGTGAGGACCGCCTTACTCGAAACCCCGGGCGTCTCGGGCGTCGATATAGAGATCGGCGCGAGAGAGCCGAAACCCGCTCCCGGACAGGGGCCCGCGAGAGCCGAAGCCCCGTCGAAGCTCCCGGCGATAAAGCACTACGTAGCGGTCGCGAGCGGCAAGGGCGGCGTCGGGAAATCTACAGTCGCGGTGAACCTCGCCGTGGCTATGGCCATGAAGAGGAAGGGCGTCGGGCTCATGGATGCCGACATCTGGGGGCCCAGCCTGCCCATAATGCTGGGCGTCAAGGACAGACCCCACGCTACGGAGCAGAACAGAATAATACCGTTAGAAAAATATGGACTGAAGCTCATGTCGATCGGTTTCCTGATCAGCGAGGACGAGACCGTAATCTGGCGCGGGCCGATGGTGCATGGCGCGATAAAGCAGTTCATTGAGGACGTCGAGTGGACAGGCATTGACTACCTCGTCATAGACCTCCCTCCGGGCACGGGCGACGCGCAGCTGTCCCTCGTCCAGACCGCTCCGCTGAGCGGCGGCCTCATAGTGACGACGCCACAGGACGTGGCCCTCATAGACGTGAGGCGCGGCGTGCAGATGTTCAGGAAGCTCAACGTCCCCATACTCGGCATAGTGGAAAACATGAGTTACCTCGAGGCCCCCGGAGGAGAGAATATAGACATCTTCGGGAGGGGCGGCGGCAGGAGGATGGCCGAGAAATTCGAGGTGCCGTTCCTGGGTGAGATACCGATAGACCCCGAGATAAGAAAGGGCGGCGACTCGGGCGTCCCCGTCGTCATATCCAGACCCGAGAGCACCGCGGCCAAGGCGTTCATGAAACTAGCCGACGTAGTGCTCGAATCCATAGAGAACCACCCGTAACCACAGTCTATTTTCATATAAATCCGGCTTGACTCGAACCCTCCGATGATTATTTTATGGTTATAAATCAACATACAAGGAGGGAATTAAGATGAGAACTTTAAGGACGTTCGATCCCTGGAGAGACTTCGGTTCCCTTCAGGACCGGATCAACAGGCTCTTCGACGATACGCTGAGAGGTGCGGCGGAAGGGGACGAAGACCTCATGAGGGGCGCGTGGGCGCCTGCCGTGGACATACACGACACCGGTGAGGAGTTCGTGGTCACGGCCGATCTGCCGGGCGTAAATAAGGAAGACATAGAGATCGACCTCAAGGACGGCACGCTCACGATAAAGGGGGAGAAGAAGTTCGAGGAGAAGGTCCCCAGGGAAAATTACATCAGGATAGAGAGGTCCTACGGCAGGTTCGTGAGGAGCTTCTCGCTTCCCAACAATGTTGACGCGAATAAAATCAAGGCTACCTTTAATAACGGCATCCTCGATCTCCATTTACCCAAGAAGGAAGAGGCAAAGCCGAAACAGATCACGATTGACGTAAAATGAGTTTATGGCTATTCTGTCCTTGTCCGGCCCCGGCCGGGAGGACGGAATAGCCCCCAGACAATATAAATGGCATCGACGGTTAAAGACTACTACAAGATATTGGGCGTATCGAAAAGCGCGACAAAAGAAGAGATTAAAAAGGCCTACAGGAGCCTCGCCCGGAAATACCACCCAGACCTCAACCCCGACAACAAGGACGCCGAGGAGAAATTCAAAGAGGTGCAGGAGGCGCACGAGGTGCTCTCGGACGAGGAGAAGCGGAAGACCTACGACATGTTCGGCTCTGCGGAGTTCAGGCCCGGGGGCAGGACCACCTGGAGGCGTGCCGGGGAGACGCCCGGAGGGCAGGCGTACGAGTACAGCTACAGCGCGAACGATTTCTCGGGGTTCGAGGACATATTCAAGGACATATTCGGTTTCGCCGGCGAAGGAAGGCCCGGCAGGAGCAGGGGCGAGGCGTTCAGGGACATTTTCAGCACCGTGACCAAGGAAAGGCCCGCGAGGGGGAGGGACCTCGAATACCAGATCGAGATAGACTTCGACACCGCGATCAAGGGCGGCGTCAGGGACCTGTCCATAAGCAGGCAGAAGCAGGAGGGGGTCGAGACCGAGAAGCTCTCAGTCAGGATCCCCGCAGGCGTCGACAACGGCTCAAGGATACGCGTCCAGGGCAAGGGAGAGGCGCGGGGGAGCACGAAGGGAGACCTCTATCTCAGGGTGAAGGTGAAGCCGCATCCGATATTCAGCAGAAAGGGCGACGACATATACCTCGAAGTACCGGTGACGGTCTACGAAGCCGCGCTCGGCAAGAAGATAGAGGTGCCGACCATCGACGGGACCGCTGAAATGGCGATCCCGCCCGGAGTGCAGAGCGGAACCAAACTGAGACTTAAGGGCAAGGGCGTCACGAACCTTAAGACAAAGGCCAGGGGCGACCAGTACATCGAGATAAAGATAGCGATGCCCGAGGAGATAAGCGAGGAAGACAGGAAGAGGTTCGAAGAGCTCGAAAGATCGCACCCCTATAACCCGAGGGTGAAATTCGGCAGGTATATGAGATAATAATGTCTCCGGACGCTGGGCGTGCGGCCCCGTTCCCGTGCTTCGCGCCGAAAAACATCTATGCGGGAGAGCGGGCAAAGCCGGAGGAGGAAACAAAAATGAGCGATGAAACGAAATCCAAGACCAAGGGCTCGGGAGAGCTCAAGATGGACTTCTCGGCGTTCATACTTTCGCTGAACGCGTCCTCGCTGATACATATGGGCGAGATACCCGACCCGGAATCGAGGTCGCGGAGCGTCAACATACCCGCCGCAAAGCACACGATCGAGATACTCGAGATAATAAAGGACAAGACGACCGGGAACCTCGACGAGGACGAGGACAAGCTCCTCGACGACATCCTATACAACCTGAGGCTCAAGTTCCTCCAGCACTCGAAAGCTGAATAGCGGGCGATAAGGCGGGCACACTCATCCCGTCGCGCGGGATTTGCCCTTGATTATCTGATAGGTATTGGAAACTATATCGTCGACCGCTTCCCTTCCGATCTTCTTCTCTATAACAGCAAGGCCGTTCGATACGACAGGCGTCCTGTGCTTCTTCGAATGCGCGTCCGACGAGACGAAATGGAGCACGCCCAGCTTCGCGAACTCGATCGAGCAGCTCCTGGCCGCGTCCCCGAACCCGCCTGTCAAGCTCGAAGCCGTCACCTGCACGAGAGCCCCCATGCCTACGAGGTCCATTATCCTCCTGGGCGTCCCCTGATACTCGCGGTTACGCTCCGGGTGAGCGAGCACCGCCGTCTTCCCCATTGACTCGAGACCGAATATGACCTCTTCGATCCCGAGCGGGAGGTTGTAGAACGGTATCTCGATGAGTATGAAATCGCTCTCGGCGAGGGTGAGCACGTCTCCGTTCGAGAGAACCCTGGGCAGGTCCGGGATGATACCTATCTCCATCCCCGGATACACCTCGAAATCGAGGCCCTCGTTCCTGATCCTGACGTTGAACTCCTCTACGAGGCCCCTCACGGTATCCGGGCTCGGCTGCCAGTTCGTGCCCTGTATCCAGTGAGGCGTAGTGACGGCACCCCTTATCCCGTCCCCGCACGCGATCCTGACCATCTCTATGCTCTCTTCCCAGCTCTTGGGACCGTCGTCTATGTTCGGCAGAAGGTGGCAGTGTATGTCGATCATCCCGTAGAAGTATATACAAGGAAAACGTGTCGTAAACCTTCATAATTTTACAGCAATTTGGAACTTCATTATAATAGGAATGATTTAGGGCAAATAAATATAACCGAAGGAACCGGATAACATGCGCATCGCAGAGATACTCAAGCGTTTCGGCAGGCAGAAGGTGCTCGTCGTCGGGGACATCATGCTCGACAGGCATGTGAGGGGCACGGTCGAGAGGATCTCCCCGGAAGCGCCCGTTCCGGTGCTCAGGGTGACGGAAGAAGCGTGCGCACCGGGAGGCGCGGGGAACGTCGCGGTCAATCTGAGAACATTAGGCGCGAAGGTCGAGCTCGCAGGCAGTCTGGGGAAAGACCGGGAGGGCGACGAGATCGTTCATTTCCTCAGGGAGCACGACATAGGCACGGGCGGAATAGTCCGCGACCGGGCCAAGCCGACGACATCCAAGACGAGGCTCATAGCCGGGAACCAGCAGATAGCGCGCATGGACAAGGAGGTCGACGCGCACCCGCACGGAAGCGTCGATAAGGCGCTCATGAAATCCATAGAGCGCGCCGTGAGAGAATTCAAGCCCAGGGGAATAATAATCTCCGACTACTCCAAGGGCGTCCTGACGGATACACTCGTCTCCCGCGTGATAGAGCTCGCGAAAAAATCCCGAATATTCGTAACGGTCGACCCGAAGGGGAAGAATTACCAGAAGTACCGGGGAGCGGATGCGATCACGCCTAACCTTAGAGAAGCCGAGACCGCCTCGGGGATAAAAATCACGGATGAGCTGACGCTCGGGAAAGCGGCTGAGATTATAATGAAGCAGACCGAAGCCGGTTTCGTCCTCATTACGCGCGGCGCGGACGGCATAAGTTATTTCTCCAGACACGGGGAGTCGGGAACTGTGCCTTCACACCCCGTCGAGGTGTTCGACGTCACAGGCGCAGGGGATACGGCCGCGAGCGTCTTCACCCTCTCGTACATCGCCTCCTCCCTGCTCGGGGAGTCGGTGAAGATCGCGAACGCGGCAGCGGGCATAGTGGTGAGCCGCATAGGGACTGCGAGCGTGACGAAGGCCGACCTCGAAGCCTATTTCGCTCGGGAGGAGCAGAAGGAAAAGGGCAAGATCCGCACGCGCGGCGCTCTGGCGAAGACTCTCGCGGGCCTGAGAGCGAAGGGGAGGAAGGTCGTCTTCACGAACGGGTGCTTCGACCTCTTCCATACGGGACACCTGAGGCTGTTGAGAGAGGCGAGGAAGCTCGGGGACGCGCTCGTAGTGGCCATAAACAGCGACAGATCGGTGAGGAAGCTCAAAGGACCGGGCAGGCCGTACATAGGCGAGGAAGACCGCGCGCTCCTGCTCGCGGCTCTCGACTGCGTCGACTACATCTGCGTATTCGGGGAAGACACGCCTCTCGAGCTCATAAAAGAGTTAAAGCCCGACGTTCTGGTAAAGGGCGGCGACTACAGGCGGGAAGATATAATAGGCGGGGATTTCGTCGAGAGCCTTGGGGGGCGGGTAGCGATAATCCCCCTTATCGAAGGCATGTCCACCTCGTCGCTTGCGGAGAAGATAAAGAACAATAAGTGAAATCCCTTTCCCACTGTAATGCTGTAGGAGCGGCTTTCCTGAAACAAGTTCAGGATTTATTTCAGGATCTTTTCAGGGTTCAGGATGACTGATTCTGTTGTTTTAGGTGCACCCTCACCCTCAGTTGCAGACCGTATTGATATAACGGTTGGAATTGACTCCGAATTCGGAGTTAGGCGAGATCGCCACTACTTTCCTGAACGCCTCGCACGCGTTCACGTTGTCGTTGAGCTTGAGGTAAGCGAGACCGAGGTTGTAGTAAGCCTCGTCATAAGTGGGATAACCGTCCACGGCCTGTTTGAATTCCGTTGCCGCTTCGCCGTATCTTCCGGTGGACATATAGAGCTTCCCCATTTCGTTGTGCGCGTAGACGAACGAGGGGTTGAGCTTCAATGCCTGCTCGTAATTCTCCCTCGCCTTGGCCATATCGCCCTTGTTGAAATAAGCTATGCCTATGTTGGTGTAAGCGTTCGCCCTCGCCTTGTAGGTCGGGTCCGCGACGACGAGCCCGCATTCCGAGATGACCTGGTCGTAATTCTTTTGTATGAGGTAGAGTCCGCAGAGGTTGAAGTGCGCCGGCGTATAGTCGGGGCTCAGGCTGAGCGCCTTCCTGTAATTCTGCTCGGCCTTGGGATATTCCTTGAGCCCCATGTATATGGCGCCTTTTATCACATACACGTCCGGGTCCTTGTCGTTTATCTTCTCGGCAGCCTCTATCTCCTTCAAGGCCTGGGGGAAATTCCCCCTCCATGAGGAGGCCGCCGCGAGCGCCTTCTGGTTCTCGAACGTCTTGGTCTCGTCGACTTCGACGTCCGCTTTCTTCTTTCCTCCCCCGCAGGAGAGGAGCATCGCGGAAACTATGAACGTCGTCAGCAGGGCGTATTTCATCTCAATCGAGCCTCGATAACTGAAGGAACGCGGTGAACCTCTTGTCGACGTCGGTCCTCTTCAGCTGAGCCAGTCTCCTCACGCTGAAATTCTCGACGGTAAACGAGGCTATGACGCTCCCGAAAACGACCGCGGTCTTGTACCCCACGTGGTCGGCGATATTCTGTCCGGCTATGAACCCCATGAACCCGCCCGCGAACGAATCCCCCGCCCCTGTAGGGTCGATCACTTCCTCGAGCGGGTAGCTCGGCGCCCAGAAGATGCCCTCCTTGGAGAACATCAGCGCTCCGTACTCTCCCCTCTTCACGATGAGCACCTTGGGGCCGAGATCGAGGACCGTCCTCGCGGCGTGAGTGATCCTGGGCTCTTTCGCGAGTATCCTCGTCTCGGAATCGTTCAGCATCAGTATGTCCACGCGTTTTATCACTTCCTTGAGCGCCTCGGGCTTGTTCTCGATCCAGTAGTTCATGGTGTCGCACGCGACGAGCTTGGGGCTTCTTATCTGCTCGAGTACGCTCAGCTGGAGCTCGGGGTCGATGTTGGCGAGGAATATGTATTCTATGTTCCTGTACTCCTCCGGAAGCACAGGCTTGAAGTTCTCGAACACGTTCAGGTGCGTGCCGAGGGTCTCCGGGTCCCCGAGGTCGTATCCGTATTTCCCTTCCCACCTGAACGTCCGGCCTTCTTCCCTCTTGACTCCGTTAAGCTCTATCCCCTTCGACCTGAAGAGGTCCAGATGCTCCTCCGGAAAATCCTTTCCTACTACCGCGACGGCGCAGACGTCCGTGAACATGCTCGCCGCGAGTGAGAAATAAGACGCCGACCCTCCAAGTATATTTTCCTCTCTTCCGAAAGGGGTCTCCACGGTATCGAGAGCGATTGATCCGACGACAAGAAGCTTCATTATACGTACCTCTTTATGAGTAGTCCGAGTCTCTCTTTAACCTCGGGTGTGATTGAATCGCGTGAAGTGATTATGGCGTTCTCTAACGACCTCGGGCAGGGGCAGTTCCTCGCCTCGCTTATCTCTGGCAGGGCTTTTACGATAACCTTCCTGGCGAGAGCTACGTTGTTCATGAGCGTCTCTATCACGTCGTCCACCGTAACGTCGCCGTGGTGCTCGTGCCAGCAGTCATAGTCCGTCGATAGTGCAAGTGTAGAATAGCAAATCTCGGCTTCGCGCGCAAGCTTCGCCTCGGGCATATTGGTCATGCCTATCACGTCGACGCCCCACTTCCTGTATATGTTGCTCTCGGCGCGGGACGAGAACTGCGGCCCTTCCATGCAGATATACGTAGCGTCCTTGTGCACCGTGGCGCCTGCCGAAAGCGCGGCATCGTAGAGCGCGCGGGAGAGAAGCGGGCACACCGGGTCGGCCATGGATACGTGGGCCGCTATGCCCTCCCCGAAGAACGTGGACGCCCTCGTCTTCGTGTGGTCGTAGAACTGTGAGGGTATGACTATGTGTCCGGGCGCAATCTCCTCCCTCATGCTCCCGACCGCGCTCACCGATATTATCCATTCCGCCCCGAGCATCTTCATCGCATATATGTTCGCGCGGTAGTTTATCTCGGACGGCATGAGCTTGTGCCCCTTGCCGTGCCGGGGCAGGAATACGAGCCTGGTGTCGCCGAGCTCGCCCACGGCGGGGTCGTCGGAAGGCTTGCCCCAGGGCGTGTCCACCTTCACGGTCTCGACCTCGGTGACGCCCTCGAGAGCGTATAGCCCGCTCCCCCCGATAATTCCGACTGTTTTCATTTTCGCCTCTGTATATGTTATTTGCCAGTATGAATCCGTACGGACTGTGCGGTGAGCCCACGCTCAATTAGAAGGCATATCGAGCTTCACGCCCATTCCCGCACCTTTCGCGACCTTGTACACGTGCGCGGCTACCGCCATGTCCTCGACCGCTATGCCGAGCGACTTGAAGAGGGTGACGTCCTCGTCCCTCGTCCTCCCCTTCGCCTTCCCCGCGACCACGTCGCCGAGCTCGGCGACGCGGGACCACCTTAGCGTCCCTTTTTCAATGAGCGGCAGGAACTCTCCCGCCTCTATCTTCGTCTGCTCGAGCGACTCGACCACTATTATATCCGCCGCCCTGACCGCCCTCTCGTCGAGCTCTCTCTTGAAGAGGAAATTCCCGCCTATCGCGTTTATGTGCGTCCCCTTCGCGAGCCATTCCCCCCTGAACACAGGCTCGAACGACGACGTCGCGGTGATTACGCAGTCGGCGTCCCTTGCGGCTTCTTCAGCCGACGCGACAGGCGCGACCGGTATCCGGAGCTGCTTCTCCATTTCTTTAGAGAACGCCTCCCTCTGTCCGGCGTTCCTGCTGTACACGCTTATCCTCTTCACATTCCTTACGGCGCACACAGCGAGGAGCTGCCCCCTCGCCTGCCATCCCGCCCCGTATATGCAGGCGCGGCTCACGTCGTCCCTGGCCATGTACTTCGTAGCCACGCCCGACACCGCCCCCGTCCTCATCATGCCCATGTAGTTCCCGTCCATTATGGACAGCAGCTCCCCAGTCTCCATATCGTGCAGGAACACCCTGAACTTGATGCCCGCCTTCGAGGAGGTATAGGCCTTGTAGCCCATGACGCCCAGATGGGGTAGCGCCCCCGCCAGGTAATGGAGCATGCTCACGTCGGTCCTTACCCTCTGCCTCGGCTGATTTATAATGTTTCCGAGCCCCTGCTGCCTGAACGTTTCCTCAAGCACCTTGATGGCGTCGGACATGGTGAGGATCTGCCTTATGTCCTCCTCTCCAAGGAATAAAACCATCCTGCCCTCCGTTAAAGAACCTGTCCCGCGCGAAACAGGCCGCCTCTCCTGGGTAGGATTTTAACATTTAAGAGTCTGATTTTAAAGGAAGGCTGGGGAGTTATGGAGAATGGGCGGAGTTCATGCTTAATTTACAATTATTGTGTAAGATCGAATTAGATTGTACGGTATTGAATTCGACGAACACGCGCCATGAGCCCGAACCCCAGCCATTCGAAAAATCACGAACCCGATACATCAACTCACTCCGTCACATTCGGAGAAGCGCTGCGCGTCTGGGTCAGGGTAGCCGTCCATAGCTTCGGCGGGCCGGCCGGTCAGATCGCAGTGATGCACCGCATACTCGTCGAGGAAAAGAGGTGGATAAGCGAAAGCAGGTTCCTCCACGCGCTCAACTACTGCATGCTGCTTCCGGGCCCCGAAGCCCAGCAGCTCGCAACCTACATCGGATGGCTCCTACACAAGACCCGCGGCGGCCTGACGGCCGGGACACTCTTCGTCCTTCCCGGATTTATCTCCATCATGGCATTGAGCATCCTCTACGCCGAATTTCAGGACACGACTTTCGTCGAAGCGCTCTTCTTCGGACTCAAGCCCGCGGTGATGGCCGTGGTTGTCGAGGCCGTGATACGCATAGGAAAACGCGCGCTCAGGAATAACGTTATGGTCGCCCTCGCGGGACTGGCCTTCGCCGCCATATTTTTCTTCAACGTGCCCTTCCCCCTGATCGTACTCGGCGCGGGTCTGACAGGATTCATAGGAGGGAAGATCCGTGAAGATGTATTTTACGTCATCAGGGGGCACGGCTCTCAGAGCGGGGGACAAACGGGAGATGAGGACGGTTTCGTCATCACTGACGGAGTCGCGGGTCATACGCAACCCTCGCTCTCGCGCGCTTTGAAAGTAATCGCCGTATGGCTGCCCCTGTGGCTCGGTCCTGTCGCGGCCCTGATAATTTTTCTCGGCATGGAGAGCGTCTTCGTGAAAGAGGGCGTCTTCTTCAGCAAGGCCGCGGTCGTGACCTTCGGCGGCGCATACGCCGTGCTCGCTTACATAGCCCAGGAAGCTGTAAACACGTACGGATGGCTGAAGCCGGGCGAGATGCTCGACGGACTCGGGATGGCCGAGACGACTCCCGGCCCCTTGATCATGGTGCTGCAGTTCGTGGGGTTCATGGGCGCATACCGGAACCCGGGCGGACTCGACCCCTTGCTCGCCGGCGTGCTCGGCTCCGTACTGACCACCTGGGTTACGTTCGTCCCGTGTTTCCTGTGGATTTTCCTCGGCGCTCCCTACATCGAATATCTCAGGGGAAGGAAATCGCTAAGCTGCGCGCTCTCGGCGATCACGGCCGCCGTAGTGGGAGTCATTTTCAACCTCGCGGTGTGGTTTTCCCTGCACACGCTCTTCGGCAGCGTCGACGAGATAAATATCTCCGGGATAAGGCTTCTCGTCCCCGATTTGAAAACTATCAATATCGTTTCGACGCTGATAGCGGTCGGAGCCTTCCTGCTCCTCTTCCGTTTCAAATTCGGGATGCTTAGGACGCTCGCGGTCAGCGCCGCGGCGGGGATCATATACCAGCTGATAATAAGGAGTTGATTCGGTTCTGTGACAGCCGGCTTTCAGGGGTCCGTGCTATACGGAAGCTATAATAATTTTCTCCGCACCGGGGTCTCAATTCTTTATACTGAACCGCTGGTTCGGGAAAGCGGGCCCGACCGGAGCTTGAATCACTATGAATTCGAAGCCGGTATCGACGTGACAATTGTTGCAGCCTGTAGTCAGCTGAGTATAGCTTTGCTGGAATGCGGACACGTCCTTATTTTGAGAGGCTTTCCTCGTACTCTCGAGGAAAGGCACTACGAGCGCCGGGATGAGCTCATTTGCCTTATAACGGTCCCCGTGCAGCTCCGAGACCTTCTCGATCGTTTCCTCTATCTCGTGGATCTCGAATTCGGCCAGCTTCCAGTTCTCGTTAGTTCCCGCATACCAGAGCTTCGCATGGTGTGTTTGAATGGTGCCCATCAGCTCGCCGAACCCGGGTTTGTAGCCCTCTTCCATTTTCCGTACCTGCTCCTTTAATCCGTCGATCTGCGATTGCATCTCTATCTGGTCAGCCTGATACGCTCTACATCCCGTGAATATAAACGCAATGAGAGTCATAACCGATAAAACAGCTTTCGTATTGATCGCCGCCATAATTCGCCTCCTATTCCATCACTTCATCGACCAGCTCTCTGATCTTGCCCTTCGCCAATTTGAGCGCCCGCCTGCCTGCCCGCGTTATTTTATAGTACTTTCTGACCTTGCCGCCTATCGTTTCCTTCCGTGATTCGAGGAGTTTCTCCTTCTCAAGCGAATGGAGTATCGGGTAGAGGGTCCCCGGACTGATGTCGTAACCGTGCCTCCTGAGCTCCTCTATAAGCCAGAGGCCGTAGACCTTTTCTTCATTGGCGTGATGAAGTATGTGGATCTTTATAAAACCCAGAAAGAAGCTTCTGATCACTGCGTCTGATTGAGGCCGCCTTGTTATCGTATATCGTTATCGTGTTCCGATATAATGAGATTGTAAATTACGATATGCTCTGAGTCAACTCGTTTATTTCAGTGAATTGCGGTAATCATACCCTCTCGACGGCTAATATCACCCTCGACTGTCCTCCGAACGGGAGTGTGAATTCGCTCCGCTCCGCGAGCCGGAAACCCTCCATCACTTTGGCCCCTGCTGACTCCCACTCCTCCCTTCCCCTCTGTCCCCTCATGAGGATTATTCTCCCTCCGTGGGCGAGGTAAGACTCGCTAAGGCGAAGTATCTCGGGTATCGGTCCCACCGCCCTCGTAATCACTCTATCGAAGCTCCCTCTCGCGATCCCGTTACCCTCGTCCTCGGCCCTGCCCCAGACAGCTTTCGCACCTTCGAGACCGAGCGAGCGTATCACCTCGCGCATGAACATCACCTTCTTATGCGCGGAGTCGAGGAGCGTGACTTCGAGCGAGGGGCGGACAATTTTTAGGGGGATTCCGGGGAACCCTGCGCCAGAGCCAATGTCGATGAGACGCCCGCTCCCGGGCACGAAACGCACCGCCGATATCGAATCGAGGAAGTGGCCGATCACTATGTCCCTGTCGTTTCTCAGGCTCGTTAGGTTTATCTTCCTGTTCCATAATTTGAGCTCGGACATATAGCGCATGAAGAGCCCGACCATGACGGGTGAGAGCTCGACGTCCAGAAGTGATGCGCCTTCGTATAAAATCTCCTCGGGCTTCATCCCGTCCTCCTTATGAGCATCGGGTGGTTGACGATAATGCCCGGAGTGCCCTTGTGCATCTTTATCCTGCCCGTGACCTCTACTTCCATGCCTTTGTAATACGAAGCGGGGTCTATGCCGAAGAACTCGAAGTTGCCGAGGTCGTCCGGGAATATCACCACGTCCAGCTTACCGTCGATCGAGAGGACTACCGCGCTGTCCGATTTTCGCGTACGCGTTATCTCCCCCCTCACCACTACGCGCTTCCCTTCGTAGCGCGGTGCGCTTTCTATTTCTATCACGAACCCGCCGTTCCCTTCCGGCACCTCTATGGTATCGAGACCCCCCCACATTCCCTTTTTTTCTTTCTTCGCCTCTTCCGCGGCCCTCTCGAAACGCTCCCTGTATTTCACGTTCGGCTCGATGAATAAGGGAGTCGCGAGCCCGCTACGGAGTAATTCCTCGTTCACGAGCACGCCGTTTGAGAAAACGTAAGCGAGGAGCCTCCCGTAGACGTCGTATCTCTCATTGTCGTATTCGAGCGTGACGCTCTTTCCCTCGACCAGCTTCCTGTTAAATTCAAGCGCCTCTCCGGAGTATGGATCGCCGGGGGAATCCTGCCGGGCTATCTCCGGAGTGTCTATGCCGATGTATCTCACGAGAGTCCCCCTCCCGTCGCCGATCGCTATGGTATCCCCGTCGATAACGTCCGAGACGAGGAAGGTCTCCCGGCTTCCCTCATTCTCCGCGTAATAAGTTGTGTAGAGATAATATGCGGCCGCGAGCGCGATGAAGACGAGCACGATGACCGGGTCTTTTCCGAGCTTCAAGCGTCGGTTCTCCTATATGTACAACGTTTGATTATATTTGCTGTCTTTCCCGTCGGAAAAGGAAAAGTGAAAGCCGAGTTTGTCCTGTGAAATTCTCCCGCGCCCGCCGAAGAACTCGGAACGATAAAACATCAAATCCACCCTAGCCCTCCTTTACAAAAGGAGGGAATTGAAAGGAAAATGCGAGATGCTGAAACAAGTTCAGAATGACGAAAATAGAGATCGCCACGACCACAAAACGGTCTCGCGATGACAATATACATTCAGACCCCCGTCCCGCGCTCCTTCAACGCCTTCCTTCCGAACGTGAGGAAACCGGTGTGGCTCACCATCCTGTCCATGGGCCTCGTCTTCCCGGTGCTTACGCGTATGTTCCTGACGAGTACTTCGACCGTCTCCATGAATACGAAACCTTCTCTCTCAAGGAACTCGACGCACCTTTCCACCTGGTTGTATGTGGGAGAGATGCTCGCTATCCTCCCCCCGCCCCTTAACGCCCGGTACGCGGCGGGAATCCCGTCCCAGGGCGAGGGCAGGTCGAGCATGACGGCGTCGACCCCCTCCTCGTCGAATCCCTCCCACACCTCCCTCAGCTTGAATTCGACGAATTCGGAGAAACCGGCGTTCTCGACGTTCTTCCTGGCGTTCTCGAGAAACCTCTCGCTCCTGTCGTACGTGTAGACCCTGCCGGTCGGCGCGACGGCGTTTGCGAGCGCTATGGTGAGCGCGCCCGACCCCGACCCGCACTCCACGACCCTCATGCCGGCCCCGAGGCCCGTCTTCATGACGATGAGCGCAGAGTCCTTGGGATACACGATCTGCGTGAGCCTCTTCACCTTCATTATCCGGTCCTCGAGAGTAGGCTCGAGCATTATGAACGGGTGGAGGAGGTTGGTTTGTATGACGCTCCCGTACTCCGTCCCTATCGCATTTTCGAGCAGTATCTCGCCGAGATGAGTGCCCATGCGCTTGCCCTCGTCCACGGTCACGAGGTAGGTTTTTTCGTCCGGGGAAAGTAATAGTACGTAGTCTCCGCGCTTTATCATCATGCCACGAGAGACTAATTTAAAACGCCCGCATTTTCAAGAAACTTTCTCCCTCTCGAAGAACGTGTAGAGGATGAACCCCGCGAATACGAGGCATCCGGCGGCAGCATACATGGCTTCGTACCCGTAGTCCCTAGCGATCACACCGAACGGGAACGCGAGGAAATTTATGCCGAGGCTGTATGTCGCGTTAAACGCGCCTATGGCCTTCCCCCTCTCGTCCTCGCCGGCCTTGTCTATCATGAGCGCGCTCAGCGTGGGGTAGAGAGAGCCGTAGCCGAAGCTGAACATGAATGATATCAGCACGGCCGTCAGGGCAGAGTCCGCGAAGTACATCGACGCAAGTGATACGGAGACTATGAACAGGGCCGGGGAAGCGACAGCCTTCCTCCCCCACGTGTCCGAAAGCCTGCCCCCGAATATCCTTATCGCAGTCACGGTGATCGTATAAGTGAGGAAGAAATAATACGCCTGGAGGTCTTTCGATCTGAAAAAGGTGGCGATGAAATTGAGCACCGCGCCGAGCCCTCCGGCGAGCACGAGGTTCGAGAGCAGCACGAGCGCATACTTGCGCGACGATATCAGGCGGAAGAAGCCGAACCCGTAAGGGTCCCGGGACGGAGTGAAGCTCCCGTCATTCATGAATACAGCCAGGATGAACGATATAAGGCTGAAGTACGACGAATATAAGAAGAAGTCGTGGAACCCGGCCAGTTCTATCACGAACTCCCCTAGTGAGGGGCCTATCGCATAGGCGGCTATGGTGAAGGCGCTGAATATGCCGAGTCCCTGGGCCCTCTTGGACGGAGGCACGTAATCGGCGACGAACGTGCCCGCAGCCGTGAACGAGAACGCGAACGAGAAACCCTGTACGAGGCGGAGCGCGTATATGAGCGGCGAGAGATCATCGACGAACAGGTACGAAAGCGAGGCCAGGAACATGAGCGCGTAGCCCAGCAGCATGAACCGCCGCCTGCCGTATTTATCGACGAGGAAAGTGACGAAGGGGATCGCGCCCAGGGACGTTATCCCGAAAGACCCCATAATGTAGCCTACGTGCGCGTCGTCGCCGCCAAGGCTCTTTATGTACAGCGGAAGGAGGAAAAAGGACGAAAAGTTGCAGTAAAAGAAGAAATTTGACGCCGTCGCTAAAGCGAAATTCCTCGATTCTGGCCTGGTAAACCCCGATATCATATGAGCTTCTTGAAATCGCCCGCGAAACCGCTTAGATTTGACTTGTAAATATTAAAGGATCGAGGGATGATATGCTACACTCTATCTTTGACAATGTATAATGTCGTGATATAGTTTAGCGCTTCAAATCAGAGCCGTTAGCTCAGCTTGGTAGAGCAACTGCCTTTTAAGCAGTGGGTCACAGGTTCGAATCCTGTACGGCTCACGTCCTATTACGTCCCCGTCGTCTAGCCTGGCCCAGGACATCGGCCTTTCACGCCGGTAACAGGGGTTCGAATCCCCTCGGGGACGCAACTTATTCCCGGAGTAAAGTGACATAGTTGCAATCCGCCGACGGTGTCCGAATTCTCACTCGTTCGAATTCGTTCCCTCGGGGACGCGCACACAATGTGTGCTCATATACGGTTCCTTCCAACTCCTCAAATATGGGGTGATACTCCGCACTCACATTACGATCGTTTGCCCGCGGAGGCTCTCCGCCACACAATGTGTGCTCATAATCGATTCATCCGCGACTTTCTTGCTAAGTCGAACAATCATAGCCAAACCCGTTCGTCCTGAGCCTGTCGAAGTATGAACACATATCCCGAAGCACAGTGACCGTGTTGCCGTTTCTCAAGGGCGTCCAATTCCTTGCTCGCTATTTATTTTCCCCCTTTAGCAAAGGGGGAACGATTCCGATAACAACTTCGACGAATAGGAGAAGATGGTCGCAGATTGCCGATTGCAGAATCAAAATTTCCCTTCGCACTATAGTTACACAAGTCAAAATAAGAGGAATCGGTCGGATATGGTTAAAGCCGAAGAAATATTTTTATCGGAGTGACGCATTGGTTAAGCCATATTCAGGGGGATTTAAAAATAAAAGAGTAAAAGAAAAATCCTCCCTAATTTGAGTTTACTACCTGCGTTGCTCCGATTAAGGCATTTCTTTGCCATGTATCAGCACCAACCAATTCCTCGCTTGCTCGGAATTGTCCTCCTTTTTCTAAGGAGGGAATGAAAGGACTAAAGAAAAGATGACTCTCTACCTCACCAGCTTCGATATCTGCCTGAACTCGTCCGTACCCGCGCGTTCGAGGAGCTGAAAAAGAAAAGTCTCTGTGGTCCCGACCGTAGCGCCCGCCTTTTCCATGAGCCCGATCCCCTTCTCCCAGTCGAGCTCCTTTCTCGACACGACCGCGTCAGCGGGCACGTAGACGCGGTAGCCGTCGTTCACGAGGTCTATAGCCGTCTGGAGCACGCACACGTGCGTCTCCACCCCGCAGAGGAGGACAGAGCCCCTTCCGATTTCCTTGAGCGCGTCCATGAACTCGGGCGACCTAGCGCAGCTGAAGACCACCTTTTCGATAGGGTGGAACCCCTCGCCAGCCGATTCCTTTATTTCACCTATCGTAGGCCCGAGCCCCTTGGGGTACTGCTCAGTTATGTGCACGGGAATGCCCAGTATCCCGGCGGCTTCGAGGAGTATCTTCACGTTCTTGACGGCGAGCCTGCTCTCTGTCTCAGGCATCGCCGACATCAGCTTCTCCTGCATATCGACTACGACGAGCGTCGTATCTTCCTTCTTCAGAAAATCCATGGTCTATCTCCTTGGTTGTGTGGGGGTGATTACAACCATCTTACTATTTTTTGTTTGTCATGGCGAGCCCTTCCCGGCTACGGCTCGGCCTACGCCGAGACGAGCGACTACGCTCAGGACAGGCTCCGCGCGGCTATCTCGCCATTCGTTTATATAATTCCTTCCCCCTTGAGGGGGGAAGGTAAGGATGGGGGTGTCACCATACCGTAGGAGCGGCTTCCAGCCGCGATACACAATGCAAGAATCGTTTATCAGCGGACATTGTCCGTCCGCCGCCACCGCCAACCCTATATACCCCCATTTGGCGGCGGGGTGAGGAAGCAAGCCTAGCTCACTGATAATCAAATCTGTAGGAGCGGCTTCCAGCCGCGATCAGATTTCATGTAGCGTTTTCTTGTCGCGCCAGGATGGCGCTCCTACAATTCAGGGTAAGTAGCATGACCAATTTTCGAGTCCGCCGCCACCGCCAACCCTATATACCCCACTTTGGCGGCGGGGTGGCGGGGAGTGGTCCTAGTTTGTGACATTGTGACAGTCGTGCCGAGTATATACCCTGCACATCTGTCACAATGTCACTTCAGTGAGACTTCGGAGAGGGAGGCATTACGAAGAGAATGGATCGGACTCTTGGCGGGACCTTACCGTAATAGCTCGTTTGTCTAGTTCATCAATCATTTTTTCCGGATACGGCAATAGTTCTGATTTCTATATAATATGTTTTTTGATTCTTCTATATATCCTCTATAGAAAAGGAAGTAGAGGGGATTTTTCATCATGCGACAATGCGACAAACGCGCAGGGGTATAGGGTTGTCGCATCTGTCGGATGGCGGATCGTGGTTCTAGTTTGTGACATTGTGACAGTCGTGCCGAGTATATACCCTGCACATCTGTCACAATGTCACTTCAGGGAGAATTCGGAGAGGTATAGGATTGGCGGATTCTTCCTATTACCCTCTCATCCTTTAAGATTTTTTCACCCCTTATGCTTCGCGAACTCCTGCTCGAACCTGCGCTTGAGCTCTTCCGCCTTCGCATCGTACGCGGCGGGGTCGGCCCAGCTCCTGCGGGGCTCGAGCAGCTTCTCGTCCACACCCGGGCAGGATGAAGGGACCATGAGACTGAAGACCGGCACTTCCTTAAACGGCACCTTGTCGAGCGCCCCGCTCACGGCGGCATTCACGAGAGCCCTCGTCTGGGGAAGCGGCATCCTCTTCCCGACGCCGTAGGGGCCACCCGTTATCCCCGTGTTGAGGAGCCACACCGAGGCGCCGCTCTCTTCGAGCTTCTTCTTCAGCATCCCCGCGTAAAATAGAGGCGGCCTCGGCAGGAAAGGCGCGCCGAAGCAGGAGCTGAACGTCGCCTGGGGCTCGGTCACGCCCCTCTCCGTCCCCGCCACTTTCGCCGTATACCCGAGCGTGAAGTAATAGAGCGCCTGCTCGTTCGTGAGCCTCGACAGCGGAGGGAGCACCCCGAAGGCGTCATAGGTGAGCATGAATACATTCTTTGGTATCCCGCCAATACCCGAGGGTACGATGTTTTTAAGGGCGTCTATCTGGTATGCGCTCCTCGTGTTCTCGGTGAACCTCTCGCTGTCGAAATTTATCCCGCGCGAGACAGGGTCGACCTCCACGTTCTCGAGCACAGTGCCGAACCTGAGCGAGGCGCCGTATATCTCGGGCTCCGTCTCGGGGTTGAGCTTTATCACTTTAGCGTAGCAGCCCCCCTCGAAGTTGAATACCCCGCGGTCGAACCAGCCGTGCTCGTCGTCACCGATGAGCGCGCGCACGGGGTCAGCCGAGAGCGTCGTCTTGCCCGTGCCAGAGAGCCCGAAGAAGAGGGCCACGTCCCCGTCCCTCCCCACGTTCGCCGAGCAGTGCATCGGGAACACCCCTTCCCTCGGGAGGAGGAAATTGAGCACGGTGAATACGGACTTCTTCATCTCGCCCGCGTAGCGCGTGCCGCCTACAATTGCCACGCGCCTGGCGAAGTTAAGCACGATGAACGTCCCCGTCCTCGTGCCGTCGGCGTCAGGGTCGGCTTCCGCCCCCGGCGCCGCTATCACGGTGAACTCCACAGACTCGTGGGGGAGGTCCTCCCGTTCGGGTCTGATGAAGAGGTTGTTGACGAAGATGTTATGCCACGCGAACTCGTTTATCACGCGGACGCGCATCCTGTATTCCGGATGTGCGCATACGTAGAGGTCCCTTACGAACAGGTCCTTCCCTTCGAGGTGCGCTGTCACCCTATTGTAGAGCGAATCGAAATGGGCGGGGGCTATGGGCTTGTTTACAGGGCCCCAGAGTATCTCTTCCTCCGAGGTCCGCTCTTTCACTATGAACCTGTCCTGGGGCGAGCGCCCGGTGTGTGGAGCGGTATACACTACGATAGTCCCGCCCTCCGCGATCTCCCCTTCGCCTCTCCTCACCGCCTCCTCGTAGAGGAGGGATACGGGCGCATTGTAGTAGATTTTCCCGGGGTTCCTTATACCGTGCCGGTCGAGTAGCTCTTTATCGGTTATCTGCACAGAAAGACCCCTCCCTCGATTTCCGCTCGTGACGAGCCGGCGCGAAAGTAAGAATGTATATCAACCAGGATTGTATTTCAAGAAGCTCCCGCATTAATAATTTAATGAATCACGGACACTTCTATCACTCCGGGAGGAGCTGCCCGGCACAGGCGGGGCATCGGAACAGCATTTCGGCGGGTCATTTCGGCAGAATCGGCGTCCCCGTACCGGCCGATCCGTTTTCGACCCTTCTTCATCCTGGGGCCGCTCATTTGACCCGGGGCGCAAATTGTGATAGATTTTAATGAGCAGCGCCGCCAATCACACGAAAGGGGTCACTTATATATATATGTTTAAAGTAGGGAACAAGGCTGTCTACCCGGCTCACGGCGTTGTGCAGATCAAGTCGGTAGAATCGAAGGAAATCTGCGGAACTAAAAGGAATTTTTACATCCTCCAGGTCGTCGACAGCGACGTCACGGTGATGGTTCCGACCGATAACGCCGAGACCGTGGGCCTGAGGCCCGTGATAACCAAAAGGCAAATAGCCAAGATTTACGACATACTCAAGACCAGGATCAGGAACTCAAACAACCAGAACGGCGGCCAGAGCTGGAACAAAAGGTACCGCGAATACTCGGACAAGCTCAAGAGCGGCGACATATTCGAGGTAGCCGTCGTGCTCAGGGACATCAACCACCTCCAGAGGGAGAAGGACCTCTCTTTCGGCGAGAAACGGATAATGGACTCGGCCCGCACGCTGCTCGTCAAGGAAATATCCATAGCGAAGAACCTCGGGGAAGAATCCGTGACGAAGGAAATAGAGAAGCTCCTGCTCTGAGCCCGCATACCCCCCGGCATGACTCCATAACCCCGCCCTCAGCGGTGAAAGCTCCTACTCCTTATTTAGTGAATCTCCAACGCCACTCGGTTATACTTTTCCATTCAATCCTGTTACATATAGAATCATGGCGAACGGCATACTGGACATAGAGACGGCTTCGCGTCTCAGGCGCTTTTATTTCAGGAGCCCGTCCCGCGTGAGGGGCCGGAAGGCCGGCATTCATAAAAGCCTCTACAAGGGCATAAGCCCCGACTTCCTCGAATACAAGGAATACAACCGGGGTGACGAGCTCCGGCAGGTGGACTGGCGGCTCTACGGGCGGCACGACAGGCTCTACGTCAAGAAGTTCGAGGACGAGGTCAACCTCGCCTGGTGCATACTCGTCGACAGCAGCGCATCCATGGGCTACGGCGAGGGCGGCTCCCAGAAGCTCCGGTACTCGGAGAGCCTGGCGGCGACGCTCGCATACCTGCTTCTGAGACAAGGGGATGCCGTCGGTGCGGGGGCGTTCTCGGGCGGCGGACTATCGGTCATACCTCCCAGGGCGGGGAACTCGTACATTACTCCCATACTCGCAAAGCTCGAATCCCTCGCCCCTTCAGGAACCACTGCGCTTGCCGGGCCGCTTCTCAAGGCGCTCGAGACGTTCAGGCAGGACGCGTCTTTCGTCATCATATCCGACCTCCTCACCGACGAGGGCGAGATCGAGAAATCGCTCCAGCTCCTTAAGGCGGCGAAGAAAGAAACGGTCATATTCCACGTGCTCCACGAGGACGAGACCGAGTTCCCGTTCCGGGGCCCGCTCGAATTCCTCGACATGGAGTCGGAAGAAAGGGTCATAGTGGATACGGACGGCGTGAGGGAAGGTTACAGGAAGAGGATAAAAGAGTTCACGGAGAGGCTGAAACTCCTCTGCCACGAGTACGAGTCGAGATACGTGCTCTCGCCGACCTCAAGGCCCGTCGAGGAAGCCCTTATAGAGATCGCCGATAAATAGAGAGAGAGGCATTGAATTTTTCCTTCCTTAACCCGCTGTTTCTGATAGGCATCGCGGCAGTCGCCCTGCCCGTGATCGCGCACCTCATATCGAGGAAGTCGGGCGCCGTAAAAAAATTCCCCGCGGTCAGGTTCCTCATAGCCTCGCAGGGCGATGCGTCGGCGAGGTCGAGGCTGAAAGACCTTTTGCTGCTGCTCCTGAGAGCGTGCGTAATCGTGCTGCTCGTCCTCGTATTCGCGAAGCCCGCGCTCTTCTCATTCGCCCCCGCCGGAAGCGTCGAACCCCAAGCGCTCGCGGTCATAGTGGACAACTCCTTCAGCATGGGGTACGGGGACAACTTCGGGCGCGCAAGGCAGATAGCCTCTGAGCTGATAGAAACTCTCCCCGACGGGAGCTTCGCCGTAGTCGCCCCGCTCGTAGCCGGAGGAGAAGGGAGGCTCGCGCCTTCGGGAGACAAACAATCTCTGCGCGAGGGACTGGGAGCCGTAAAGTTATCAAGCACGTTCGCGGATAACGAAAAGAGGCTCGCCGAGGCCTGGTCCGCACTCGAAAGCGCGCCCGGCGGGAGCAAGGAGGTCGTATTCATAACGGACCTCCAGAAGAACGGATGGCAGAACGAAAAAATCGATAGAGACTGGCTCAGGATTATAGACGTTTCAGGGGAAGCGCCTTCGAACCGCGCCGTGACCGGCGCAGAAACGGGATACGGCAAGGACTCCGTAACGATAGGGGTCTCGGTCTCCAATTTTTCGGACAGGCCCGAGGAGTCTCTCCTCGCGACATTGAGCGCCGCGGGGGAAGAGCTGAGCGCATACCTTGACATACCGCCCGGGGGGACGGTAACGAACGAGTTCACGATTCCGGGGGAATATATTTCCGGGGACGAATCCTTCGACAAAGCTCAGGACAGGTCCCCGGGCGATGCCCGGGACGCGCCGTTCGGCAATAAAAAGAACGCGTTCCGGGAAGGCTCGGCCCGTATACCCCATGACAAGCTCACGGTAGACGACACGAGGTACTTCGTGCTTTCCGGCGGGGACGACTTCAACGTGCTTATCGTGGACGGAGACCCGAGGGAGGACGCGAGGTTATCCGAGACCTATTACCTCGCGAGGGCGGCCGAGACGATCTCGGAAATTTCGGGAGCCCGGATTACGGTCAAGGACAACGACTCCTTCCTCGGCGAAAAGCTCTCGGGGTACGACCTCGTATTCCTCGCAAACGTCGGGGACATATCGGAGGCGAGCGCGAAAGAGCTCGGGGAGTTCGTTTCCCGGGGCGGCACGGCAGTGATATTCCTGGGCGAGCGCGTCAGGGCGTCCTCATACAACGCGCTCCTGAAAGACCTCCTCCCCGGAGAGCTTGTAGCGGACGAGGAGAGAGAGACTAAGATAGCCCCCGGCGTTGAGACCGTCTTTCCCAGGGACGTCGGAGAGAGGCTCGGCCAGGTCGCTATAAGAAAGTATATAAAGACCGTACCCTCCCCGGAAGCGGAAGTCATCCTCGGGCTCGAAGGCGGCGACCCGTTCATGGTGAAGAAATCCCGCGGCAAAGGGAGCGTCTTCCTCGTCACCTCCACCGCCGACCCGAGCTGGAACAATTTCTCCATCACCACGGTGTTCCTCCCTGTCGTGAAGGGTTTCCTCGATATACCCGGCTCCGCAGGCGAAGGCAGGAGGAACTTCACCGCGGGCGGCGCTGTGCCGCTCGACCTTGAGGCCGGTGCCGGGAACGCCGAAGTCGTAAGCCCCTCGGGGAAGAGATACGCAATCGATACGGCTCGCGCGGTTTTTGAAAGCGCGTACGAGCCCGGCATATACGCAGTGAGGGAATCGGGAAAGGATTCGTACAAGTTCGCGGTGAACGTAGACCCGAGAGAGTCTAACCTCGCGAAGCTGGAGATAGCTCCCGAAAAGCCGGCCGTTGAAGATACGCCCGGTCTCGTGAAGGTATACAGGGATATATGGCGCTACTTCCTCTGGGGCGCGGTGATGCTCTTCATATCGGAAGCGGTAGCGAGGGCGCTGTTTTCATGACAGGCTTCCGGAACCCGCACCTTCTTACCGTCAGCTCAGGTCCGCGCCGTCGATGACGTCGGGCAGAGGCTTTCCCATCAGGCTCAGAATAGTGGGATATAGATCGACCGTACGGAGCCGCTCTTTTTTGATTTCCGCGCTCATCGCCACCGGTACGAGCATGTGCTCCCTGAAGAGCGCTCCGTGCGAGGAGCGGTGCTCCGGGTTCTCGTGCTTAGCCCGGAGGTCGAAGCCCGGGTTGGCGCTCAGGACGAGGTCGCCCGTGCGCGGGGCTTCGAGGAGCTGCATTATCTGGAGAAGCGCGTCAGGGTAGCGCGTATCGAAGCTCAGGTCGAGCGCCTCTTCCGCGCTCATTTTCCCCGGCATGCCGTTATACCCGAACGGGTCGCCCGATATCCTTTCGTAGTTTATGAATCCCCCCCCGTCGATCCAGCCCGCCGCCTCGCCTCTCGCGCTCTTTATCCTCGCCCTCCCCTTCTCGTCGAGCCCCGCGACAATATCGACCTCGGGCCTTTCGAGGAAACTATCCGCGAGCCCGCCGAGCTCTTCAAAAGTCGATTTCCTCCCCCAGCCCTGGGGGCTCTTCACGTATATGTTGGCCATGGCGTTCCCGGAAATGAGACACGCGGCGTCCGCGTCCGTGAAATGCCTGAAGACGTTCGGGTAGTAGAATGTCCTGTACCCTCTGTGATTCATGAACCCGAGCGAATCGAAATGGGAATGAGTCTGCGTGAGCCCGTGGTCGCTGCCGATGACGATGAGCGTCTCATCGAGCCTCCCTTCGGATTCGAGCTTCCTCGCCGCAAGCCCGACGGTCTCGTCTATCCTCGCATATGAGTCGAGCACCTTCCTGTGGAACGGGTGGTTGATGTGCGAGTACGTGTCTATGCCCAGGAACACTACGAATATGAAATCGTGCATCTCTTCGAGCTCGCGGAGCAGTATCCGGCTCGCGACCAAATCGACCTCGTCGCTCTTGTCCGTGAAATGTCCCTTTACCTTGTAATAGAGCTTCGAGAACCGGGTCTTGTCGTACTTGAAGCTCACCCCGCGCGAAAGCTCGTTCAGTATGTTCCCGCTCCGGGGGAATATCTCGAAAATGCTCGTGTTGTCCGCCGAGACGTCGCTGTTCATGAAATACGTCTCTAGACCGATGTAGCTCCTGAAGCGGCGGAAAGAGAAGAGCCTGCGTCTATCGGGGTAAACGGACCTGTCGAACCACCTTATTCCGGGGAAGTTGCATCTGCCGGGATACTTCCCGAATATGTACGGCGTGTATGCCGGTCCTGTAGTCGACGGGAATACGGAGGACGCTATCCTGTAGGAACCTCTCTCGACTATGTACCGCGATATGTTCGGCAGCTCTCCCTTTTGAAGCAGATCCGTAAAGACGTCCGCCCTCGCGCCGTCCGCCATGATGAATATACAGCTCTTGAACCTGCTCATATCGTTATCAGCCCTTCATGCAGGCGGTCGTCACGTCCGCGCCCGTCATTTGAAATACCTGTCGTATATCTTCCTGATCGTACTGGTTTTGGCTATATACTTTTCACGGAGATCCTTTCCGCCGGGCTCCATGCCGAACTCCGCCGATAGCTTCTCGAAATCGCTCTCGTAGAGCTCGTTGATCGACCTGTCGTGCAGAAGGCGCAGCAGGTTCTCCATCCTCTTCAAGAAGTAAAGCCCGTCCGAGAGCGCCTCGTACTCTTTCTCCTTTATTATCCCCGCGTCCCGGAGCCCGTTAAGCGCGTCGAGAGTGTTCTGTCCCCTCACTTCCCTGTACTCCCCACCGTGCCTGAGCTGCAGCATCTGGACGAGGAACTCGATGTCCACTATGCCGCCCCTGCCGGTCTTGATGTTGAGCTTCTTAGCGCTCTCCCTCGCGAGCTCGGTCTCCATCCTCGCGCGGAGGCGCTTGATCTCCCTGTGGAAATCAGGCGGCACAGGCCTTCCGTAGACTAATTCCTCTATCGACCCGGATACGCGCTTCCCGAGCTTTTCATCCCCCGCCGAAGGCTTCGCCCTGAGTAACGCCTGCCTCTCCCATATCTGGGCGCTCTCCTCCTGGTATTTCGTGAAGGCGTCGTATGACGTGACGAGCGCGCCCGAGCGCCCCGAGGGCCTGAGACCCATGTCTATCTTGTATGCGAGCCCCTCGCCCGTAGGAACGGAGAGTATTGAGATTACCTTCTGTCCGAGCTTCGAGAAGAACTCGTGCTCCTCGGGCTTACCGTCGTATATGAATATCACGTCGAGGTCGGAATTATAACTGAGCTCGCGGCCGCCCAGCTTCCCCATGCCGAGGACGGTCATGCGCGGGCCCTTTCTCCTTTCCCTCGCTTTCTCTTTGCCGGCAATCATGTCCCAAGCTAGCCCGAGCCCGACCTCGAGCACCGCCTCGGCCACGAGAGAGAGGTACCAGCCGACGTAGAACGGGTCCACCTCGTTGTTGAGATCCCTGAGGCAGATCTTGAGCGTCTCCACGTGCCTGAACCTCCTTATCGCGTCGAGCTTATCTCCATAGTCGCTTTCCTCCGCGAGGGCCGATTCGAGCTCCCCTATCATGTCCTCCTTCGACGCGAACTCCGTTCTCACGCTCCTTAATGTTATGACGTCCAGGTACTCGGGGTGCCTGATGAGGAAGCTCGAGAGATACCCGCTCGTGGAGAAGAGCTTCGAGAGGAGCTCCATGATGTCGGGGTTCTCGAGAAGCACCGCGTAGATCGAAGTCCTCCATCCGATTCCAGAGACGAACCGCTCGAGGTTTATGAGCGCTGCGTCGGGGTCGGGGGACTTCAGTATGCTTCCCAGGAACGCGGGTATGACGCGCCTGGTCGTGACGCGCCCCTCGCGCGTAAGCGCGCCCCTCCTCGGGTCGAGGAGCTTCGAGAAGAGGTCGATCGCGCTCGCCGGGTTTTTGAATCCGAGTTTTTTAAGATTATCGACCGCTTCATTTTCGTCTATGTTCCCCTCCGTGAGGAAATCCGCCACCCTGAGGAACTCCCTTCCGACCTCTTCGGTCTTCTCCGACGGCTCGTAAAAGAGGCTCTTGAATATCTTGGATACAGCGGACGTTTTATCGGCGTAGAGGGCCTCGAACTCGTCCCTGCCGCTTAGACCCGTCCTCTTCGCGAGCTTTTCTATCTCGTCGGGTGAAGCCGGTATCTTGTGCGTCTGCCTTTCGTCGGCGATCTGTATGTAATGCTCGACCTTCCTTAAAAAGAGATAGGACGAAGAGAGAGTCTCGTGGACTTCCTCGTCGATTATCCTGTTCGCTCTTAATTTCTCAAGGCTGCTGAGAGTGTTGCTTTCCCTTATGCCCTTCACCGCCCCGCCGTTCACCAGCTGGAGCGCCTGTATGAAGAACTCTATCTCCCTTATGCCTCCCCTGCCGAGCTTCACGTCCCGCTTCTTCTCCAGCCTGTCGAGCTTCATCTTCATGTCCTTCAAGTCCTCGATCGATGTGTAGTCGAGGAACTTCTTGTACACGAAGGGCTCTATCTCGCGGATGAATTCGCCGCCCAGGCGCATGTCACCGGCGACAGGCCTCGCCTTTATCATCGCCGCCCTCTCCCACGTGTCCCCCCAGTAGAAGTAGTGCTCGAGCGCGCCCTCGAACGGGATCGAGACGTGGCTCTTGTTCCCGCCGGGCCTCAATCCGAGGTCCACCCTGTAAAGGAAACCGTCCTCGGTCAATGCGCTGAGTGTCTTGGTCGCCCTTTCGCCGAGCTTGAAGAAAGGGTCGGGGTCGCCCTTGTCCCTGTAAATATATATGAGATCGACGTCCGAGCTCAGGTTAAGCTCCCTCCCGCCGAGCTTGCCCATACCGAGGACGACGAACCCGCCAGCTCCGTCCATCCCGAGCTCTTTCCTGTGATATGCGGCGACGGCTTCGATAATTGCGCACGCGAGGTCCGAGAGCTCCTCCATCGTATCGGGGAACGGAGCCGCGCCCGAGATGTCCCTGTACGCGATCCTCGCAAGCTCCCTGTATTTGTACTGCGTGAGGCGCGCCTGAAGCTCCGCCTGCGAGCGGGAGGAGATCATTATATCGCCCGCTTCTCCGGAAAAGAGTGAGGGCTCTTTTTTCGTTTTGAGTGTTTTCGGTGAATCGAGGTAGTCGAGTATCCCGGGGTCTCGCAGTACCGCTCTTCTCAAAAACGAGCTCCACGAGGCGAGCGTCTCGAGAATCTCTTTCTTCCCGGACGGTATGTCCCTGTGGAGTTCTCTGAAACGCTCTAAAGCGGTGCGGGCGTTATCGGGATCGGGTAATGCTCTATTCAATGTTTATTTTCCTGGTTCTTTTTCCGCGCGTCCCTTTTTCTCCGCTTTTTCTCCGCTCCTTTATCTCTTCGCCCGCCTTCCTGACGATCTCGAACCCCTTGCTCACGGCCTTGAACGGGAGCTCGCAGACGAACTTCCTGCCCTCTTCTTTTTCGAGGAGCTCTTTTACGCCCTTAATCGCATAGCCCGTGCCCACGACCATCTCTGTCGCGCTCACGATGAAATGCTCCCCGGCCTTGCCGAGGTCGCTGAGGTCGACCTTCGGCCCGCCCTCGCCCTGCGCTTTCCTCTGTCTTCTCGCCATGTTACCGCCTCGCTTGCCGGGTCTCAGACGTAACCCGGACTACGACCCGACACCGAAATTTTACCAGAAATAAGGGCCTGTGTTTATAGGCAGGGGAGAATCAGTGCGTGTTGTCCTATACTACTTAGTTCCTTCCCATATTGTAGGAGCGGCTTTCCTGAAACAAGCTTGTGCCGAACCATGTCCCGTGCAACGACACGGGATCTATTCAGTATTCAGGACAGGCCAGCCGCGACACACGCTGTGTGCTTCTACGATTCCTTCCAACTCCACTGCTTAATCCGGCAACATAACTAATCCCGTTCATCCTGAGCTTGTCGAAGGATGTTGTTTTACAAAATTAGAAAGACCGGTCGGCAGAAAAACCCTTCCAGCTCAACTGAAATTATACGGATCCACGTCCACGGAGACCCTCACGTCCCCGGTGACGTTCGACATGAGCTTTCTTAGTTTTTTGGCGAAACTGCGGAGCAATCCCGCGTTCGTGGATTTAAGAAGCATCTGGAACCTGTACCTGTTCCTTATTTTGCTCACGGGGCAGGGCGAAGGGCCAAGAATATTCACCGCCCCCGGCTTGAGCTTCGTGACAAGCTTCCGCGCGGTCTCCCCCGCCCTCTCCGCTACCTCTCCCGTCTCCCGCTCGCTCTTTCCCGTGAACCTCACGTTCACGAGCCTCGAGAATGGCGGATAGCCGAGCTCCTCTCTCAATTGAAGCTCCTCTTCCAGAAACCCTCTGCTGTCCTGCCTCACCGCATGGGCTATGCTCGGGTGCCCGGGGTTGTAGGTCTGGACTATCACCTTCCCCGGCGTATCCCCCCTCCCTGCCCTGCCCGCCACCTGCGTGACTAACTGGAACGTCCTCTCACCCGAGCGGAAGTCCGGGATGCCGAGCGCCATGTCGGCGGATATGACGCCTACGAGCGTTACCCCCGGGAGGTCGTGTCCCTTGGCAACCATCTGTGTCCCGATGAGCACGTCTATCTCCCCGCGCTCGAGCCTCCCGTAGAGCGTAAGCAGGCCCTTTTTCCCCGTCACCGTATCCCTGTCCATGCGCGCAGCCTTCGCCTCCGGGATTATGCGCTTGAGCTCCTCCTCGACTTTCTGAGTCCCTATGCCGAGCCCCCTCAGCGATCCGCCGCATTTGAGACACTCGCCCGAGAGCCTTTCGGACAGGCCGCACATGTGGCACCTGACAGAGTCCTCCTTCGCGTGATACGTCAGAGACACGCTGCAGTTAGGGCACTTCACAATATCGCCGCACGCCGGGCACACGATGAGTGTAGAGTAGCCTCGCCTGTTGAGGAACAGTATCGTTTGTCTATCGTGCCAGAAGTTATCGACTATCTCCTCCCGGAGCCTCTGCGAGAAAATTGCCCCGCCCTCGTATTTCATGTCTGCAATCTCGACAGAGGGAAGCGGCCTGTCCTCGACCCTCAAGGGGAGAGAGAGGTATTCGAACCTCTGTTTTAAAGCGTTGTAGTAGGATTCCGCTGACGGTGTGGCCGAGCCCAGCACCACGGCGGAGTCGGTCATCCTTCCGAGCACGAGGGCGAGGTCCCTCGCGTTGTAGCATGGCGTCTCGTCCTGTTTGTAGGAAGTCTCGTGCTCCTCGTCGACTATAATGATGCCTACGTTCGGGAACGGGGCGAATATCGCGGAGCGCGCTCCTATAATCACCTTCACCTCGCCTCTGCTCGCCATGCGCCAGGAGTCGAACCTCTCCCCGTCAGAGAGAGCGCTGTGAATTACCGCCACTTTATTCCCGAACCTCGCTCTCACCCTTTTTACGAGTAGCGGCGTGAGCGATATCTCGGGCACGAGGAGTATGGCTTCCTTCCCCTTCGCTACGACCTCCTCTATCGCGCGGAGATATACTTCCGTCTTTCCGCTCCCCGTGACGCCGTGGAGGAGGAACGGCGCGAACTTTCCCTTTGCTACCGCGTCCTTTATTTTCCCGCACGCGATCTCCTGGTCTATCGTGAGGGCGGGCTTCACGTCCTCCTTTATCTCAATCCCTGCGAACGGGTCCCTCGATACCTCCTCGTGCTCGGTTACTATGAATTTATTTTCCCCGAGCCACGCGAGGTGCGCGCTCACGCTGCCGAACACCTCCTTCAGGTCGTCGAGCGGGACCCTCCCGTTCTCTATCAGGAACTCGAGTATCTGCGACTTGGTTTTCTTTCTCTTTAACAGCGGGTCGCCGGGGGCTGCGCCGGGAGCGGCTGATATTATCTTCTCGGTTTTTATCTTCGGGTCGGACCTGAGCTCGTAGGAGAATTCGAGCAGCCCCCTTCTCTTAAGCGAATTGAGGAGCTCGGACGAAGTGTTTTCGACGAGAGATAGGAGCTTCTGCGAGCTTATCTCGCCCGCATTGAGGACTGTCTTGAGCACGACGGATTCCTGACCGGTGAGCCTCCCTCTGTCGAGCGCCTTAGTACCTCCGTCCGTTATTTTAACGAGGCGCTTCACGCTCGCCCCGAGCCCTCCCGGGTGCGCAGCCTTGAGAACTATGCCGAGGGACGCCATGTAATAGTCGGCAGCCCACTTGAGAAAGCCGAGCCTCTTTTCGTCAAATAAGGGCTCGTCGTCGATTATGTCGAGCACGTCCTTAATCTCGACTCCGGGCGGAGGCTCTCCCGGCCCCACTATGAAACCAATCGTTTTCCTGTTCCTGAACGGGACGAGGACGCGCTTCCCGAGCGCTATACCCTCCCTCAGATGCGCCGGGACGCCGTATGTGTAGAGCGCGTCCCCCGGCACGGGGACCGCGACCTGGACGGTATCACTCATTTACTCGGGAGTCTAATTGTTTTCCCTATCGCGTGCAATAGCGGAGGCAAGGGAGATACCGGATAATTATGTCTGCACATGCAAATCAGATGTCGCGGGTCAGCCCTGAGAGGAATCCATGAGCGCTCCGGAGTCTTGACCCCGATTAGGGCGACTGACAAGAGGCCCGGCCGCTCCTCACACTCCATTTCATATTCCTCTTCTAACTCTTAATTCTCATTGGCAAATTCAACAAATCCCGGATGTCCACAAACCCTCCACCAAGTTAAAATAAATAATTTAAGTTTCGGATGTTGACAACTTCAATCACAATAAATATGATTTAATTGAGCCGGCGCCGAAGGCCGGCCGGAACGTTCAATGGGAAGGTTGGACAGGCTCTTAAACAAGGCAGACGATTATAAGGAAGCGGGCCGCTTCGAGGAGGCTCTCAAAGAGCTGGCGAAGGCGGTCAAGATAGCTCCGCGCGACCCGGACGTCTACCTTTCCTTCGCACTCACGTACGACGCGATGGAGGATTTTCAGTCTTCCGTTTCCTATTTCAGGAAGGCCGTCGAGCTCAACCCCGAAGACCCTTACATCTGGACCCAGCTCGGCATAACGCTTTCGAGGATGGGAAGGCAAGGGGAGTCGCTCCGCGCGTACGACGCCGCTCTCGAGCTCGACCCCGAATACGTCATAGCGAAATGGCACATGGCGCTGACCTACAGGTCGATAGGACTCTACGAAGACGCGCTCCGTTATTTCCAGGAGTGCAGGGAATCGGACTCCGACATCGACTACATCAAGGACGAGATCGGATACCAGACGGGGCTCTGCTACTTCGACATGGGGTGGACCAAAGAAGCGCTATATGAGTTCAGGAAACACCTGGAAGCCTGCCCGGCGGATACGTGGGCGCACATGTCGGTAGGTAACTGCTATTTCGACTTCGGATGGATAGACGAATCGGCTGCGAAGTTCAAAGAGGTCATATCGCTCTCGCCTGAGTTCATACCGGCGTATAATGCGCTTGCGCTTTCGCTCGCGGAAAAGGGCTGGTATGACGAGGCGCTCGACGTGCTGAGGACGGCGCTCAAGATATCCCCTGACGACGAAACGGTGAAGGACAACATGGACTATATACAGTCGCTCAAGGAAGACGACGACGGCGCAAAAGGCGTCATACTGCTCGGCCTCATACTCCAGCTTTTAAAGAGAAAAGAAATCTCCGACTGAGTTAAGCACAGCTCAGGCAATGAACTCCTCCACAACTGATCTGCCCGCGAACTCCCTGCCTTTCTCGGTAAGTCTCAGGCGTCCGTCCTCGACGAGCACCATCCCTCTTTTCACGGAATAACCGACGACGCTCCTGGTGAACCCTCCCTTCCACCTTAGCGTTTCCTCGACGTGCGCTATCTCGGATTCGCGCGCCTCTTCGGGTGTGCCCTCATGGTTGAGGAGGTGTATGGCGAGCATCCTTCCCGCGAACTCGCGCTTCTGGCGTGTTCTCCTCATCGCTGCCGCCGCGAGACCCCGCCCGGGAGCGATGAGGAATACGACTAGAAATATCAGGCCCGACGCCGTAGCCATGGAACCTGCAATATTCGCGTCGAGGAGTATCGCCGCCCAGAAGCCGGATACCGCGCTCACGACCCCTATCAGCGCGCTCAGCAGGATCATGCGCGGGAGGCTGTCCGTAAGCAGGTAGGCCGCCGCCGGGGGCGCTATCATGAGAGCGACCACGAGTATCGAGCCCACGGCGTTGAAGGCCCCCACTGCCGTGACGGATACGAGCCCCATGAGGCCGTAGTGTATGAGCCCCGGCGAAAAACCGAGCGCCGCGGCGAGTCCGGCGTCGAAAGTAGCTACCTTGAGCTCCTTATAAAAGACGAGGATGAATGCGAGATTCAGCACAAGTATCACGCCCATGACGTACAGGGAAGCGGGCCCCAGGTCGTGACCGTTGACGAAGAGACGGTCAAACGGGGCGAATGCGAGCTCCCCGAGCAGGACGGCATCTATGTCAATGTGTATGTTGTATGCGTACCGCGCGATGAGGATGACGCCTATACTGAAGAGGAGGGGGAATACGAGACCTATCGAGGCGTCCTCCTTCACGAGCCTTGTCCTGTTTATGAGCTCGACGAGGCTCACCGTGAGCACGCCCGAGAGCGCGGCTCCTACGATGAGGAGCGGCGACGCGAGATCGCCCACGAGGAAGAATGCGAGCACTATTCCTAAGAGTATTGCGTGACTAATCGCGTCGCTCATCATGGCCATACGCCTCAGCACGAGGAAAACGCCCGGCATGGCGCACGCTACCGCGACGATCGAGGCTATTACGTGGATCTCTATCTGCTCACCGCTCATCGGACTTTCCGCTCCTCTCGCTTATCGTCCTCTCAGCCGCCTCGATGCCCGCTTTCGTAAGCGCCCATTCCCCCGGGCCGACAGCGCGGACGAGGCCCCTGTCGCCCAGTATTTCCAGGCTCTTCTCGACGCCGCCCTTCCCCGCGCTCATCAGCTTCAGGACGGAAAGAGAGTGCGCGTGCTCGGGGTCCTCGTGATCGAGCGCAAGTGAGTAGAGGTCTTCCAGTATCCCTTCGAGACGAAGCCTCCCCCTCTGCCGCCTCTCCCTCCACCAGCTCCAGAGGATGCCCCTCCTGGGGGCGAAGAGCATCGATACAACAACTATGACGCTGACCGAGACCACGATAGTCGGTCCCGTCGGGAGCCGCGGCACGCTCGCGCTCAGGAGCGCACCGCTTATCCCTGCGAGCGATCCGAAAAATGCGGAGAGAATTATCATCAGGCCCAGCCTGTCCGTCCATTGCCTCGCCGAGGCGGCGGGGGCGACGATCATGGCGCTCATGAGCACCACGCCGACGGTCTGGAGGCCGAGCACTATTGCGATCACTATCAAGGTAGTAAGGAGTACGTCGAGCAGCCTTACGGGGAAGCCGAGCGTCGAAGCGAAATCCGGGTCGAAAGAGAGGAGCTTGAACTCTTTCCAGAAGAGCACGGTTATCAAAATTACGGACGCGCCGAGCATCCCCATGGTGACGACGTCTCTTTCGAGGAGCGCCGCAGCCTGCCCGAAGAGGAATTTGTCGAGGCCGGCCTGGGTAGCGTCGGGCCTCTTCTGTATGACGGTCAGCAGCACGAGGCCCAGGCCGAAGAAAACGGACAGCACCATGCCGAGGGCGGTGTCGTACTTCACTCTCGTCGTGTTCACTATACTCATTATGAAGAGCGTGGCGATCCATCCGGCGAGAGCTGCGCCTACTATCAGGACGAGAGGCATCTTGCTCCCCGTAAGGAGGAACGCAAGCGCGATCCCCGGGAGCGCGGCGTGGGACATCGCGTCCCCGAGCAGGCTCTGCTTCCTCAGGACCGCGTATGAGCCGAGCGCCCCGCTCACGATGCCGAGTATCGCGGAGCCGAGCGCTATGGTCCTGAGCGTGTAATCGTAAAACAGGTCCGAAAAGAGCCCGGGCACGTCCACGTCAGATACCTCTTTCCCCCGTCCTCTTTTCGGCTTCGGGGGCGCCGTTCATATCCCCGCGCCTCAAGAACGACACACGCCCCCCGTAAGTGAGGCGAAGGTTCTCCTCCGTAAACGCCTCGCCCACAGGGCCGCTCGCAATAAGCCGCACATTAAGGAGCGCCGTCCAGTCGAAATACTCGGGCACGGTCTGGAGGTCGTGGTGCACCACTACGACCGTCTTTCCCTGGGCGCGGAGCTCCTGGAGAAGCGCGACTATCGCCCTCTCCGTAGTCGCGTCCACACCCTGAAAGGGCTCATCCATGAGATATACGCTGGCGTCCTGCACGAGAGCCCTCGCGAGGAACACACGCTGCTGCTGCCCGCCCGAGAGCTGGCTTATCTGACGCTCGGCGAAGCGCGACATCCCTACCTTCTCGAGCGCTGCGAGCGCCATGTCCTGCTCATTCCTTCCGGGCCTCTTCACCCATCCGAGGGCGCCGTACCGTCCCATCATTACTACGTCCTTCACGTTCGTAGGGAAGTCCCAGTCGACGCTCCCGCGCTGGGGGACGTAGCCCACGATGCGGCGCTGCTTCGCATAGCTATCGCCGTATATGAGGATCTGTCCGGCAGCTGTGTTGACGAGGTTGAGCACCGCTTTAATGAGCGTCGTCTTCCCGGCGCCGTTAGGCCCTATTATGGCCATCAGCACCCCCGAAGGCACCGTCAGGTCGACGTCCCAGAGGACCGGCTTCTCGCCGTATGCGACCGTGAGGTCTTCCACCTTGATTGCGGCTTCACCGTTCATATCCCAGCTCCCTCACCCGCTTTAAGATCGCGCAAATGCATATTAATCCCCCTCCGTCTCATACGCATGACAAGCCGCCCCAGTTACGACTGCCCGCCGTCGAGCAGAGCGCCGACTATCGTATCGATATTGTGGCGGACCATGCCGATGTAGGTACCGTCCGGGGTGCCGGGGTTGCCCATGGCGTCCGAATAAAGCGACCCCCCGACCTTCACGTCGAACCCCCTGGCCTGCACGGCCGCCTGTACTGCTTCGATGAATTTCGGAGGGACCGAGGACTCGACGAATATCGCCGGTATCTTCCGCTCGACTATGAATGCCGCCAGGTTCTGGACGTCTTGCGTCCCCGCTTCAGCCACGGTGCTTATGCCCTGAAGCCCCCTCACCTCGAAACCGTAGCGCCTCCCGAAATAGTTAAACGCGTCGTGCGCCGTGATCAGCACCCTCTTATCCTCGGGGAGGAGCTTCGCCTTCGCTGCCACATACTCGTTCAATGCGGAAAGCTCTTTCAAATACGCATCCGTATTATTTCTGTAATAATCCGCATTCCCGGGGTCTTCAGATATCAGTGTGTCTCTGACTGTTTCGACCGCCGTCATCCACATCGTGACATCGAACCAGACGTGGGGGTCGTAGTTCCCCTGGAATTGCGGAGGGGTTTCGAGGAGGCTCCTGTCGATGCCGTCCGTCACCGCGACAGTGTCGATGCCGCGCTTCTTCATCTGCTCGAATATCTCGGACATCTTGCCTTCGAGGTGAAGTCCGTTGTAGAAGATGAGGTCGGCTCCGGAAAGGAGCGCTACATCGCCCGCGCTCGCCTTGTAAAGGTGGGGATCAACCCCCGGACCCATAAGCCCCCTGACTTTCACATGCTCCCCGCCCACGACCTGCGCTATGTCCGCTATCATCCCTGTCGTCGCGACTACGTTTATCACACCATTGTCCGCGCTTTCTTTCACACCCTCGTCCCCTCCCTCGCGGGAGCACGAAGCGAGTCCTATAAGCAGTAAAATGGATAAAATAATTCCGGCGTACCTCATCAGCTCGCCTCCCCCGGGTTCCCCTTTACGTCCGTTATGAATACGTACTGGGCTGCTTCCGCGCCGAGCACGTGGCTTGAGTCCCCTACCTTGAGCGTGATCGGCCCTCTGAAAGGCTCGACCGACACGACCTTGACCCTGGCCTTCGGATAAAGCCCCATCTTGCCGATATAGCGGAGGAGCTTCGGGTCGTGGTCGCTCACCTCGGCAACTACGCCGTACTGCCCGGGCCTCATGTCGGCGAGCGGGATGGCATCGAGCTCGATAATCGTGCCGTCCCTGCTCGGGATTGGTGAGCCGTGGGGGTCCCTAGTCGGGTGCCCGAGCGCAGCGTCCATGCGGTCCTCGAGGTCTTCTGACAGAACGTGCTCCCACTTCTCAGCCTCCTCGTGCACCCTGTCCCAGGGTACGCCGAGAGCTTCCGCGAGGTAAAGCTCGATGAGCCTGTGGTGCCTTATCACCTCGAGCGCTATCTTCTGCCCCGCCTGCGTTAGCTTCACTCCCTGATAACGCTTGTGCGTCAGCAGCTTCTTCTCGGAAAGCTTCTTTATCATGCTCGTCACCGAAGCCGGCGCTACGCCCAGCTTCTCGGAAAGAGCGTTCGTCGAGACCTTCCCCTTTTCCTTCTGTATCTCGTAGATTGCCTTAAGGTAATCCTCGATCGATTCCGTATACATTTACAAACTCCTAAAAGTGATTTTAGCCGTGCCTAAAAATATTTTATTGCTGATATCCGGTCCTGTCAAGGGAGGTCGACGTCAGAAAAAGAAGGTGAAGGCGGCCGAGACCACGACCAGCTTGTCGGCGTTCTTCGTATAAACGTCCGGAGTAACTCCCACGATAACGGTTAACCATTCGGCGGCAGTAGCCGTAAAGCCACCCGTGATGTTTACGACGGAAATACCGGCTCCTTCGTCGGGGTCCTCGTAAGCATAAGCACCCTCTGCAACCGCCTGCAGCCATGGCGTTAGGAAATAACCGAAGCCGACATCGGTCACGAAACTCCATGAGCCGTGCTCTATGATCCCGAAGACGAAGTCCGCGTCCATCGAAAATTTATCCGTGAAATTCTTCGTCAGTATGAGCCCGCCAGGCTCGACGACCCAAAGAGCCCCGTCCCCCAGAGGGAACGTAACGCCACCCTGATAGGCCAGCGAAAACGGGATGCCCTTTCCCTCGTCGAGGAACCTGAACTTCACTCCGGCCTCAATGTCGCCGAAATCAGATTCCGCCCGTATTAATCCCGAGTCCTCGACGTTGAGGTAATTTATATTCACTCCGGCTTCCAGGTTTTCGAAGAGTCCCGGAGTGACCCTGAGCCCGCCGCCGAACCTGACCGTATGGTTTCCGTCGTCCTCGAATTCGAGAGAGAAAAAGGGCTCTACCTCGACATGTATTGCAGGTACCGTGTCTGTGCTCGGCACTATGACCTTCGAGTTCGAAATTCCACCCACGGCGGAGGCTTCGTTCGCCGGCGCAAGAAAATGGAGCGCCAGCAGGACGGGGATTACGAACCCGCGTTTATAAACGGATCCTGCTCTTCTCCTTGCGCTCCACACTAGAGCGGCGAACCGTTTTATAGAACATTCCATACGCAATATATCCGATCCAAGCATCTTTCACCCTCTTTATCGAAGCAAAATGTAACCTTCATCCTAAAATTAGTACTTATAAGCAACTAAGATTATTTTTAGGCTAGTCTAAAATATATCAGACCCGATATTATGTCAATACGCCGGAAAGAAAACCCGGGAAATTCTCGTAGAAACCGGCTAATATATATGGGCTATAAGCCATGTCCTACATTAACAAACTGCTCAAGTCGTCACGGAATAAATTTTCTCCGCTCTCGCTCATGCTGGTCACCGTCGTCTTTATATCAGCACCCTGCTTCATATATTTCCCTGTATCCCCATACACGGCAGGCGCCGCGGAAGATACAGGAGTCCCGGTTTTCGGTTACGAGGTTATAAAAACATATCCCCACGACGTATCCGCTTTCACACAGGGACTCTTTATCCGGGACGGCATGCTCTATGAAGGAACCGGTATAAGAGGACGGTCTTCCTTGAGAAAGGTGGAACTCAAAACTGGAAAGGTGCTCAAAGAACGGAAGCTCCCCGGCAAATATTTCGGCGAAGGAATAGCGACCGACGGGAAGAGGATAGTCCAGCTCACGTGGCAATCGCACAAGGGTTTCGTTTACGACCTGGAAACGTTCGACACCATAAAAGAATTCAGCTACCCGACCGAGGGATGGGGCATCACGTATGACGGAAGGAACTTCGTCATGAGCGACGGGAGCGCGACGCTCTATTTCCTCGACCCCTGGAGCCTGAAGGAGAGCGGCAGGCTGGAGGTATACGACGACAAGGGCCCTGTCGTTCGCCTGAACGAGCTCGAATTCGTAAAGGGCGAGATATTCGCAAACGTCTGGGGCGAAGACAGAGTGGCGAGGATCGACCCCGCGACTGGGCGCGTGACGGGATGGATCGAACTGGGCGGCCTCCTGAGCGATTCCGACAGAAAAAATCAAGTCGACGTTCTAAACGGTTTGGCGTACGACGAAGAGACCGGAAAGTTCTACGTGACGGGAAAGCTCTGGCCCAGGCTGTTCGAGATAAAGATCGTACCGAAGGAATGAAAGCAACCACGGCGGATGCAGTCCCGCGCGTGTTATTGTGACGCGGCTGAGCCGGCAGAAGAGCTTCTACTTAAACAGGGGCTTGTCTTCCATTTCCTCCGTCGCGAGCGGGGCCTCGTCGGATTCGATCTCTTCCTCGACCTCGGGGTTGTACTTGTCCTCGAGATAGGCCGGCTCGGCCCTGTCCTCGAGTGTATCGGTCGACGCGGGCTCGGAAGGAGCGTCGAGAGTCGCGCAGGATATCCATAACGGGCAAGCTGACAGCAGAATCGCGAAAAGAATTTCTTTCATAGTCGGTTAAACCTCGTTCGGCTAGTTTTTATCCGCCCCGCATCCACCGCATAATATACCACCGTTCGGCGATCTTGTGCCTTTTATTTTTTCCCGCCCCTTCTCTCTATGCCCGAGATCCTCTCGAGGGCGAGGAGGAGCGCCTGCGTTCCCTTGCGCCCGTGCCCCTGCGCCTTCGCCGCCACGTAGAGCTCCCTCACGAGAGAAAGTCCCGGCAGGACGAGGTTCATCCTCTCGGCTTCCTTTAATGCTATCCCCATGTCCTTTATGAAGTGCTCGACGTAGAACCCCGGGCTGAAGTCCCTCTTCAGCACCCTCGGCGCGAGGTTATCGAGCATCCAGCACGCGGCCGCCCCCCTGCCGACCGACATCAGCATCGTCTCCGGGTCGAGCCCCGCTTTGTATGCATAGAGGAGCGTCTCGCACATGCCTATCATGAGCGAAGCCGCCATTATCTGGTTGCACATCTTCGCGTGCTGTCCGAGCCCCGCCACTCCCTGATATACGATGTTCTTCCCCATGAGCCCGAGAAGCGGCATTACCGCATCGAATGTCTCGCTGTCTCCGCCAGCCATGATGGAAAGCCTCCCCTCCCTCGCCCCGATGTCCCCTCCCGAGACAGGCGCGTCGATTGCGGAAGCCCCGGCCTCTTTGGCGGTGGAATATATCTCCCCGGCAAGCGAAGGCTCTGTCGTTGTCATATCCACGACGACGCTCCCTTTCCGGAGCCCTTCGAATATGCCTTCTTTCCCGAAATAGACCTCTCTAACGTCGTGAGGGAACCCCACGATTGTGAATATAACGTCCGACTTCGAGGCTGCGTCTTTGGGCGATTTCGCCCACGCCGCCCCTGCCTGCATCAACCCTTCGGCCTTCTTTTTCGTCCTGTTATACACCGTGGTCTGGTAACCGGCTTTCACGATATGCATGCACATGGACGCCCCCATGACGCCCGTCCCTATCCACCCTATCCTCGTTTTGCCCGGGCTTATTCTTATAGTGGCCATTTCCCGAACCTCCTTCAGAGAGGGATAATATCAATTCACGCAAGCACTGTAAAGTATGAAGGGGCCCGGAATTGTTTTTATGCCGTGCCTATGGGAAACTAAATTCGATCAAGAAGAACCAGAGCCATGAACGGAACACCCGGCCCTACACCCAAGCAGCAGGAGATACTGAACGCGGAAGGCAACGTGCTCGTCACCGCTAATCCTGGCACGGGGAAAACCTTCCTGCTTTCCCGCAAATACCTTAAAGCGGTCAGGGACGGCATACCTCCCGAAGAGATACTCTGCCTCACGTTCACCGACAAGGCAAGGAGGGAGATGGAGGAGCGTATAATCGGTCTCCTTACCGAAAGCGGCATCAAGCCCGACCTCTCGAAGCTCAACATCTACACCTTCCATTCGTACGCGCTCGAGAACCTGGAGCGGGGCAATATCGTCTCCTCGAACCTGCTCAGGTTCACTGTCTACAAATATCTCGCCGACGAGGAAGTGTTCAATTACGCCTCGTCCCACCTCATCGACACCATCGTGCCCAAGGTCGAGAACCTGATCCGGTACCTGAAATCTTTCGGCATAACCCCCGCTAAGATAAATCTCGAAAAAACTCTACCCATGCTCGAAGGGGATAAAAAGATAAGCAAGAAAGAGAAGGAGATATTCGCACGGGAGTTCGTGAAGATTTTCGAGCGGTACGAGGAGGTGAAGAAAGGCGGGGGTATGGACTATGCCGACCTGCTCATAAATTTTCTCAGGCTCGAGGATATACCCAGGTACGAGATCGTTCTCGTGGACGAGCTACAGGACGTGAACAGGATGGAGGCCGAGATCGCGATCAGGTCCGGGAAGCGGTTTTTCGCTGTAGGGGACAAGAAGCAGGCGATATTCGGGTTCCAGGGCGGCTCCATACTCAACTTCAGCCTGTTCGAAAAATCTTCGCACTTCATATTGTCCGAGAACTGGAGGAGCACGGACGAGATACTCGCCTATGCGAGGGAGTATTTCGTATCGAAAACGAAAGACGAGTCCCACGGGAGGGAGCTCAGCGAATTAAAAAGCGCGGGGGGGCTCGGGGGAGAAAAACCCGTCATATATCACGTCGAGAGGAAACTAATACCATGCGCGGTAGCCGAGATACTGAAATCATCAGCGGAGGGAAATGGCACCACAGCTGTAATCGCACGTACGAACGGGCAGATCATGGAGATATCGAGGGAGCTCACGAAGGAGAACATACCCTTCTCCTCGACATTCCTCACGGCCTCGAACGAGGCAAGGACGAGCATTATCAAATATCTGAGAGGGATGCTGAGCAATAACATAGACGAAATCAAGAACGCCCTCGTCACGCCGTTTTCCCCTGTATCACTACAGGACGCGTTCGACATTCTCGACGACCGCGACGCCACTATGGAGACGCTCCGCGAGAAGGTACCCGTTTTCATGGCGGAGAGGGGCACGCTCAATTCGATGGAGGATGTGAACAGGCTCTTTACCGAGAGGATAATCCCTGCCGCGTCTCCCTACGGCCGGGAATACTTCACGGCCGCGATAAACCTGCAGGACGCTTTTCAGGAAGCGCTCGGGTTCTTAAAGGACATGAACCGCGAGAGTCTCCTCGCGTACCTCCGCACTGCCGACCTCACTTCGGACGAGATCGAGACGGATAGCGGCATCACGCTCACGACGGTCCACAAAGCGAAGGGGAAAGAGTACGACACGGTAATCTACGCGCCGTTTACTCCTCCCGACAAATCGAACTATCAGGACGAAGTGGTCGAATCGATACTCAGGCTCGAAGGCATAGACGCCGAGGAAGAGCTCGAAGAAGAGACCCTCCGCATAAACTTCGTCGCGTTTACGCGCGCGAAAAGGAAGCTCGCCGTAGTGACCGAGAAATTCTCCGAATTCCATAACGCATATGCAGCGGAGGGCCGTATCGAGGTGAGCGCCGCGAGGGATATGGATTTAGATGAGTCCCGGAAGAAAGCGTTCACGTGCTTCGTAAGCGGCGAGTTCGAGCGTGCGAAGGATCTCCTCGAAAGAAAGGAGAGCTGGCTCACGGACTATGTCAAAAATTTCTTCGTCTCGCTTGGCAGCATATCATTTTCCTCCATCAACAACAAAACGGCTTATGAGTTCTTGGTTAAATACATCCTTCGGTTAAGGGAGGACACGAAATCCCTTTCGACAGGTCTAAGTGTCCATGCCATTGCTGATGAACTCATAAAAAGTGGACAAAGCGATTGCGCACCCGACCTCGAACCATTCAAGACCAATATCACTACCCTCCTTGACGCGATAAGGCTTAAATATCCCGAGAGTCACGCGACCGAGATGAGCTTCAAGGTCCCTCTCGGCGGCATTATAGATACGGAGGAGGAGTTACTGTTCGCTGGCTTTATCGACGCGGTATTCAGGAACGGGGACTCGTACCTGATAGTGGACTGGAAAACGGACAGGAATACGGATAAAGGCTCTGAGCACAGACAGCAGCTGGAGGCCTACAAGCGTGCGTTTTGTCTCGCGAACGGGCTCGATCCGGACAAGGTAAAGGTTTCGATCGGCTTCGTCGGTCTGAGATCGGCGCTGAATACGGGGACGATAGAGTGCGTGCTCGACGATCAGCAGCCGAGAAAGACCGCCTTCGAGACGTTCACGAAAAAGGTAGGCAACTTGCTCAGATGGAAAAAGGACCCGGAATCGTTCTTCCACGAGATACTCGAAGCCGAGATCAACGACCCCCTTTGGCGGAGCATCGTCGAGCAGTATATGAGGGAGAGGAAGGTCTGAACTGTTTCACGCATCACCTCCGCCAACTTTTAAAAAATCCTATCTCGCCGGGCAAATAAATGAAGATTGATCGTAAAGTCCGGATTTGCTATAATCGTGATAGGCGTCCTGTCTAATCCTCAAATCGGATGTATACGCTAATTCCGCCCGACAATGGTGATCTGCCTGTGAATTGTAAGGTTAAACGCATCTTAAGGAGGGTTAGTTATGTCAAACAGGAATGGTTATCTAGCATCGGCCGTGTTCTTTCTTTTAACGTGTACTTTCTTATTATCAGCTACTGAAACGGGATACACCCAGGGCGGGAGCAACTGCTGCTTTGCACATGACGGACTCGGATGCGATGATCAGGCATGTCAGGATGCCGTCTGCGCAATCGACAGCGTCTGCTGTGAGATAGGCTGGGACACTAAATGCGCTGACGAGGCTCTGGAATTGTGCAGCAATATATGCATAGGAGAATTTCATTCGATTCCCACGTTCAACGAGTGGGGCTTGATCGTTCTGGCAGGAGCGCTGGGGCTGTTCAGCCTGTTCGTAGTCAGGAAACGATACGTTCTAAAAGCGAAGTGATATAAAGAAACAGAAGATCAAAAGCGGGAAATCGATGAGAGAGTCCACCCCTATCTCTATCTCATCTCCTCACCTTCTTGTAAAAAATCCTCTTCGCGGCTTCCGCTTTAATTACATACCCCACGACCGAATTTCATCTAATCGAATACCGAGGGGGGGCAGGTCAACTTAAGTCTCTATTTTGTTCCTTTTAATAAACAATTCGATTCCGAACTGCATCGTCTCCTGCCCGTGGACAACATCTACTGAAAAATATTACAGCGTTCAGGCGTCACTCTGCGTACTCTGATTGAGCCATGACAAGAACAGCTTGTAGCCGAGCGCGAAAACGAATGCTCCGGCGAATAATCCGAAAAAACCATATGAGATGAATCCTCCTATCACTCCAATGAAGATAACGATCATGGGAACGTCGACCCCGCGGCCCATCAAGAGCGGTTTAAGGACGTTATCACTTAACCCGATGATCACGCACCAGACCGCGAATACGATCGCAGTTGCCGTGCTGTGCGTGTAGAACACGTAGACGATGATAGGCCCAAGGACTAAGATAGTAGGAAGCTGCACGACAGCAACGATCAATATAAGCAGAGCCCATAGCCCCGCCCCGGGCAGGTCGACGACGATAAAGCCGATCGCCGCCAGGAGCGACTGTATCAGGGCTACGCCCAGAATGCCCAATGCGACGCTTCGCACAGTCGCCGCCGCGAGTTGGACGGTTTCATCGGCCCGCTCCGACCTCAGCCGCCTTGCAAATGAATGCGCGGCTTGACTGCCTCCTTCGGCTTTTGCGAGCAGAACGCCCGCAATAACAATCGAGACCAGCATCTTAAGGATTCCGACACCTAAACCTGCTGCAGAGGAAAGCAGCGGCGAACTTATATTTTTAATTTGCGGGGCCAGTTTCATTATTGCAGCCTCGAGATTGACAGAGGCGAGGCTCCAGAACTCGAATAAAGGCTTGCCGATTAACGGCCAGGAGCTCAATTTTTGAGACGGCGGAGGGACCCTTAGCGTGCCTTCTTTGAGATGTCCCAGGAATTCCGTCGTAGATACGATGAGGGATTCGGAAAGCATATAGGTCGGAACAATCAGGAGAACAAGTACGAGCAGCGTTATCAGGGTTGCTGCCAGGTTGCCGCGTCCGCCGAGCGATGACTTCAACCGGTCGTAGACCGGCTTGATTGCAACAGCAATAATTACTCCCCAGAAAATCGTCAGGATAAACGGCTGTGCGATCTTGTAACACCAGTATATAAGGAGAAGAACGAGTCCTATCCTGATTGTCGACTCGAGCGCTCTCTCTATAAACGCCTTTTCGTTGGACCGGTCAGGGATATTCATGCATATGCCCCCATTCTAAATAGCTATTCCTATAAGTCAAGGTTCCGGAAACAGAAAAGTGAAGATAGAAAATGCCGTCTTTTGCCCGGAAAGGCCGGTTGACTGATAGAACAAATAAACACATAATACCATTTGAGAGGGCACCGAGAACTATCGTTAACAATTCCCGAAGCTGATCCGTTATGGCGCAAGATATCAAAAATAAAGACCTGAGGAAGAGGGCCCGCAAGTTCGCCGAGCCTTTCCGCATCACGGACGGCTCCAAGTTCCGCCTGAAACAGATCGATCCCGGCGACACGCTCCACCTTGAGTCGGAGGACAAGCCCCGCGCCAAGGAGGTGCTGGCTATGGGGGTACAGCTGCTCGCCGAGCTCCAGGACAAACTCTACGCACAGGACAGGTGGTCCCTGCTTATCATACTTCAAGCAATGGACGCCGCGGGAAAGGACGGCGCTATCAAGCACATAATGTCCGGTGTCAACCCGCAGGGCTGCCAGGTCCACTCCTTCAAAGCGCCTTCTCCAGAAGAGCTCGACCACGACTACCTCTGGCGCTCCATGAAATCTCTGCCCAACCGAGGCAACATAGGAATCTTCAACCGCTCATACTACGAGGAAACGCTCGTCGTGCGGGTCCATCAGGAATTCCTAGCCGGTCAGAAGATACCGCCAGAGCTGGTCACGCGGAAAATCTGGAAAGAGAGGTATCAGGATATCCGCAGCTTCGAACGGTACCTGACGCGGAACGGCGTCGTAATCCGGAAATTCTTCCTTCATGTCTCGAAAGAGGAACAGAAACGCCGCTTCATGGAGCGGATCGATACACCCGAGAAGAACTGGAAGTTCTCAGCGAATGACGTCAAGGAGCGCGCCTACTGGGACGATTACATGAAGGCATACGAGGACATGATCCGTAACACCGCCACCGAGGAAGCGCCCTGGTACGTGATACCGGCCGACAACAAATGGTTCACTCGTCTTGCTGTCGCCGCAGCGATCATCGCCGCGCTCGATTCGCTCGATCTCGAGTACCCGAAGGTGGACGAGAAGAAGCTCGAAGAGCTCGCTGACGCTAAAGTGAGGCTGGAAAACGAAAAATAGAAAACGGAGTTAACCGAAGACACTATAATCCGCCTCTTATGCATCCTCTGTCCTGATTTAGTACAAACGACATTCCACTCTCCGATCCGATTCGATAATCTCCTGTAATAATTGGCAAAAAAATACAAATATATGGCATAGTAATTGCCCTAATTTATCATTACTCGTTATGCGGGTGATGTATTGATTATAATGAGATAAATTGGATAAGTGCCGGTTATCGTTATGTATAGGAGGCAATTTGATAGATTGCGAAAATTTCCTGCTTACCGGCAAAAAAGCCTTGGTTGTCGGCATAGCCAATGAGAATTCAATTGCCTACGGATGCGCGAAAGCCTTCAAGGCTCGCGGAGCGGAAATTGCAATCACCTATCTCAATGAGAAGTCCAGACCCTATGTCGAGCCCATCGCGAATGAGCTTGGAGCCTCTATCTTCATGTCTTGCGACGTAAGCAGGCAGGGAGAGCTGGAAAAGGTCTTTGACGAAATACAGGCGAAATGGGGGAAGCTTGATATATCCCTCCATTCGATAGCTTTCGCGCCGAAGGAGGACCTCGCCGGCCGTCTGACAGATTCTTCCAGGGACGGTTTTCTTACGGCGGTTGATGTATCCTGCCACTCTTTCATAAGGATGGCAAGGATGGCCGAGCCGCTCATGAATGACGGTGGCGTTCTCCTCACCATGACATATTACGGCTCGCAGAAAGTCGTGCAGCATTACAACCTGATGGGCCCCGTAAAGGCGGCGCTGGAGTCGGCAGTCAGGTATCTCGCATTCGAGCTCGGCCCAGGTATAAGGGTAAACGCTATTTCGCCCGGACCTCTCCAGACGAGGGCGGCCTCCGGACTCAAAGATTTCGAGAAATTACTCAAACTCGCTACAAAAAAAGCGCCGTCCAAATCGCTCGTGACCATAGAAGATATAGGGAACGCCACAGCCGCGCTCGCGACTAACGCCTCAAAACTCATTACAGGCGAAATTATATATATCGACGGCGGGTACAATATAGTCGATTAAGTTTTATGTAACACACCTTGATAGCGGAGCTTGATTAACATCATAAAAATGCAGGAGGAACCGGAATGACATCAGATGAAAGAAACGAGGGACCGATGTTAGACGCCGAAGCAGGCGCAATGAGCCGCATAGTCAGGGATCACAAGGTATTCTGGGCCACGTTTCCTATCGAGCTTCCAGGCGGTGAGGGAAGGCCCGTCAAAGTCGGCATGTCGCTTGCGCTAGTGGGGACGACTGCGGACAGCGGGATCGCGGGAGAGGAAGAAGGTGCGCCTTCCGTTTACGACAGGCTCTACGAGCTCGCACGCTGGCTCACATCCAGTGAGGTGCCCGACGTCAGGTTCGAGATAAGGAGACACGACAATATAGTCTTCTACCTGCCGGACGACCTCAAGACAAAGCGGAAAGACTACGTCGTAGTCATCAGAATACTCCACGGCGACCAGTTCAACCAGCCTCTCGATCAGAAGCAGATGCAAGTCCTGGGCGAATTCGAAAATAAACTCAAGGGTATCGGCTCGCCCAAGGAGCATTGGAAAGAGCACCCGGCAACCATCTAATGCCGAAAGAGGGACAAGGAGACCCGACCGCTATGAATTCTATGAGCAACCTCACTTTCGACGAGATAGAGCCGGGGATGGCGGCCTCTCTGACGCGAAAACTGACACCGAACATGATAGAAATACTGGCCCTGGTATCGGGCGACGTCAGCCCGTTTCACTTGAAAGGGAACGAAATGGAGACCAGAAAGGATACCGACGTCACTCAGGCGGTCGGCGCCGGCGCTTTTATATCCGCCGTCCTCGGGACGCAGCTGCCCGGCCCCGGAATGAAGATAACAGAGGAGGACCTCAAGTTCAGCGGCACCATAAACGCAGGGGACGAGCTTACCGCATCTGTGACTGCGAAGAAAAAATTCAGTAAAGGCTCCATGGTGCTGTTCGACTGCAAGTGTGTCAATCAAGATGGAGAGGTGCTCGTAGACGGGACTGTAACTGTTTCCGCGCCGACCAGGAGAGTCAGCCTGAGCGAAGTTGCTCCCCCTCAGCTCGTGCTCAGAAGGGGAGACGCGTTTATAAAATTGTTTAAAAAGTGCGAAGACATTCCGCCCGTCCGCTGCGCCGTCGTATATCCCTGCGACAAAAACTCCCTCCTGGGACCGCTCGAAGCCGCCCGGCAGGGTATGATTGAACCCGTATTAATCGGCCCTGAAACGGAAATAAAATCGGTCGCAGACTCGGAAAATATCGACCTCGGGCCCTATACCGTCATAACCGTTGAAAACAGCGCTGCCGCCGCACAAAAAGCAGTCGAGCTCGCTAGGGCGGGCGAAGTCGACTCCCTCATGAAGGGAAGCCTCCACACCGACGAGCTCATGGAGCCCGTCGTGTCCTCGGCTACAGGGCTCAGGACCGCGAGGAGAATAAGCCACGTGTTCGTTATGGACGTCCCCTCATACCCCAAAATGCTTCTCGTTACGGACGCAGCCATTAACATATACCCCAAGCTGGCCGAGAAAGTCGATATCGTGCAGAACGCTATAGACCTTGCGCACATACTCGGTATCGATCAGCCCAAGGTCGCGATACTCTCGGCGGTCGAGACGGTCAACCCGAAGATAGAATCCACTCTCGAAGCTTCGGCGCTCTGCAAGATGGCCGACAGGGGCCAGATAACGGGCGGCATACTGGACGGCCCACTCGCGTTCGACAACGCGATCAGCGAAGAAGCCGCGAGAACGAAGCACATAACATCAGCAGTCGCCGGCCACGCCGACATTTTGCTCGTACCCGATCTCGAGGCCGGGAACATGCTTGCGAAGCAATTGAGCTACCTGGCGGGGGCGGAAAGCGCAGGGATAGTGCTCGGGACGCGTGTTCCGATCGTGCTTACGAGCCGCGCTGACTCAGTCCGCTCTAGGCTCGCGTCGACTGCTGTGATGGCTCTCGTGGCGCATTCCAAGAGAACCGGGACAGATATTTTGAGGTAGAAATAATGTCTGAAGCGATACTCGTCATAAATTCAGGCTCGTCGAGCCTCAAGTTTTCCGTGTTTGTCTCGGACGGCGTGCTAAAGCCCCTCCTCCGCGGGCAGATCGAAGCTGTATTCACGAACCCTCATTTCATCGCATACGACGGAAGCGGAGATGTGATAGGTGAAAAGAGCTGGGAAGAAGGGACGAGCCTCGGGCACGAAGGCGCTATAGAGTTCCTTTTCCGATTCGGCGGCACGGGCGTCATGGGGGGTCATAAGCTCGTAAGCGCCGGGCACAGGGTAGTCCACGGCGGGACACTTTACAGGGAGCCCGTGCTCGTGGACGACGGCGTGATTGACTCCCTTGAGAATCTGGTACCGCTCGCACCTCTCCACCAACCGTACAATATTGCGGCTATCAGGGCCGTGAGGAAAAGATCGCCAGGGTTCCCTCAGGTCGCGTGCTTCGACACGTCTTTCCACCACACACAGACGGATCTCGAGCGCACGTACGCCATACCCAGGAAATACACGGAAGAAGGGGTCAGGCGCTACGGTTTCCACGGGCTGTCATACGAATATATATCCTCAGTCCTTAAGAACTATGACCGGAAGCTCGCTTCTGGACGGGTCGTCATAGCGCATCTCGGAAACGGCGCAAGCATGTGCGCCGTCAAGGAAGGGAAAAGCGTCGCCACGACGATGGGATTCACGGCGGTGTGCGGTCTCCCGATGGGAACGCGATCCGGCACGATAGACCCCGGCATACTCGTATACATGATGGACCATTACGGAATGGACGCGCGGGGAGTGGAAGACCTCATATATAACCGGTCGGGTCTCCTCGGGGTATCGGAGGTATCGAGCGACATGCGCACGCTTCTCGCGAGCGACGACCCTCGCGCGAAAGAGGCTGTGGAGCTGTTCATATACAGGATCGGGCGTGAGCTGGGCTCTCTCGCCGCGGCGCTTGGAGGCCTCGACGGTATAGTTTTCACGGCAGGCATAGGCGAGAACGCCGCGTATATAAGGGAGATGGTTTGCAAACAAGCCGGGTGGCTCGGCGTCGAGCTCGACAAGGAAGCGAACGATGCCGGAGGACCGAAGATATGCAAAGAAGGCAGCCGCGTTTCCGCCTGGGTCATCCCGACCAACGAGGAGCTGGTCATTGCTACTCATACGAAACGCCTTCTGAAGTCATTGAAAGGAGGGTCTTGACAGGCGAGCTATCAAATAAAGAAAAAATTATAACCGCAATATTCGCGTGGATTTAATGATACCAAGGAGTGATACAATGAATGAACAAACAGAGAAATTCAAATTATTGATGAAATTGACTGAAAAAATGGGAAGTGTATTCGCCGAAAGAATGATCAGAGCACATAAGAGCTACATTGAGAAGACGGCGGGCCCCGTATTAAACGACCCGGCGCTCAAGGGGAAGTATCCACTCGACGTGTTCGGCGACTTGTCGCCGTATCTGACGGACTCCTTTCAGAGGAGCCTCCTCTTCTGGGATACGATACGCGAGCGCGGCAACAATTATATAGAGCACGAGCGCGCCGGGAAGCCGCCCGTTCTCGTTTACGAGTATGAGAAGATACTGGACGGGCGTAAATTCAAAAGACCCGTGAATTATGTGCTGTTAAAGATAACGCCGCCCGAGGGGTGCGTCATAGATAATGCCAAACGCCCATTCATAATTATCGATCCCCGCGCGGGTCACGGCCCGGGGATAGGCGGCTTCAAAAAGGACTCCGAGATCGGAGTCGCGCTCAAAGCGGGGCACCCGGTCTATTTCATCAGCTTCCTCCCCGAGCCTGTCTGGGGCCAAACCATACCCGACGTATGCAGCGCTCAGGCGCAGTTCGTACAGGCTGTCCGGGACCTGCATCCAGACGGCCCGAAACCGGTAATATACGGCAACTGTCAGGGCGGCTGGGCCACTATGATGGTTGCGGCGTCGAAGCCCGAATTAGTCGGAGCGGTCGTGATAAACGGCGCGCCGCTCTCCTACTGGAGCGGAAGCTGGAGCGGAGGAGCCGGCGAGAACCCTATGCGGTACTCGGGCGGGCTGCTCGGCGGCACCTGGACAGCGCTCCTCGCGAGCGACCTCGGCAACGGGAAATTCGACGGCGCCTATCTCGTCGAGAACTTCGAGAACCTGAATCCGGCAAACACGTACTGGGACAAGTACTACAACCTGTATGAAAAGATCGATACCGAACCTCCGCGGTTCCTCGAATTCGAAAAGTGGTGGCACGGCTTTTTCTTTATGAACGAAGAAGAGATAAGGTGGATCGTCGACAACCTCTTCATCGGAAACAGGCTCGCCCGCGGCGAAATAAAATACTCGAGGGGCAACTATTTCGACCTGAAATCGATACGCTCGCCGATAATCGTCTTCTCTTCGAAAGGAGACAACATTACGCCGCCCCAGCAGGCGATCAACTGGATCGCCGACGTCTACGAGAGCAATGCGGAAATAAAGGCTAACGAGCAGACCATTTTCGGCCTAGTGGAAGAAGATGTCGGACACCTCGGAATATTCGTGTCCGGACGCGTCGCAAAAAAGGAACATTCACAAATAGTCGAAGTCCTGAATTACATCGAAAGAGCGCGTCCCGGCCTTTATATAATGAAGATTCAGGAAACGGAGGAAGAAGGCGCCGGGAAGTACGAAGTCACGTTCGAGGAGAAGAGGCTCGAGGATCTGCGGAGGGTGAACAAATACGAACGAAGGGACGAAAAACCTTTCGAGATAGTGGAAGCCGTATCCCGTATAAACGAGAACGCCTATAGCATATTCGCCCGCCCGTTAGTAAGGTCATTCGTCAACGAGAACACCGCCGAGATGATTAGAATGTTTAACCCGATGCGTTTCCAATGCTGGGCTTTCAGCAGCCTGAACCCGCTTATGATGCCGGTTCAGATATTATCCAGGGCCGCTAAAGACAGAAGGAAACCCGCATCGCCCGACAATCTCTACCGGATCCTGGAAAAAAGCGGCTCGGTATTGATAAGCGCATACCTCGATCTGGTAAGGGATATAAGAGATGCGGTGAGCGAATCCCTCTTCTTTATGTTCTACGGAGGCCTCGCAGCGGTCGGCGCATCGGAGCCCGGAGCCGGAGAATATATCGAGACAAAAGTAAATCCGCGGGAGCTGCCGTTTGTCAGGGAGGCGCTCTCGGCGATAGACAAAGGCGGTTATCCGGAATTCGTTGCGCGTGTCGTGGCGTTGATCGGCAGATCGGCGGGAGTTATTCCTTTCAAGAGGCTCGAGTATTTTGACGAGATGGTCAGTTCCGACGAAAAACTTTCGATGCTGTCGGCGGACGAGTTCAGGCGCGTTATGAGCGAGCAGGCAGTGATAGTTGAATTCGAGCCCGATCGCGCATTCGAGGCTCTTCCAAAGCTCATTCCCGATGAAAAGGAAAAAGAGAGGGCGCTCAATAAGCTCGAATCTATCAAATCAAGGAGCGTGCTCAACGATGAGCAAACCGCCATACTCGATAAAATCGACTCTCACATCAGGCTATACTCAAAACCCGGCAGGGTGATCTCATCCGGAAGGGGCAAGCCGTCGGACAAAAAGGGACTCGTGAGGAAGCCCGGAAAGCCGGGACGGAAAGAAATTACCCCAAGGGTGCATTGATGTGGTGATAATTCCGGGCCATGCAACTATGCCCTTGTCAGCATTTTCCCCAGAAGCCTTCCAGAACCCGCGCCCGTGCCCGCACCGGGCCATGTAGCGGCTCCAACCATGTAGAGGTTCTTGATAGGAGTCTTGTAACGAGACCATCCGGGGAAGGGCCTCATGAAGTAGTTCTGATACAAGTGGTGGCTCCCGCAGACGCTGTCGCCGCCCACCAGATTGGGATTCGAGCGTTCGAGATCCTTGGGCGAAAGCACCGTCCTTGCGAGCACCTTGCTTTTTATGTCGGGAGCGTATTCCGCGAGCTTGTCCATCACGCGGTCGGCGTAAACCTCTTTTATGTCGTCCCAGTCCCTGCCGTCGATCTCTCTTCGCGCATCGCCATTTACCTCAGCCGGAAGCGAACGAACCATTATCCAGAGCACGTGCCTGCCATCGGGAGCCCTCGATGGATCGACCGCAGTCGGCTGTCCCACGACGAGCATCGGGCTCGAAGGGAGGAGTCCCGACATCGCTTCTACGTAGGTCCGTGCCATGTCCCCGAGACAGGGTGCGAGATGCACATACATAAATTTCTTAAGCCCCTCCCCTCCTGTCCATCCGGGGAGATCGCTGAGGGCTGCGTGTATCATCATCGCGCCCGGACCGTAGCGGTACTTCCTCACCCTATCGTTGAACCTCCCCGGCAGCTTATCCGGGCCGAGGAGCTTTCCGAAGAGCACGGTCGGAGCCGTATTGGCCACGACTGCCTTATTCGCATGGATAACCTCTCCGTCATCTATCCTCACTCCCGCAGCGCGTCCCGAGGAAACCTCAACGCCCGCGACCTCGGTACCGCACCTTAGCTCGCCCCCGAGACTCTTGAAAAGGCCCGTGAGCGCGCCGATGAGGTTCCCGCAGCCGCCCCTTCCAATCACCATTCCGTTAAGCTGGTCGGCCATGGTTTCGAGATAGCAGATGAGCGCCCCGCCCGCCGCGTCGGGCGGGAAATCGAGGTGCATGCCCCACGGCGCCACGAGCGATTTCACTTCTTCCGATTCGAAGTTCGCATCGAGGAAATCGCGCGGCGACGAGACCGCGAGCTGCGCCGTGTCGCGGAGCCAGTCGAGACCGCAAGCCCGCACCCCGCTCCACATTCCCGAAACGAGTTTCAGAGACGGCATGGCCGCGCCAAGGAGAGGAAAGAGGTGAGGCGCATTTCGTTTGAACCTTTCCAGCAGGTCGCTCCAGCTTTCCGCGTCGCGCGGAGAGTATTTCCTTATACCATCGAGAGTCGCGGAGAGATCCGTCGAGACCCCGAGCCATCCACCGTCGGGAAAGGCGGAGCCGAACGCATTGGGGTTATTCACGAACTCGAGCCCCTCTTTATGCAGGTCTTCTCTGAATTCGTTATAAAACGGCGAGCCTGCGAAGAGGTTAAGGTTTGTCGCGAAGAGATCATGCCGGAAGCCCGGAAGAGTCACCTCCGCGGTACGCACAGCCCCGCCGGGCCTGTCGTTCCTTTCGAGGACGAGGACCTTCCATCCTGCTTTCGCAAGGTATATGCCTGTGACTATCCCGTTATGCCCCGCCCCAATGATAACGGCGTCGTATGTCACTCCCTTTCCCTTTACGCCGGCTATTATTTACATCAGCAGCCGATAACGGCGCAATCCCGTGCGCGCCTGCATAATTATACTTATCTGTACAGGCGGTAAGAATAACGGAAATAATTTTAACGGAAGGATGATCCGTCAATATTCGGCGAAAATTTCATCTTCGTAGCACCACGCCCATCTTTCGCCGCGCTCGGCAGAGATGACTATAGGATGGCCCGTCTCCCGGTAGTGCTTCGTAGCGTGTTTATTCTTCGATGCGTCGCAGCAATGCACCCCACCGCATGTCTGACAGGCCCTCAGATGGACCCACTTATCCCCCGTCTCGACGCATTTCTCGCACACGTGTGTTTTGGGAGGTATGGGCTGCCACCCGCTGAAGTGGTCGCAGGGTCCGTTACCCGATGACATATCGCTCTCCGGTCAATATAAGATAGATCATGATCTGTTTATATACTCGTGTATGAACTTTATCGCCATCGACCCTTCGCCGACAGCGGAAGCTACGCGGTTCATCGCGCCCGACCTGACGTCTCCCGCAGCGAATATGCCGGGGATGCTGGATTCCAGGAGATAGGGGCTCCGCTCGAGCTTCCAGATCGACCTGAAATTCTCGTAATTAAAGAGGTCCCTGCCCGTCTCGATATACCCTCTTTCGTTCTTTATCAGGTCGAGCTTTATCCAGTCCGTGATTGGGCGCATGCCTATGAAGATAAATAGCGACTGGGTCTCGGCCGTCCTCCGCTCTCCCGATTCCATGTCTTCGATCACGATGCTCTCCAGCCTGCCGTTCCCATTGACTTCGACGACCCGCGTTCTGCTCAGAACTGAAATATTTCCGGTACGCGATATCTGCTCGATTAGATATTGCGACATTGAGGAAGTGAGAGAATTTCCTCTTATCAGAATGAACACATTCCTTGCGAATTTCGATAAGTACATGGCTGACTGGCCTGCCGAATTTCCGCCGCCCACTATATATACGTCTTTACCTTTGCAGGCATGGGCTTCCGTCCTGCATGACCCGTAGTAAATACCGGCGCCGGTATAGTCGTTGACACGCTCGGCGTCCAATCGCCTGTAATCGACGCCCGACGCGATTATAAGGCAGAGGGCGTTCAGCTCCTTTCCGTCGGAAAGCTTTATTATCTTGTACATATCCTTAAGCCGTATGTCGGTGACTTCCTGAGGCGTGAGGACTTCGGCCCCGAGCCTCGCGGCCTGTGTAATAGCACGGCGCGTGAGCTCTTCTCCGCTCAGTCCGCTCGGAAACCCGAGATAATTTTCTATCATCGAGCTCGTACCCGCCTGACCTCCCGGGGCTTTCTTCTCGACGAGGAGGGTCTTCAGGCCCTCGGACGCCCCGTACACCGCAGCCGCCAGTCCCGCAGGCCCCGCTCCGATTATCACGACGTCGTAAACTTCCTGAGAAGCCTCCGATTTAAGACCCAGCTTTCGCGCGAGTGAAGTGAAATCGGGATTCGTCAGATATGAGCCGTCGTCGAAAAAGGCTGCAGGCAGGTCTTTATTATCGATCCCCGACACCCCGACCAGCTCCTGCGCCTTCTCGTTAAGCTCGACGTCGAGCCATTGATAGGGAATCAGGTTGCCGGCCAGGAACTCCTTTATCGCGTGCGAATGGGGAGACCATTGATAACCCACGAGCTTGAGCCCGTTGAAGTCGGGCCTGTATGATGCCTGCCATTCATCCAGGAGGTCGTTTAATACGGGATAGAGCCTCTCTTCGGGCGGGTCCCAGGGCTTCATGAGATAATAGTCGAGCTGCACTTCGTTTATCGCCTTTATCGCGGAGTCGGTGTCGGAATAGGCCGTAAGCAGCGCCCTTTTCGCGTCCGGGTAAATGTCTTTTGCGCGGACCAGGAAATCCACCCCTGAAAGCCCGGGCATTCTCTGATCGGAAACGAAGAGCGCGACGACTTCGTTCCGCAGCTTAAGCCTGTTTAAACTCTCGAGGGCTTCTTCACCCGTTTGAGCGGTCAATATCCTGTAGTCCTTTCCATAATATTTTCTTAGGTCCCTTTCGATCGCCCTGATCACGGAATTGTCGTCATCGATCGCGAAGATCATGGGTTTTTTCATATTCTATGCTTCCCCCTTATCGTCAGCCGGATTCCGCCTTACAGGTCAACAGGCAGACAAACGGAAAATTTCGTAAAACCCGGCCTGGATTCGAAACCTATACTCCCCTTGTGCTGATTTACTATGATACGATAAGTTATCTCGAGGCCGAGGCCCGATCCCTCGCCGGGGGCCTTGGTCGTAAAAAAAGGGTCGAAAATCTTATCCTGCACGTCAGCCGGGATCCCCCTGCCGTTATCCGTGATTTCCACGTTCACGGTATCCGACCCGTTATCGCTCATACCCGTCCTGATCGTGATCGATCCGCCGACGGACACGGCGTCGATCGCATTGTCGATCAGGTTGGTCCATACCTGGTTGAGCTCGCCGCCGTACGCCGAAATGCCGGGAATTTTATAATCGAACTCCTTTTTCAGCGTAACGCTCTTTTGTTTGAGTTTATGATTCAGGATGATGACAGTATTTTCAATGCCTTCGTGCAGATCTATCTTCCTCTTCTCATGTGTCTTGTCCATGTATGAATAAGCTTTCATCGCCGAAACGAGCTCCGATATCCTGGAGGTGCTTTCGACGAGCTCCTTCGCCAGCTTCCGCATCTCGACGTCTCTCGGCAGCCAGTTCAGAAAATTGACGACCTGGTCCGGTTTCAGGTTCTCCGAAAAATCATTGAGCATGCGCTTCGTAAAACCGACGGACACCAGGATGGACGCAAGCTCCCAGGGGTCGCCGACGCCGTGCCCTTCCATCCACTCCGCGAGCTCGTCCTCCAGATCGTTCCGTTCGATCGCATCGAGCTCAACGCCGTTTACATTTATAGCCTCTTCGATCGGCTTGAACGGAAAGCCCTTTTTATCCGCTTCGTCCTTGAACATGTAATATTTCAGTATCTCGGAGGAAAAAATGTCGAACTCATGGATAGTATTCGCCAGGCTCTCGGCCGTCCTCTTCGCCGCAGAAGCCGGGTTATTCAGTTCATGGGCGAGACCGGCAGCCATCGTGCCGAGCGAGGCGAGTTTTTCCCTCTGGAACGAGAGATGCGTGAGATCGAACATCCTCGACGACATGTTCGATAATATTTTCCCCCTCACGGTCGAGCAGTTGCCGAGCATGAACCAGAAATCATCCTCATCGACTTTGAAGATCTTCATATCGGTTACCGCCATTCCGTTCGCGAGATGCCTGCTGCCGGAAAGAAGCGGAACCTCGCCGCCGGACATGCCTTTGGTGAAGTAGCCGATGCTGAGCTTTTCTCCTCTGATAATCCTGTAGATTTCGAGCGTGCCGTCGAGGAAGATATAAAAACTCCTGGCGCAATCCCCCTCGTGAAAAAGATGGTCGCCTTTTTTCAATTCGACCATCACGCCCTTTACGTCCTCATCCAGCTCTTCGTCCGTGGTATCGCGGAAGAGATCTATTTCCTTCAGTTCTTTTATGATCATCGGTTTAGCTCGTTGAAACTCGAATGACATTTATTGTAAATGGTGGTTCGGATTCCGGCAAAATAACGGTGCATGTAATAGATAAAACTCGACGTAACTTAATTAATCAGAAAGCTAAGAGTTAGAGCAACATCCGATGAATTATGGTAAATATTTTATTCCGCTTCCGTATGCGAATCGAATCGGGATTCCGCGCCTCTCCGTTATCTCGTTTTCCAGTCCTGAGACACTACCTCTATATTTAACGAATCGCATGGCTGAGCGCCGGTACTTGCCGCCGCGATTTTCAGATGGTCGACACCGGTCAGGTCGATATCGTAAGTCCCTGCATCATTCCGCTCGACCGTACGCCGGAAGATTTCCCTGCCTCCCCCAGTCAGCTCAAGCTCCACCTCGCCCTGATCACCGCAGTTCTCACCCAGCGTCGGGATGATCTTCATGCTCTTCAAATCCCCCTTGAAGCTGAAATCCGCCTCCGTCGGCGCAGCGCCGTTCAGCCTGAACGAAATTTTATTGCCAGTCGAGAATACCACGTTTACGTTTTCACCCCAATTGCTTTTTTCCGCGGCAAAGAGATCGAGCGGCAGCACTAAGTACCGGTCCGCCATCTCCGGATAATAAGCGAGGAAATCGTTCAGCGTGCTCCTGATGGAAGCGTAATCAGGCGGCTTCTCCCTCTCGTACACATGCAGGATGATGTCTTTATCGAGATTGAAGCTTTCCGGAAGCTCCTTGTAATTCGTTCCGATCCCTTCTTTCCCGAGAATTTTTTCGGTCGGTATCGTCAGTATACGCTGGTTCTTTTTATCCAGATGGTACTGCGGCGGTTCGGCTACTATCACATAACTGGAGGTGAAAAACTTTAACGGGAACCCGTCCCTCTTGTCCACGTCCGAGGTCGTATTGATCCTGGGCATTGAATCCGGGTCCTTGTATTTCTCCTTTACCGCGGTTTGTAAAATACTCGAATTCCATATCGCGGAACTGGACAACAAGTAGAAATCCGCGCCGGGTTTATCGGCGGACAACCGTTCGATGTACTCAAGCAGCCTGTCGATCTCTTTCAAATCGTCCCTGACGAGCGGTTTATAGAGCTCCGTGGGGTAGAGAAACACAATCCGTCCAGGCACGCTAAAATTCGGAACGAGCGAATATGCAAACATCGAAACGATGAAAACCAGATACAGGACAATGAAGACAGGTCTAGGGAGCGGACCTCGCAGAAACGATACCGTTCGGTCGAGAAATACCGCCGTGAATATCAAAAACGCGGGACATATCAATAGATACTGATGTTCATCGAACGATTGGACTCTTGTAAAGGCTATTACCGTTACTATAGTCTGCAGCGTCAGGAAGACAGCGAAACGTCTGGTTTGCTTCGTCCAGATGGAAATTACGAGGCCGGCAACAGCCAGCGCCGAATACAGCAGGCCGAAATGCTTAGGGAATTCCAGACACCTCTCCAGCCACGACGAGCTTTGCCGGTAGGCTCCGTATATTTCCGCCCAGTCGGTCGTGATCTGTCGTTTTATCATCGGTCCGGAAAACACGACATGAAGGACTATGGATATTGCAGCAATTACAAAGAGGTTCTTTATCAGATTGAGATACATTTTGTAATCCTTCGTGCCGCTCAGAAGCATGGAAGAAAATCTCTCGAGGAACGCCGCAACAAAGAAACCCTCCACCCAGAAATTGTAGTATCGCCTGTTTATGCCCATGATGAAGAGGAATACGGCCGTGAGGACGAGCAGAACGAAGTTTTGTTTCTCAATAGGTGTCCCTATATATATCAGCAATACAAGGCCGATGAAAATAACCCCCAGGATGTCGGGGTAGCCGCGCAGTGTCGGTATCCACAACGGCCCGAAAATCAGGATAGTTGCGAATATCAGGGAAAAGACGGTCAGATCGACGTCATGACGGTATGAGCTTGCTATTCTTTCCGAAACATACGTCAATATGAGTACTGAGGGCAGCAGATACATATTGGATATAGCCAGTATATATCCGAGTCTGGTTTCGCCGAATATGTAATAGAACGGAAGCAGCGGTACTACGGGAAGGTCATTGTAATCGCTATACCTCACCGTTAACAAAATACTTTTGATTGTGCTGAGCGGGGAGACAAGCAGGCTGCGGCCGATTTCGATATAAGGGTCCCAATACGCCAGCATGTCCCAGTTGTAGATATATCTTTCCTGCTTTATGAAATAGACCGTAAAGGCGTTCACGAACACGATCGACAGAAGTATCGTGACTAAGTAACGATAATTGAAAGGTCTTGACCGTATGTCACTCATCACGGGTCATACTCTTAACGTATTATCTTTCATTCGCTGCTGCAGACTCTGACATGATGGTGAACTTTTACCGAAGATTGGAATGTTTTTTTAACATACCCCTCCGGGGGACGGGTTACCCTCCTCTAAAAGGATAGGAGCCCGGCAGCAGCAATCGAATACAGACTATATCACACTCCCGGCCATAATAAACAGGGAATGTCCGGCCCGCCCTTCCTCTTGTTGAAGTGCCGCGAGCGGGCAGGTAAATTAATGGCTCCCTATTATCCGGGAACTACTGGAAAGAAGGAATATAAAGATATACAATAATCATGTAAGCCGCTGTAATCATTGTCACGTCCCCGTAGCTCAGCAGGATAGAGCACAGGATTCCTAATCCTGGGGTCGGAGGTTCGAATCCTCTCGGGGACGCAGTAATATCAGGCACTTGCATCACGTTCCATCATCAGGTATTATCCTTTACCAAAGAATAGCCAAAGAATGGGTTAGGAATATGGCGTCACTGTATCAGGACAAAGGCGTTTGGTTCGCGATTTTCACGGTCAACTATAAACAGAAATGGATCAAGATAGGGAAGATGTCTAAAACCGCCGCTAAAGAAGCTTTGCGGAAACTCGAAGAACGGCATGAAAAAAAGAAACATGGGTTGTTTGATGATACGAAAATATCCTTTAAGGATTACTCAAATGAGTACCTTGAATTCTCAAAGTCCAACAAAGCGGAAAACAGCTATAAAAGAGACATAACAACCCTAAAAAATCTTGCTTCGTACTTCGGGACCAAACCCCTCTCACAAATTACTTCTCACCATATTGAAAAATACAAAATGATGAGACTAGAAGAAGTTGCTCCGCGCACAGTAAATATAGAGCTCCGGTGTCTTTCCCATATGTTCAATAAGGCTGTTGAGTGGGAATACATTTCGGATTCTCCTTATAAAGGGATTAGACAGCTTACCTTTCAAAAGAAGCCGCCGCGGTTCCTGGCAAAGGACGAAGTGCAAAAACTGTTAGATCATGCATCAAATTGGCTACGCCCTATCCTCGTCGTAATGCTAAATACAGGAATTAGAGAGGGTGAGAGAACAAAATTGAGATTTAAAGACATTGATTTTAACAAGAACAGAATCTTAATCCATTCCCCTAAAACAAAGAGCTACAGGGCAATTCCAATGAATAAGGAAGTGAAAGAGACTCTGTTACGGCTAAAGGATAATTTTATATCACTTAATTCCTATGTAACCTCTGAGAGGAAGCCCCATCAGAAGGAATACGTATTTTGTAACGAAGACGGTTCCCCGGTCCTTAAAATCAAGAAGGCTCTTGCGAACGCCTGTAAGAAGGCAGGGTTAAAGGGGGTTACCCCCCACACACTGAGACACACCTTTGCGTCCCACTTGGTTATGAGCGGAGTCGATTTAAATACGGTTCAGCGGCTCTTGGGGCATACGAGTATAAGTACTACATTGATCTATTCCCATCTTACGGAGGATCATTTGGCGAGGGGTGTGGAGAGGTTGAATTGGGATAACACTTCTAATTGATGCATGATTTTTTAGAGGTATGACCATACCTCTATATCCTTTGACTGACAAATAGTTTAGTCCTCGGCGTAATTATTACAGCTGGAAAGGCGTAGGTTGAGTCCAGAGTTTTTGAGGTGTTGATAACACCTTTTAAATCTAATATATATAATGCTGGATTTATTCTCCTTGGTCCCCATCCAAGAATATCGTCTACCTGTTTTATATTAATTGAACTGTGGCCGGTATTGACCAAAGCAGATGCAAGAGAAACTGCATCATCGTATGGATTCCACCCCTTTATGTATGAGTCAGTTTCTATAAATAATGAGGGAAGTGGAGAAATATATATAAAACCAATTTCCCCCATTGTTATAGATGTTGTTAAATGAACCCAGCCAAGTTCTTCTAATTCACTAGCTGCAAGCGCGATCTCAGTTTCATTTAAGCCTAATTCATCAATTATTTCTTTTGGGGTAATTCGAGGTTCATACTTAATACCATTAATTGATTTTTCATTCAGTAGAACAGCCAATTTCTCGGCATGAGGTGACAGCCTCAAAGAAGAAAGATTTACAGTTCTCTGTGCCCAAGATGGTATTTCACCTAGTGGGGGCTTTTCAGAAACTCCGTGACACAATCCTACTAACTTTCTAACACCTTCCTCATAATCATCAAGACGTACATAAAGAAGACCTCTAAGTGTTGTGGGTACCTCATTATCCGGAATGCCAATGGGGATAGGAACTAATGTGCATTCACCAGATATTTTCATAACTAATGCTGCATCAAGCTCGGTAGCCACCCACTCTGAACCAAGACTGCTCTTCGTGAGAATCGCTAAAAAGTAGTCAGCATTTCCTATCCCTTCATCGATTTTCCTCCTTAAACTGTCACCTGGCTTTATTTCCCATTCATCGACCCATGTATCAATCCCATTAAAACGCAGGTCTTTCCCTAGTCTCAATACAAGTTCGTGGTCATCTGAAGAATGACACAGAAATGCTTTAGGTTTTCCGTGAGAATTCAAAGTGAACCCCCTGTATTTATTTCTTGGATATTAAGAAATCATCCTCGCCTAGCCAGTAATCCACGATAAAGTTCTGGATAAATTCTTTCAGTATTAGAAGGCCACTTCTCGACCATTATTGACGAAACTTCCTCAAAAGCAGCCTGCATGTGACCCCGTTTCCCACCTATTTCTTCAAGGTCAATCACTGATGGGAGATGAATCTCAGTAATTGGCACATCTGGAATATCTGTTCGCGGTGTATCAAGATTCAGAACCTGAGAAACACTATTTATACCCCGATCTCTCCGTTTATTAACAGCTTCGGAATACCCATTGTCCTCCGGTGCAAACCGCTCTGCAATAAACTGAAGGATAGATGTATGATCTAGATTGTTTTTATACACGGTTCGTGGAGCAACAAAAGGAGAAATAACTATTGAAGGTACCCTAACGCCAGTAGATTCAAAGGGAATATATTCCTTGTTTGGTGGACTATATGGTATTGGTAATGGAGGCACATGATCAAAGAATCCGCCATGTTCATCGTAAGTCAATATCATAACGGTCCTCTTCCACCTTTCAGGATTGCTTGTTAGAGCCTGATAGATTTGACGTAATAATACTTCCCCATAGCCCACAGCCAACGGTGCATGGTTATCATTAGGAATGTCAGCACCAAAATGTAGAGCATCATAATACGACGGTTCGATTATAATAACTTGAGGAAAGTCCTCTGATGACTCTAATCTCACGTCGCTTTCTAAATTCTCAACTCTTCGAAAGTTTAAGCCAAACACCTGAGTGAACCTCCCAAGCAATGTAAAAAACGAAAGTCCAGCATGATAGACTCTCCAACGAATACTATGATCATTGAGCCAGTCTAATATTATCCGTCCTTCTTTTGGGAAAAGACCCGTAAAATCAACCCTACTTTCACCGCTTAAAGACATTAATCTATTGGGAACAGTGCTTGTGGGAAGTGGTGAAAACCATCGATCGCAAACAGCGAAATTATTAGCTAGAAAGTTAGTTATTGGTACTTGATCCGGTGGGTAGAAACCCATCGGTTCAGGATGTTCTATTCTATTCACTGGCGTAAGCTCATAGTACGCTCTTACAAATCCACTCATAGCATAGGTACCTTTTACGAGAGAGTGAGCGATTTGGACCGTAATTTCATCTCGATCATGCGGGAGATCACTCGGTAGAATTCGGTCTTGCATTTCAAAAGGATAATATTGCAACCCCTCGAATATGTTTTCATATTCCTCTTTTTTTAATGGACAGCGGAGTCCATCCACCTCTGTTCTGTTATCATACTTTTGACAACTCAGATGGCCAAGCATATTATCGAATGACCTGTTTTCCATCATCACAATTACAATTGTTTCTATGAGATTTATATCAGACACTACATAGTACCCCCTTGACTTCTACAGGTAAGATTAACAAGAACACGCAATCGATCAGGGGGAGCATGTGTGGGGTCTCCCATCACTTCACCAGAGAGAAGGTTAGCACGAATTTCCCAGAGTCCACTTATTTTTGCACCGCGCATTTGATCAGATGGTGTTCCATCGGCTGGCAGAATAATCTCATGACCCTCATGAAACACTCTAAGCGCTCGGTTGGATTGCCCTGAGATAGTATCAATCCTCATCATGTCATCCCAAATTTGGGGCTTGAGAGTTTCTTTCGCGATTAAACCATGTGCACCATCAGGTTGAGTTTCTATAACAAGCGATTGAGTATTTCCACTCTCAACCACAACAACTTCTTGTTCGGCAAATACGTCTTTGCCGCTACGCATAGCTATTATCGTGAATTTAGTCGGTTTTAGGGGAGTAAAGCTTTTTGACCCAGATGAAGGGACAACTCCTGTGCCGCTAGTTAAAGGTGTGGCTAGTAGTAATGCGCCGCCTACCACACTCCATGAAACCACCGTATTTTGGCCTTTACAGAGTCTCCCCGGACTTGCTTGAAAAGATACTATTTTTGGAGCGCAAGCCGTTATATACAAAGGAAGAATAGCAATCCATATAATCCGCAATGTGAAATTCATTACGAATCTCTCCTCAAAGAAAACATACTATTATATTTTGAATAATAAAACAATATATATGCAAAATAGTATCTAGTATCCTTTTCTCCCTCCATGTTAGACTTATCACATAGAGTTACCATTGGGTGGGGATTTTCAATAACAAATAGGTACAAACTGGATGTGCGGTAGATTTGCGCGCTCAACTGATAAGGACGCTTTGCAAAGCCGCTTTGGGCTTGATGACCAGCAAGGGGTCCTCTTGGAGCCGGGTATGACGCAAGCTCATTCTGGCTAGAGGATATGAATTAGTGAAGATTGTATCCAGCATGTGGCGGCAAACAGATAAATGGGTTTGCTACCGTCACCCGCTATAGTTAGAAGGAAAGGTCGACTGTGTGTGGATATAGGTGGAACTCATTTTTTTAATGCTGAATAAAGACTTGTAAACGAGTGAATTCAAAATAGGAAATTTATTCAATAGTAATAAGGTAGTTTGTGGAGATTCTCCCTTAAACACTATGTTCAAGTCCGTGTAAAAACCCGCATCTGGATTACGCAATCCAGATCAAGTAAAGCCCAACACCTAACAGAAGCACACCGGTTACGTTATCGGACCAGCGGCGGGCTTTATCGCTGGAAAGTCGAGAGAGTAGCGAAGCGAAAGTTGTTCCTACCAATATGATAGGAATACCCAAACCAATGCCATAGATAAAAAGGAGCATTCCACCCCAAAGCGGATCACCCGTGGCTGCTACATAGGAAAGTAAACCGGCAAGAATTGGTGTTGCACAGGGAGTAATCACCACTCCCAACAATCCACCCACAACGAAAGCTCCAAAATGACCGTTTACTTTTAAACTCATGCCCGAAAACGTAGGCAACCGCAGAGGGATAACCTTAAGTAAATACAACCCGAATATTATTGGAAAAATTGAAATAGCATAAAAAGGCCAAGAACCTAATTGACCAAATACTTTGCCCGCTAGAGCCGAGATTACTCCAAGAATGGTTGTAACAACACTACCGCCCAAAATAAAGAGTGTGGCAATCCATAAATTTCCACGAACGGTTTCCCGTCTAAGTGCCGCACAGCAGCCCGCCGCTGCCGGGTAAATTGGAAGACAGCATGGATTTAGACCGGCTATGACACCGGCAAAGAGGGCCAATGGCACTGCAAAAATACTCCTGTAATCAATAGAGCCTGATATAAAGGCAGAGCTATTCGTCCAAATCGTATCTATAAATTCCAAAAGATCTCTCTCAGCTACTCCTGTTCTATTTCGTTTTTCAGGGAGCCTACAGTTCCGCGAAGTTCCTTGATTACGCTTGAGGATTCACCCTCAAAGCGTGCTTTTTCTGTATTATCTTTATTCAAGAATATGACCGTGGGAGAAATACGGACTGAGTACTTTCTTGCCTCCTCCCGACTATTGTTAATGTCAAATTCCGCATAGGCCACACCCGGGACACCGGCCGCACTTCGGGCTACACTAATCACCTCCGCACAGCCGCAGCTAGAGTCAGCTTCTCTCGGGTCGGCAAAGAGCAATATCTTATTGTCAGCATGAGCTTTATCAGGTTCTAATACATTTGAACCAGAGTTTGTCGAGGAAGACGGTTTAAGCCAAAGTGTAAATGATACTGCCGTTAAGACTATGGAGACAATTATTATATTCTTTTTCATAGCTATCCTCTTAGTCAACAACAATTATTAGAATCACAGCAGGAACTTTGCTTACCAACTTCTTTCTGACTGTCTTGGGCTTTGTCCTGTACATAGGGAGTCCTTGTTCTTAAAGATTCTTCGGCTCTTGCAAGTTCCTTCCCCAGATAACAAGCATGATCCAATTTGCTGATTAGTTTGTTTTCTATAATCGTCATGTAAATTGCGCTAATATCCTCACCCTCGACGATCTTATTAAGTGCGCCATTATTATGATAATGCTCGACGGCAATGATGTTTTTATCCTGATCGGGGAAAATAACAAAATAACCGCAGGGATCTAGTCTAAGTGGCGGTGGCATTTTTGCTTGAATCTTTTCGATGTTTACGTTCATATTAAAACCTCCCTCAAATGGAATAATCTTCTCGCTTGCACACTCATCAATAGTTTCTGTAATATCAGCCAAATCAGAACATCCAATCATGTTAACAAGCCGGACCTGCCTTTTAATATGCTCAATGCTTTCGAGACTTATATTTTTCAAGATGGGCCGTTTTCCTTTCGCTCCAATAATTCGTTTTTTCTGTGGATCAATCCCGTTTTCAAATAGACTCACGAGAGATTGTCCGGGTAGGTGACCGATAACTTGCTTGGAATCCTCTCCGCAGAGAATTAGAAAACGGATATTAGGATTCGTGGTTACGTTTTTTATAAGTCTTTCAATGCCGAGGTTTTCTGTGTTCATTGAGCCAACGATGCTAACCTGTGAGTGTTGAGCATTAATGACTTCTTCCATAAGATCATTTGAATTTAAAGTGCATATAGCAATAGGAGCCTCAAATCGGTTGACTTTGTATTTCCCAGGCAGAGGAGGCCAACCCAACCGTTCCTCAACAATAATGTCATCGGAGGCGCAGCCATTTGACTCTAACTCAATTTCGGGATACGCCTCCACCAAGGCATTTACGGCCAATGCCGGAAAACAGACTTTGCATCCTAAACAATCGTATTGGACTGCTTCAAAGGTTTCTTCGGATTTTCTAAGCAGAGGCTCGATTAATTCCTTATCTTCTGATTTTAAATTTTGTAGTTGATTTTCAAGAGCTTTAATAGCCCCTTGCTGACACCCACATTTCCAGCACTTTTTAAATTTAATGCCGTTTTCAAGGTGCGTTAAAACTTTGTCAATTGTTTTATAAAGCATTCCAATTTTTCTCTGTGTTTAAAGATTCTTTTCTATTAAGTCGGCGATCACGTTAGCTGTCTCAAGTTCTTTCATCCGCGGTCGTTTTTTCTTTGACTCTTCCAACAAACACAACCCTAGCTCTAATAAACTGATTACGCATGGATCATGAATCCGGTAAATGATTTGATTTCCGTTTCTTCTTGAAGCCACAATGTTTCTGTCAACGAGTCGTTGAAGTTGATTAGAAACGGCTTGTGGTGTCATTCCGACTATCTTTGCCAACTCACCTACCGATAATTCTTCGGCCATAATGAGAGCATGAATTAAACGTAGTCTCGTTTCACTCGTAACGATCTTGAATAATTTCATTAATTCAGCGGCGAGCTCGGCTGAGATTAATTTATGGGTGCTCAAATATTGTAAGCTTGGTTTACAGGTTTTCATGAAACCTCCGGATTCGTCCTTCATGCAACGATAGTATTACATTACATTGTGTAATAGTCAATATCTCATTTAAAGGGAGATCCGTGGAATAATAGTTTCGGAGAGTAAAGAAAAGAAGGGCCTTATGTGCCCTTCTTTTCTTTCTTGCAACTAAACAGAACCTATACCAGCAGCACGAAGGTCGCTTTCGGAAATTTGTCCGACTTTGCAGCAATCAAGCAAACTGCCATTGACTGCCACTGCAGGTAAACGGGTTATGCCGTGGAGTTCTACCTTGTCACGGCATTCATTTGTTATGCAGCCTTCGCGGAGGTCATAAACGGTGACCCCGCATGACGGACATGCCAGTTTGTTCACGAGATCGACCGTCGGTTCACAGACCGGACAACCGGCTGTAAATACTTCTACTTTCCTTTTTGATGCCATTTAATCACCTCCTGCCATTTTTTTCATTACACACCTGACAGCTTTGTACTCTTCTTAGTGGTCTTACGTCGACAATTACGGCCAGCATGAGAAACGCAGCACCTGCATAGGCTGAAAAATTGTTAATCCAGAAGAACTTTCCAGTGAGTACCAGCGAAACCCCGACAAGCCCGATCCAAAAAGGGAGGAAGCTCCCGCGCTTCCTCCCGCGTAACGCGAATACGAGCAACGCAAGCCCGAGCAGGGTCACCGAAAGGATCAAGAGGCTTACACCGTGCAATAAAAAGCCCAGCCCCATGGTGCTTAAAATCCCCGCATAAACCGGCCAGCAGGCAGGGCAAATAAATTTTGGCAAAAAAACAGCCCCGACAGCGCCCAAACCGGCAATGAATCCCGTGCGGTCCGAGCGCAAATCTTGTGTCTTTCTACTGTCAGCTAGTGCTTTAATAATTGCCTCAACAGAAGGGACGCCTCCCATGATGCCCTTGGAATCCTTGTACAAACGGCAGCTATCACCGTGCGACTCCGATAAACCCGCAATTATATCTACTCCATCAATTAAAATCGTGGGAGAGCCGTAATCCATCAAGCGTTCGGGAAGATCGGGATCATTCCGTTCCCATTCATCCCAGCTGGTTTTAATGCCGATTTGTCTAAGTGCCAGGCGGATATTTTCCCTTGATCGCTCCGCATTCGGGCAATCTGAATCATAGACGAATTCAATTTTCATCGCTTGATTCCTCCTCAAATGCATCCAGTATCGGACAAATGTTTAACGGGTTTTCTTCGTCGCAAACTGCGATCAATTCCATGAGTCTCTTTCGAATTCGCTTTAAATCTTTTAGTTTATTTTCAATGCTCTCAACCTTATTTTGCGCATATTGTTTTACTTCACTGCACTTAGCGACTTGAGCATCATTCCGTAGTGCCATTAATTTACTAATCTCTTTCAGCGAAAATCCGAGTCCCTGGGCGCGTTTTATAAAGCGTAAGCGCTTAACGATAGTCGGCGGATAAATCCGGTAACCCGAGTCTTTTCTCTCCGGCGGTTCAATAATCCCTTCACGCTCATAATAGCGAAGGGTTTCACGGTTTACTCCGGCGAGCTTAGATGCCTGACCTATAGTCAGGAAATCGTTCTTTTTCGCATAAGTTTTTGTGTCCATATTTTTAATTATAATGGTTGTACTTAGGTACAAGGTCAAGCAGTGATGTAAAAGTTATTTAGGGTTATCTCAAGTTTCTACGATTCGATCGGCTTCTACTGGAATGTCACCGCGCTAAACGCCTTCGAACTAACTCCATCGATCATAAGCCTAAGGTAAATATGGAATCCAGGAAGATGTACCAAGTCTCCCATCCTGAAGTTGGGGTAGAATTCTTTTTCAAGATACTCGGCATCCCTGGCGCTTACCCTGAATGATATTATCGTTCCTACATTACCAAGAATTGCCGAGATTGTCTTTTGGTCAATCTGATCAAGGTATTGATGAACCAAGTTAAGGCAAAGCCTGTACTTACGCGCCTCCGGCAGCATGTCCGCATAGCTCCCTGCAGCAAAGCTCTGAAGCTCGTCTAAATAAAGATAAAAATCCCGTCTTTTCTCCTCGGGGATGTCAGTTCTGTTCAACGCAGAAAGGTATATCTTTATCACAAACAACGACCCCAAAAGCATTGACGTATCCTCCCCAATTCTTCCCTTCGCTAGATTTACCAGGAGCACCCTTCCTGTGTCCATCGCCTCCCTCATGTTAAAAGAGCTCTTCTTCTTACCTATTATATTCCGTATAAACGGGCTGCTGAGGAAAGCCCCAGCTTTGTTCTGAATGGGTGCAACTGCCTCTGCTCTGAACTTTAGAGGCCACTTATCAAACTCCTTTCCCCAGAATTCGTTTACCTTCTCATCTTTCACATAGAGGAGTACTGTTTTCCTGAAACTCGAGTCCACAAGCAGTTTGTTCAGATCAAGTAGGGTTGACCCCGGATACTCTGTTAACGTCAAAATAAGGTTTCTCAAAATGTGCTCTGTTCTCTGGCCCCAGGAGTCGGCCCAGAGCTTCTTGAATATGCTAATGAGTCCCGAAGCGATTAAATACCTCCCCTCTATAGAGTTAACCCCTTCCAAGACATTGAAACCTATCGAGTTTTTACTATCCGAAGGATTTATATAAATAACGTCTTCTTTTCTCTCTTCCGGAACCAAGCTCTCAATGCTCTCAACCAGGTCGCCATGAGGATCGAGGAGCGCAAGCCCGTCTCCTTTCTGCATGTCCTGGATAATCAGATTTTTTATAAGCGTTGACTTACCAGTTCCGGTCTTTCCAATCACATACATGTGCGACCGCCTGTCTTTTCTCTTAATCCCAAATCTTTGCCTTTTATTCCTATAATTAGTCTCGCCGATATAGAACACCTCGTTTTCCCTTTGCTCATTCATCCTTATCAGTCTAAAAGTCAAGGTAGATAGAAAACAGGATGGGAAATTGGAGTTGCCTATACAGGCAAGAAATCCACCCTATGACACTTATCCATATCCCATAAGATGGGGAGCATATGAGCATTTTAAGCTTCATAGTGTCGCTGGCAATTCTCCTCATCTTGCTTGGGATCGGAGTCAACCAGGGCTTTAGTGTTGAGGTTTTCCTCGGCCTTATTGTAGCCGGAGGGAACTTCATCGTTGAGCTTGTGAGGGCTTTATTTAACGGCCCGTCCCTGTAGGAAAGGAAATTGTCAGAAGTTCTTTAAAAAATCCACATAAGGAGGTGTATCTATGCGCTTAACCTCAATCGAAGAGGTTAGGAATTTGAATGACTCGCTCGACGAGTCGTATGTACATGCGCGGCTTTCGGATATTGTTCCAACGTCCGAGATAGGGAAGATAGCCCTGAACTTCAGGGAATACGTTCTTTCCGAAAGGTCTGCAGGCCAGTTGTGCCGGGTGCTTGGAGTACCATATTACTTCGCGCGCTCTATGTCGTCACAAATGCCCGATTTGTGGAAGGAGCTTTCGGGCAGGATAACCACGGGATCGCCGAAGGAAATTACTTTCAAGGTGGATGATACATCATTCACGGTAATCGGTCTTTTCCCGAGACGAAGCGATTTCGTGTCTCTCAAGAAGTTTCTTGAGATGACTGAGGACATCTATCTAAAGGTGTCTGAAAAAGCAGGCGTAGAGAATTTGGTTGTTGATGTTAATGACGTATCATCAACGGCATTTTTCTATACTTCGGGCACGTTTTCTCCTATTAAGTCCGAGAGCGAAGACCTGTTTAGATACGGAATAGGATTCTCGGCTTCGAGTCTTGAGATGTATTCTCCTTCAATATCTGAGTCGCTTTTACGGCTTATCTGTACGAACATGACCTATGCCCCGGCTCACGGAGGCATGAGCTTCAAGAGCAGGAATTTGGAAAGGATTTTAAACGCGGTTGGATTGCTGTTGGACGATCCTGACCGCATCTCTCGCTATCCGGAAGCTCTATCTCTGTTGACCCAAAAGAAGCTTTCGTATTGGGAGCTTGAGAATTCATATTCCTATATAGCCCGCCTTAAAGACGAAGGCGGCGAAATGCTTGTTGCCGATCTTGAAAGAAGGATTCCGCTTGCGCTGGTTGCAAGGGCATACGGCTATGAGAATACTGATGCCATACCTTCCTCGCTTTCCTGGAAATCGTCCGCGAGGACTCCTGTGACTGCTTATCAGGTGTTCAATCACCTTACAGAAATCGGGTCCCATTACACCCATATCCCGGAAAAGGAAAGGCTTAATGTCCTGATTCATGCAGGCGAACTCATGTTCAAGAAGCACTGGGATCTGGATAACCTTGCTCCTCAGATTGACTTTTCGAACTGGGAAGCGTCTCAATTCCAGTACGCAATCCACTGACACCTTCCTGTTTTCTCCTGCCAGAGTTCTGGTCCTAGCGGGCCCACTGCGCTCTCGCCGGAATGAGTCCAGTCCATAGGGGATAGATGGCAGGGGTGTCTCCGGTAAGCAGGGAAGGAAGCGTACTCTCAGGGCGGGAGGTTCACCCCCCCCTCCCGCCTATAAATTTCATAAATAAGGAGGTCTGCATGAAGACAAAGACAGTTAGGGGTATTGTAGAAACAGTTAACGAAAAGGGAATCAATATAGGAGGTAATTGGTTCAATTTTTCCCAATATGATCCTGTAGAAGAACCCAAAGAAGGAGACGCGGTAGAAATCAAAGTAGACGGAAAGAACGGGAAGTGGATTAAGGAGTTGAGGTTCATAAGCCCGGAGGAAGCGGTCAAGGAAAACATTACTGCTAAGGATGTCCGAATCACGAGGCTATCCCTTATAAGCTCGGCAGTTGAGATGTTAAAGACCAACGGGAATATGATTAGCACAGCTGAAGTAGAAGCTGCGGCCAGGAAACTGGAGAAGTATGTGTATGAACCAATTCCCAAATCTGAAGATGAAGACATACAACAGGATATTCCCTTCTAACGGAGGATGCTATGTATAGAGAGCATATCATTTCTGAAGCGGTTGGGTTAAAGAATGAGCTGAAGGAGTTTATTGAATCTTTTCAGAGAAAGAAAATGGACTTCGTAATTCTCTTTGAAGAGAAACTGTTGATCATGGAGAAGATGAAGGAAATTGAATCTGACGTTGCATACGACGTTTCAACCGAATCCGACGGCAATGGAAAGAAAGCATATTCAAACGAAACTTTGAGAAATGCTGAACTGCAAAAAAGACTGAAAATTAATTCTGAATATTGGACACTCAAGGTGCAGTACAATCATCTTGAGAAACAGGAAAGATTTATGAGGGTTGAGGTCGAGCTCCTGGAAAAGAAACTTAGAGTTCTTGAGCAGATCGTAACGCTCGTGAGAATTGAGAGTTGTTTAGTCAACTCATCCGATGGCGAGGTGATACACCTTGAAAACAGAATGTGAGCTTATTCTCAAAGCGGAGGAAGCTCGTGTGGGAAGGGCACTGCAGGCCGTGATGGAAGGAAGGTATAAGATAAATATCCTTAAACGAGAGGCACACGAGACAAGGGCGTATGTTTTAAATGAGACGAAAGAGTATGCAGTAGGGATCAACGGCTCAGGGAAATATTTTTGCTCCTGCCCTGACAGGTTTGTGCACGAAAATATCTGCAAGCACATCCTGATGGTCATCTTGGCTGAGCTTTTGGGAATGTGGAAGAAGAGTACAGCTTAAGAAAGGATCTTTAACAACTAAATATACCTAAAAATAAAACTAAAGGACGGTAATTAATACCGTCCTGTTTTATACCTTAATTCTAAGATCCATATTCAGAAGATCGTATCCCTCTGTTATTATTGCATATATATGGTATATATGCTATATATAGGTAAGACGTTAAAAATCAATTTTATGAGGAGTCTGATGCCTACAGCATTTATGAGGGCATCGGATTCGTGCTCTCAAAATAGCTGTATTACAGCTTCCTCTTCATTAGAGGGCACAACATGACACAAAGAGAAGCCAGAGAAATAATGGGTAAAAATTTCATTGCAATAGACGATGTTGCCAGAATTTTATCGGTATCTATCTCTAGAAAAGCCCGATATGCACTTCAGCATATCCCTTACTCTGATGGTACGCTTCAAACATGTAAAAAGAGCCACATTCTTTTTCCTGGAGTACCCGAAGATAATTCTGGAAACCTTATTACTATTGCAAGTATACGGGAAACATTTGGTGTTGATTTTGATGAACAACCGTGCTTTTCCTATGTTGATTATTGGTATATTGATGAGAACTTCGCAAGTAAAAAGACTTGCTCGCTTCGTTGGTACTTGATTAGAAAATCTATATTACCGAATTCACGCACTAAATCTTATCATGAGCAGATACGCCTACTTAGAGGTGATGAAGAGCTACCTAGTGCAGTTGAAATTGTATATATGACTTTTCTCTATTACTTTGTAAGTGATGGGAAGCGACTTTTTGAATCTTCGGAAGTCCTTTGTAAGGATGCGGGCTGGGACGGAAGAATAGTGACGGCCGGTAGCTTTAACAATGTAGGCTTAGTCATCTCTCAAGTTAAACTGAACGATCGCAGTAAAGACTTAGGATTAGCACCGGTGTTAAGGAATGATTTTTGAAATCTGATAATACAACCCATTATACTTTACCCGAGTTGTTAACGCTATATTACCCCCTTGATTTGATAACCAATTCATGATTAAATATACAATTATATTGTTGTACCAACAATAAATTTACCCCTGATATGTTCAATCAGGGGATTATTTTTGTTATGGAACCCGGGGATAAAGAATTAGAGAAAGATAAAGACTTTCTAACGTTACTTGAACGGACAAGTAAACTTATAGATGATCCCGATTTCCAGAAAGAAGCTCAAGAATATTTGTACAAGAAGGATAGATATGCATATGAGAATTTGGTTAGAGAACGGATATACATGTTATTATCGCATAATAACTCTATTCAGATCATTCTAAAAGAAACAAAGCACCTTGCTTCGTCCTTTCAATACATAAGCCCAAATTTCGGGGACTATATGAGATGTAGATATCCAGAGGAAAACAACCCCTTTAAAGCTGGTCACCCTGATTTTAATTTGTCGGGAGTCGAAGAAGCAAATATAGAGAACTTGCGGACTGACCGCGTTGCCTTGCGTGAATTAAGCCTATTATATTGCGATGATCTTAGGGGTTCCCTCCAAGTTCATTTTGGCTCTGACAAAGGTAATAATAATTCTAAATCGATTTTCAATATTAGTCACAGCATCTGGAAAGGATTAGAAGCAAAGCTTCGCGGAGAATACAATAAGGAGAACTTCGTTGAAATTATAATTGGTAAAGATGCAGAAAAATTGGGCGAATTTGTTAAAGATTATAACAGTCTTCTTGAAGAATTTAGTAATCATTTGACAAATAATTCGTTGGTTACCAAAGAAAAGGAATTACGAAGGTTGAGGCTGGAAGATAAATCAATTTTATTAAGGGTTTTTCTGCTCACATATTGTTATTCTATAATGCGAAAAAAACAAGATGCTCATGAAAATCCTAAAGCGTTTTGTCATTTAATCATTCCTATAAATTTAACGAATTTCCCAACAAAGCGATTTTTAAACAAAATTTCAACTTATTGTGGGGCATTTGAGGAACCTGTAATTGATTATAATGTTCGACGTCTCGAATATATATTCCGACAAATATCAGCAAGACTGCTTGAACTAGAATGGGTCAGCATTAAAACACCACGCCGTATTAATATAGCCGTACTAGAAAATCTGATTCGTTTATGTTCGGAAATTCAAGAGGAACCTCCGATAGAGTTGAGTGAATGCAGAGACAATCTTGAAGATAAGCTAGAAAAACATATTAAAAAGGGAAGGAAATATATTGACAAAGAGATTAACGATATATATGAAAATTTCTGCACAGCTGATCCAGATATTTTAGATATATTAGTTCGAATTAAAAATGTAATTCCAAAGGACCAAGAACCGGGGATTATATTTTTCTATAGTAAGCCTGGAAGCGGGAAAGAGAAGCTTGCCAAAATATGTCACCTGATTAGTCCTCGTTCATGGAACGCAAAGGCGATTAATAAACAGATTAAAGATTCTAAGCTCCAAGTTCAAAAGGATTATCAGTCTTATCTTAGTTTTTATAATGAATGCGACATATTAAATCACGGTGATAAGATCAAATCGAGGGATTGGAATAAAAACAAATTACGGTTTAACTTCAGGACCTTGAACTGTGCACAAATAACTGAAGAAATTCTCTGGGGCGACGATACTAATCCAGGTGAATTTATGAAGGCGCACATGTTTTTTGGCACTCTTTTTCTAGATGAAATAGATAAGATTCAAAAAGAATTAGTTGATCAGTTGTTGCGCGTTCTTGAATCACCACGGGAAATATATCCTAAAAAAGGTCTAAGTCCTATAAAAGTTAATTTATTGTTAGTGTTTGCGAGCAATAAATCGCTTGATGAGCTAGAACGTGATGGATTCAGCAGCGCCTTTATTTCCAGAGTAGATCGTTTCTATTTCCCTATTCCTCCATTAAGAGAAAGAAAAGAAGATATTCCTCTTCTCATTAATCATTTCCTTAGAGAACATAACAAAAAGAAGAAAGTGGAAGCAAAGAAAAAAAAGGAATCCCCGAGAATAATTAGATATATCGATATCAAAGGTTTAAAGCTACTAATGAACCTGAGATGGGACTATAACATTAGAGCATTAGATAGTTTCATTAATGATCTCTGCAGATTGAAAGAACTAAAAGATAGTAAACAAGAATCGTATGAAAAAATTACCTACGAAGAAATACTTGATTGTCTTATAAACCGCGGACTTTTGAATGCTTAAACTTATAATTATAGGCCAAGTTCTATTTTTATGATTGTATATCTTCCAGAACAATCGCTTGTCTACTTTTTAGGGAGCTTATACAAAGGGACGTCGGTATAAACAGTTGCTTTGTAACCACTGCAGAAACAGAGGCGGAGCTCCTCAAAGCTAATTATTAGAACCCTCACATCAAGCGAAAAACTGCTCAAATTCTCAGAGCGATCATTGTTGTTAAGCCATTTTTCAGGGTTGTTTTCTCGTTTTTTTGAAAGACAACCGCCTCCTCGGTAAGAGTTGTGTTTATGGGCAAGTTTCACTGACTATGTAAAGAGTACTCGCGCTGAGCATTTGATTCATATTTGTAATGATCCCATGTAGTTAGGTGATATCTTACTAAAATATTAATCAAAATTGTGGTCTTTAAAATTACGTTAGTTTGTGGTAGTTATATCAATATCATTAACTATGTGGGATAGTGGAAAATATTATGACAAGTGATAAAGGCACGCCAATCGAAACTTTGGAAGCCTGGCTATCCAATAAGCCATACTGGGAACAATACGTTTGGAAGATCAATCTCGAAAAAGATTCATTGACCGATGAGGATATTGATCAGTGCTATCAGTACCTTTCTGAATACCTCGGCTTGATTGATTCTTTGCCGAATAAGCGCGATATATCCTTTAAGAATGAGATCGTTGTTGCTCCGGAAGTACCTGGCGGTATGAGAAAAATGAAAATATTAGAGGTTAAGGACTTTGTAGACGTCAATGCTCTTTCAAAAGATTGTTCAGTAAAGTTTGGACCCAACCTAACTCTTGTTTACGGGGGCAACGGTAGCGGTAAGAGTGGAGTTGGTCGTCTTTTATGTAATGCGTGTTTCTCGCGAGGAGAACGTGAGATATTACCGAACGTACGAACTACTTCCGTGTTAGATTCAGAAGCAAAAGCGACTTTCGTTGTGGATGATGGTTTGGGCAACGTAAACGAGATCGAATATTCACTTGGTGAAAATTATGACGACCTCAAACGCTTTTCTGTCTTTGACTCAGAAAGTGTTTTGATACACCTTGACCAATCAAACAATGTAAATTTCACTCCAGCCCAAATCAAGATATTCGATAAGGTTGCTGTTACTATTTCACAGCTAGAAGAAAAACTTAATAACGAAAAGAATGCAAAGAAAAAAGATAATCCATTTCAGTCAATGTTCCTTGATGACGCAACTTCTTCTACCGCAATATTCTGCCAGGCGATTGCCGGCCACACCAAAGAGGTTGATTTTCTATTGCATGCAAACTTCGATGCCAATGTTGATGGTCAAAAAATAACTGAACTCCAAGAGCTCATCGAGGCAAAGAAAAAACTAGATATTCCCAAAAAGAAATCGCAACTAGCTACTGATCGCCAAAATCTACAAGCATTTAAAGCGCTATTGAAAAACGTAACAGACCAATTTACTGAGGCAAAAAAGGAGGAAGCTAACCAACTTCTTAAAGAAATATTGGAAAAGAAAATGATAATAGAAGGTCTAAGTGTTAAGAGTTTTGACGATGGCATTGTGAAAACAATCGGAAGTGCTGAGTGGAAAGCATTGATTAGTGCAGCTAAAACTCTTTATGAAAAAGAGAAGGCAATAAATGAAAATAAAGAGCCGACTCATTGTATGTTATGTCATCAGAAACTTAAGAAAAATGCCAATGAACTCTTTCATAAATATTGGAAGTTCCTTGAAAGTAGAGCTGAGAGCGAACTATCCGAATTAACTCGAAACCAATCTGCCTTATTACAGAATTTGCAATATATAAAGATGATGTATCCAAAATTCCTTGCAACAGATGCAGGCGTTAAAGTAATTAGTGAAGACGATCCTAAATATTTAGCACAAATAAAAGATCAGTTCTCTACACTAGCGAATGTGTTGGATGACTGGACCTCTAAATTAGGTAACCTGCAGGAGATAAATCGTGACGATGTACCTGATGTTGACCTTACCAAAATCGATACTCTCGTCAATTCAAAAACAACCGAGGAGTCAAGACTTGTTGACCCAAGCGGTGAAATCGCAACGCTTATCGCTCAATTAAATGCCCTCAAGCATAAAAAACAGGTTACAGCTGTTAAGGATGCTGGATTAGAATATATTGCATTTCTACATTGGTTATCTAAAGCCAATGGAGTTAGTTTTGCCGGTATAAAGATGGCCACAACAAAAAAGAGAACCGAGTCATTTCTGGTGGGTGTAGCTCAAGATTACAAAGGCGTATTTAATCAGGAACTTGCAATGCTGGGATGTGATTTTAATCTGATTATGAATGCCAGTGGGGAGCATGGCACTACTGTAAAAGAATATAGGCTTGATTTCGCTGAGGACTACAATCCAAGCCAGATACTGAGTGAAGGTGAGCAAAATGCGTGTTCAATTGCGGACTTTTTGACAGAGGTTCAGCTTGATAAAAATAATTGCGGGATTATATTCGATGATCCGGTGACTTCATTAGATCATGAGCGGAAGGATAAGATAGCTCAAAGATTGGCAATTGAGGCTGGACATCGGCAGGTCGTAGTTCTTACACATGATATTGTCTTTATGAGTCAGTTGACTAAACATGCGGAGAAAAACAATATTCCTGTTGTTGCGCATTGGATGAGGCAAATAAATGGCATACCAGGATGTATGGAAGATAATACTAGCCCCAAAATATCCGACTTAAAGAGTTTGAAAGACGATTCTCAAGCAGCAGTAAAAGATTATGAATCTCTCGGTGCCAAAGATCAGGAACACGCACTAGATACAGCATTTAGTTATTTACGTAGTGCTTGTGAGGCATTGATTGAAGATGTACTTTTTGCAGGAACGGTTCAAAGATACGACGATCATATTAAAGTGCAGAATCTTGAAGAAGCGATATATGATCAGTCTTTGGCTCTTAGGATTGTAAATATGCATGGCAAACTATCGGAAATGATCATCGCTCATAATAGAAGTGACTTGCAGAGAGAAAGCCCTCCCAAATTAGACGACTTATCTGCACTACGGAACGAATTTGACGAATTGGAAAAGGAGCTTAGATCCTCTCAAAAGGCTGCCCGGAAAGAAAGGGAAGCTCGCAAGGATGCAAAGAAATCGGCAAGAGCTGGATGGTGACCGAACTGCTTGTGAGATTGTCAACACCATTAGTCTAGTATCCTTCATTGGGGATATAGTCTCTAAGTCACAAATGTCATTGGTAATAAGCCCTAAAGCTCCTATCTTCAGCTTTCTTGGCAATGAGCTTCCTTAGAGGTAAGTCTTTTGCTCCTCTATAATGCTTCGACCGTGTAGGGTTGGTTACCTCCCGGACCTCTTCAAAAGATATTAACGGCACCCTAACATCAAGCGAAAAACTACCTAAATCTTTACCCTCATTATTGTGGTTAAGCCGTTTTTCGTGGGTGTTATCCTGATTTTTGAAAGACTGCCGTTCCATCGGATAGAGTTGCCTAGATGGGCAAGTTTCCAATACTTTGCTCTATTGTGATAAGGTGTGGGTATGCTAATTCCTGATAACTACCACATCTGATTGGATAATTAGAATTTGTATATAATTAAGTGTATGGCAAGTATCCCAAAGTTAAGCGATAATGCTCTTCAGGCAATCTGTGATCTTTTTGGAGACACCGATTCTGGGCTTACTGGTACAGAGATTGGGAAGTTACTAAATTCTTCAGGTATTGAGGATATGGAGCCCACTATTACTAAAAGACATAGATTGTTTTCCGCGTTAAAGAATAAGCAAGAAAAAGATCGATGCTCAAATAATGTGTTTGCGTTTATTCAGAATGTGATGGACCCCGTTAGATATGTACATAATAGGGAATATTTTAATCGATCAAAGGACCAATTGAATGTCATCCTTGCTTTACAGGGATATGAGTTGAGAGCAGATGGGAAGATTGTACAAGCGACACTCGTTAGTACTTTAGATGATGCGCATCTGAGAGCTAATGCGCTTCAAAAGAAATTATCGGATAGAGGAGTTCATTATTACGTATTAAATTTCTGCCGTGCGGAGTTTTTACAAGAAAATTACTTTCATGCAGTGTTTGAGGCGACTAAGAGCATCGCTGATAGATTGAGAGAAATGTCTGGTCAAGATAAAGACGGGACCCAGTTGGTTGAAGCTACTTTGGTTGGGCAGAAGCCGGTACTAGCAATCAACAGTCTTCGCACAGAAACTGAAAAGATGGAGCAAGTTGGCTTTGCAAATCTATTAAAAGGCATATTCGGCATGTTTAGAAATACTACAGCGCATGCACCTAAGATAAAATGGAAAATCGAGGAACGTGACGCTTTAGAACTATTAACCATGGCTTCCTTTGCTCATAGAAAGCTTGATGGTGCCATAAGAACAGGCTATTGAGGGCAGGACTGTTCATTGTTGGACTAACACATTAAAAATTTGATAATTAGCCTTTTTCTACCAAGTTGCCTTTTTGAACTTTAAAATATTTATGTCTTAAGATATGGGCCGGTAACATCTCTATAAATCTAGAGGGTCTATCTACTGTCTTTCCAATTGTCTTGTCGAACACTTTGAATACGACTAGTGTGCATGAATTTTTTGCTCTTGTAAGTGCCACGAGAAACTTACATATTTCATCATCCGTTATTACATCTGGGTTCGCAGGAAAAGAATAATTGTTAAGATCGATAATAAAGGTATGCAGTGCTGATAACCCTTTTGAACCGTAAAAATTAGTAAGTCTTATTCGTATTTTGTTTGGCTCCGCTTCAGACTCTTCTGTTTTCACTGGTTTCTCTTGATTTTCAAATAAAGTACGTATTTCGTCTCCGTGTCTAGTAATATATTCTTGAGTTAGCATTTCTTCAATTGCAATATCGCTTTCATATGTCTTTGAAATTATGCTCTTTATATCCTCGGGCGGATCAAAGTGCATTACTATACGCCAACCTAAATTCGTATTTACTCCCTTGTGTAAGATTTTATATCCATGTTCAATTTCCAGTTGGTCCCTCTCTTCAGGGGTCTCTATTGAATATATTTCCTCATCTAGATTCTCTTGTAGATATTCGGCAACTTTCTTAATTCGGTATCCAGATTCCGCCCCCATTATTAGAAAGGGTATATCTTTACCCGCATAAGAAGTAAGATTTTCGCTCGCGGTTAAATCAACTATCCGATCTTTTATATACTTAAAGCTCGTTTCCGGGCGCGAACAGTGAGCGACTTCAATCTCTGGATATGCTTTGTGTTCGCGATGTTTGTCCGGCAAGTAACACTCAAACTCCCGAGGTATCCTTTTATCTAATAGTCCGAGACCCTGGGCTGCTTTAACAAAATAATTAGTCGCCTCTACAATTGCAGGTGTACAACGGCTACAAAACGGTAACTCAAGTATTTCGTATGTTGCATCGGAATAAAGTTGTCTAATATAATCTTTTGATGCGTGCCGAAAACCATAAAGTGCTTGATCGTCATCTCCCGCAATAAGAGCTTTGTTCCTATTCGTAAGTAATGATATAAACGAAGACTCAAGTCGGTTAAAATCTTGATATTCATCAGCAATCACTATTCCAAAAGAAGGGATGCGGTTTTGATTTCGCTCATAATACTTAAAAACTCGATAAACTGCATCATCATGGCTAGCAGAATTGTAGTAACTCGCTCTAGACAGATAAAATTCCTGAGCTGCATTTTGGTTTAGATTTGCAAAGCTCGCGTGAAAGTCTGGACGACCGAATTCAAAGTCTAGTATGAGTGCATCTTGTTCAATCAAAAAAGGAAGTAAGGGAAAGTATCTAAAATCTTTAGTTATGTCTTGTAGACCAATTTTTGAATGTAATAATTCTCTACAGAATCCGTGAAAAGTGGACACCTTAATTAAGTCGTTTTCTAAAGTAGATAAATCTTCTCTCAAATCATTTGCCAAGTTGTTTATCAAAGTGAATACAATAGCTTTCTGTCCCCTTGGGATAGTTTTTAATACTTCCTGAAAAGTATATGTTTTTCCTGTGCCAGGTCCGGCTACTATAAGTCTTTTGTCAGATTTGGAGGTAAGTACATTTTCTGAATAGGCTTTTCTTCTTTCAAAATAATCTCTGCAGGACTCACATACTAATATCTCTCCATTTTCTATATTGCTTATATTTTTCCTAAAAAGCTTTGCATTATAGGGAAAGTGCCGGTTAGCACTCTCCCCACAGTTCTGACATTCTGTTGTTTTCTGAGCTGTGCCTGTCATAAAGGCGTTATGATTAAAGTCTTACCCATATTAGCCGGAAGATGGGCCATAAGTCCCTATAATCATTAACTCCTCAATTCCAGCTTATATGAAAGTATATAAGCCCAATATTCCTATTATCAACCTTGCTTGAAACGATGAGTTGTGTTCTTGTTATTTTTATCTTATCAAAAATACTTATGTCTTATTGAAAATAAGCCCTTAATTCCTTATCCTCGGCTTTCTTGCGGGTTAGTTTTAAAAGCGGCATGTCTTTTTCACCCTTATAGTATCTGGAGTGTGAAGGAGTGGTGACCTTCTGGATCTCTTTAAAGGAAATAAGTGGGACCTGTACATCTAGGTAAAAGTTGCCGAAATCTTTAGTCTCATTGTTGTCGTTAAGCCATTTATCGGAGGTGATTTCCTCTTTTTTGAGAGACTGCCGTCCCAACAATTGTCCTTCAAAATTATGATGTACATCCATAGGAATATTGAATTTAACTAATGCTGCGCTCGTATCAAGATTCAAATCAATTCTATCTACAAATATGTGAAGTATTTTTGATTTCGTTTCATAAGACGCATGAGTAATTTTATATTTGATTTTTTGGTATAAGTTAGTAATAGTATCTACCCGTTTAATTCTTTCTTCTTCAGAAATGATGTAATCATTATATTTTCTTCTCTCATGCTCCAGTGTCACCTGCCTACTCTTGATAGATTTAATACGTTGCTTGTATTCATTTTCATCTATGGAGCAAATTTCTAGAAATGCTATATTTGTTCTTTCTTGTTCCTCATTCAATGATTTCAATTCCTTATCAATTAGAACGATTTTATTTAATAACCCATCTTTTTTGTTCTCTCCGGTGTATTTATCGAGTTTGTCATAAATTGTGTCCGGGCTCATTAGAATGTTTTCTAAAGTATTCCAAATTGGCATAAGTCTGGTTTCTGCTATAGCGCCGCAATAACGGCATCTGCGTGTGTTACCTACATGATTTTTCGGGACATAACCAACATAACAGCGCGAACCCTTGGCGGAGCGACTACTTGGGTTAGCATAGTTTCCCTTTAGCTTGAAGCCACATTTTGAACAATAAACAAGTCCGCTAAACATGTAGGAACGTATTTTCTTTCTTTTTGCGAATTCACTATTTTTTCTCAGTTGAACAATGGTTTTGTCGAAAAGATTCTTCGAGATAATTTGAGGAACTTCTATGGGTATCCATTCAGTTTTAGCCCTCATATAATCTTCATTCTCATACGTTTTCAAACCCTTATGATTTCTCTTGTATTTCCTAAAATACGCTTTTCCTGTATAAGTTTCGTTTGTGAGTATTCTGCCCAATGTCCTCGGCCACCATATTTTTGATGTCTTTCTCTTTGTCTTTATGCTTTGGGTCCAAGTAGGTACCCCAAAAGCGTTCGCACGTCGTGCGATTTCTTTAAGAGAGCACTTTTCGTTGACTAACCATTCGTAGAATTTTTTAACCCACTGCGCTTGTTCCTCATTTATATCAAGCTTTTTAGTCTTTCCGTTGTATTTATATCCATACGGGGGAGTGCCCATAACCCATTTCCCTGCTCTTACAGCCATTTCCCTACCTCGCCGCGTACGCTCCAATATTTTTCTTCTTTCTTCCGCAGCGACTGCGACCTGGATAGCTCGGGTAAATGGATCATCCAAGTTCTGTGTAGCAAACCTAAGTTGTATATTTAATTTCTCTAGCTCCTCTTCATTTTTATAAAAATGGCGTTCGCTGCGCATCATTCTATCCAGCTTCCAAAAGTAGATAACGTCTATTTCTCCCTGCTTTGCGGTCTCCATGAGCTTTTTCCAGCCCGGCCGGTCATCGCTTGATCCTGACTTGCTATCATCAAAAATATGCACACCTTTCAGTGTACAATCATCCCTTTCCACGGCGGCACGTCTACAGTCTTCGAGCTGGAATTCGGGACTGAAGCCTTTGAGTTGATCATCGGTTGACACTCTGATATATATGGCTGCTCTAAGTTTTTTAATTTGCTTATGAAGATCCATAATTGGGTTAAGTTATAACAAAAGAGGGGCAACAGTATTCGCTTCTTTGTCGGCAGACTAGAAGGCACTGTTACCCCACTTTTATAGGCAATTAATATAGATTATGCCTTCTAGTCTGCCTTTTCTCATATTAGCAAAACTGTATAAAGTGACAAATACGCTTTTAGAAAGCTAAACGATTAAGTTATCTTTCTTATCTGATTACAGCCGGTCATTCATAAAGCAAAATATCAAATACCCTAAATAAGAGCCCCTCTTTTTCTTCATCAGATAAATCTGAGGCCAGGAATCTAAGTTTTAGGGCATTTTCTATATTTTTATTATTGCTATTGCCTTTCCGCGGGTTCCTTTTTGTATTCTCGGTAGTTTCATTAGTTGATGTCATTGCCTACACAATGGCCTACAAGATGAAATATGGGTAGGGAGGGAAACTTGCCTATTGAAGCAAACTAGAATGTTATAACCCTCTGTTACTATTGACATAATATCTACTATGTGTTATTATAAGCTCAATTCTTTAGCCATATAATCAATCCAAAAACACTTAATTAACAATCCCATAAGAAGCTAAGAGTCGATCAAAAAGAGGAAGAAATTCCTCTTTATTTTTAACTTCGCTCAATAAAACAGACTGCTCTATGCAGTTTTTTTATATCCCCTCATAGTTGCCTGTTCAGGCAACTTTCCCAGACTCCCTGAATTCGCGGAGGCTGATATTCTTCACCCATACGTTTCTTTGGAGAGTGTTTCAAGTCATGGAGATTAGTTCGCTTAACCACATCTGGAAATACAGAAAACGGAAGAGGCTAGGACAAAAACGCATAGCCTATCTACTCGGACATACTTGTTCGACGCAGTTTTCAAAGTGGGAAAGCGGGAAGATTCTCCCCAGTCTCGAGAATGCCCTGAAGCTTGCCTACATACTCGATGTTCCGGTCGAGCACCTTTTTGGGAACTTGTACAGGGATCTCGGAAGGGATCTGGAAAAGAAGGAGAAAGCACTCTTCGGAGGAGCTAAAAGGTCGTAAGAATTTATAAGCAGTTTTTAGTATGTCCTCCGCTCCCAGACAAATTCGCATACTCGCGCTCGATCTTGGAACTAAAGAAATAGGCTATGCCCTGCTTGAAGACGATATGCTTATGCGTTACGGGGTGCGGAATTTTAAGAAGAGAACGGAAAAACAGAGGAAGCCAACAGTTCCGGGGATTGATCTCGTCAAAACCTATAAGCCCGATGTAGTAATCTTGGGAAAACTGTCTCACCCAGAAAGAATAGGAAATCCAATGCTTAAAAAACTTGCAAACCGCATTATCCAATTTGCCCGGAAACAAGGTACCGTGGTCCATGAAATTGAATCCTCAACCGCAAGAAAGTTTCTCGTTAAAGACAGAAGACCAACAAAAATGAACACCGCCGTCCTTGTTGCTGCAACATATCCCGAACTCTCTGCGCGCCTTCCCCACAAGGGAAGGATTCTCTGGACTCAAAAGGATAAATACTGGATGAACATGTTCGATGCGTTAACGCTTGCTCTCGCTTATCTTCAAAAAAGAAAGAGGAGAAAAGCTGCCGCTACCTACTTAAACTTTAATAACAAAACAATATGACGGGGTTTTCTGAAGAATACCAACCCAATAATCTGTTGCCTGCAATTATAGAAACTATTAAGACGAATTTATCACTGGAAGGAGCGGTGAATGAATATGCCCTCTTATTCGATTCAGGAAACGGGCTTATAGGGCAATGCCCCTTTATTGGATGCAACGGCTCTATAGTTGTGAACAGCATCAATTCTTACTTCCATTGCGATAGCTGTGAGAGGAATGGAGATGTGCTGGGATTCATCATGGACATCGAGAACCTAACCCTCAGAGAAACGATCAAAGTTATCCTTAGCCGCTACGCAGGGCTATGAGTAACCACTATACACGAGACCAACTCAGGAATATAACGGACAGATTTGAAAGGCTCTTCACAGGAAGAAGAGACGCCTGGGGCGCTGTACACGGAGAGTGTGTAAGAGAGCCGGTTTCGCAAAGGAGCTATTTTCTGCATTTGATCGGAAAGGTTTCCCTGGGCGTTTATCCGCTGCTCGATAACGGCACTTGCCGGTTCGGGGCCATAGACATTGATAGGGATGATTTGGAATTAGTCCATCATATCAGGGAAGAGCTGTGGAATGTTGGTCTTAAGCCAACATTCATCGAACGCTCCAAGTCAAAAGGGTATCATATCTGGGTTTTCTTCTCCGAGCCTGTTGAAGCTCGAAAAATCAGACACGTATTGAATTCCGTCCTGTTGAAGCTAAAGGTTGCCCTGGAAGTATTTCCTAAACAGGATTACCTGAAGGAACGAGAAATCGGAAACTATATAAACCTTCCATATTTCGGAGGTCTGAGGAATACCCCTGAGCGAAGGGTGATTCTTGACGGCAAGAGTCTCACGCCGATCCCGCTCTCCGAATTTCTGCGTCTGGGCAAGAGCTCGTTAATCACCCCTGATATCGTTGAAGCCGTACTTGAGGAGCTCCCCGAAATGCCGGTTGTATCGAGTGAAACTAACGGAGAGATACTGGTTGTAAACGTATACAGCTTAGGCATAAGCGAAAGGGTGAGAAAGCTGATAGCAGGAGACTTTTTTCGGGGACCGGATAACAGTTTGGAAGTAAAGGACCCCGGAACAGGAGAAGTCGTCTCCTATCGTTCCCGTTCCGAAGCTGACGAAGCCATAATTGCATCACTTTTGAGCAAAGGTTACGGGGAAGATGAAATTGTAGGTGTGTTTGAGAAGTATCCCACGACGGGAAAGTACAGAGAAAAGGGGAACAGAAAAAAGCAATATTTGATGAAATCCATAGAAAATGCAAGGAAGTTTGTCGGGAATGCGAAAAGGGTAACAACGCCTTCTTTCCAAAGCGAGGCTATATCCAAAGGGAAGGATTCTACGGTGTACATTCCCTCCGCAATCCTCGGAGACGGACGAATAGCCGAAATGGTGTACGATCCTTACAAGAAAGAAACCGGATTTGCGGTTTTTAACGAAGGCGAGATCAGCTACGAAAGCAGATTGTCGATGGGAAATAAACTTCATCTTTCTCCCTATTCTCCGCGAAACAATCTCATCAAAAACGAGGTGATTCTTTTCCCCTCCGGAGCGGATGAGTACGAATCCGAGGAAAAGCTCATTGAAGAGATTAGGGCATTTATTCACGATTATGTTGACCTCTCTCCATTGTTTGAAAACATCTCCTCATACTACGTTCTTTTCAGCTGGATATATGACGACTTCAAAGAGCTCCCATACCTGAGGGTCATAGGAGACGCGGGAAGTGGAAAGACAAGATTCCTATTAACACTAGGCTCTCTTTGCTATAAGCCGATATTTGCAAGCGGAGCTTCCACCGTCTCACCAATCTTTCGAATACTCAATATATTCAAAGGTACATTAATCATAGACGAGGGAGATTTCAGGATGAGCGATGAAAAGGCAGAGATAGTGAAAATTCTTAACAACGGAAACGCGAAGGGTTTCCCGGTCCTGCGGAGCGAATCCATAAATGGAAAGGAGTTCAGCCCGAAGGCTTACCAGGTATTCGGTCCCAAGATAGTGGCAACGAGAGGGTTTTTTGAGGACAGAGCCTTAGAGTCCCGCTGCATTACTGAAGAGATGGGCCAGAGGAGACTGAGAGAGGACATTCCTATTAACCTTACTGACGAGCATAAAGAGAGGGCGGAGCGTCTGCGAAATAAGCTCCTGATGTTTCGGTTTAGAAATCTGGGGAAAAGGAAAGTGAATCCGGAGCTCGTCGACAGGACTATCGAGCCGAGGCTGAACCAGGTATTTGTTCCGCTCTTGAGTGTTATTGAGGATGAAAAAACCCGGTTGGATTTGAAAAGCATTGCCAGGGACTACCATAAGCAGATCGTAACTGAGCGCGGGATGGAGATGGAAGCCCAGGTGCTTGAGTGTATTCGGAGCCTTAGTGAATCGGATGAAGAGCCTTCTATAAAGGACATAACAAGGGAGTTTATCGAAAAATACGCGGAAGATTACACAAGGCAGATAACCCCCAAGTGGATAGGCAGCGTTATACGAAAGAAGCTCAAGCTTAAAACCGAGAAAACAAGGGAAGGCTTTGTAATACCAAAATCGGAGGAGCCAAAGCTTATGAGATTATATGAAAAGTATGGCATTGCGGAAGAAACCAGAATGAAAGATACAACTATGTTCAGCGAGGCAGGATTTTAGACGAGAATCCGGTCTTAAAACCCACAGCCTACCTTGTTGTATGTTCACAATGTTCACAAGTTCACCGATGGCTTTAAATAAGGATTTTTGAGGGGTGGCAGGTTATTAGGCAAACCCTGAATATTGGCTTCAATGAAGGGTTTGTGAACATGTGAACGTTGTGAACTTTGCAGGGGCCCCCAAGGGGGTTCGCATGATGAAAAATGCTTTCCGGGAACCTCCCTCCCCATAAGCTCTGCCTGGAGCAGAGAATCATAGACGGCAAATAACAAATAATATTCCAGAGGCGCGGCCAGCTTCTGACAAACCCGGGTAATTGAATGACGTAACAAGCTCATTAACAAAAAAAGCCGTTTCTTATTATGGGGAGGGAGGTCTCCAGAATGCAACTATCATTTCATAAATATAATCGTAAAGTTAGAAATAAAACCGTAAAACTAAATTTTCATGGAATAGCTTTTAGGAACCCCTTTTCAATTTATGAATTAGAGCTTCAAATATTTTTTTGCTTTCATCAGGCATTTCTCGAAATGACTTTATTAATTCAGCCTCTTTATCGGTTAAAAGAATCTTCTCCGTTATGTATTTCTCTCCCTTTCCCTCTTCAATCCATTGTTTCCGCACCCCAAACCGATACTCCATTGCAAGGAGAAAAAGATTAGATGGAACTCTCCTTCCTCCTTCAATTTCCGCTATGTAGGTATGTGTAACACCAAGCTCTTTCGCAAATTCCTTTTGAGTCTTACCCACATCATTCCGTACAGAACGTATTCTATCTTTCATATCAACACAGTTGATAAATAAGTTTGACAACTACAACAGAGTTGTATATAATAATTCTGGAGATTCCAAATTAAATTTGGAAAACAAGGGGATACTACTTTTGATCGACCGGGTAGTCAAGAGCAAACTCGCGCTGCGTGGTATGACTGTTAAAGACCTTGCCGAAGCCATTGAGGAACATTACAACTCGGTATTCGATGTCCTGCACGGCAAATGGGGTAAACGGAGGGGAAAAGTAGCGGTCCGGATTCTCAATAAGATCTCCAATTACCTCGATATTCCGGAAATTCATAAGGAGGAAAGCGATGAGACTGTGTAGAGCAGCGTTGGTGCTGCTTTTTTTATTTATAGGCTGTATTGAAGGGGACGACGGAACGGATGTCCCGCTTCCGGACGAAAAGGATTTCTGGCCATACAGTTATGTCGATGACCTTTTCACAAGCGGTGAAAGCGGAGCTGACGGGGTTGATCTCGTCATTGATACAGACAGAACATATAATGTCGCAACAGCGTGGCAGGATAGCAATGCAATACGAGCGTGCCGTAGCACTGTTGACCTAGTACGCGATTATTGGGACTGTGTAACCGTTGGGGAGAACGAGAGCCCCGAATTTGCATTTTTTGCAAGCATTTTCAATGACGGTATTTTTGATGTTATTTCCTGCGGAAAGGGCGGGATTCATCTTCATGTCGCTCCGAGGAAAGAGGATTATTTAAACCCAGAGATGTGGCAAACACATGTTATCCCCATCTCAGTGGCAGACAGTATGCGCCAGGAATGGGATGACGCTGCTTATGTGGATGTTGATCTAGACGGCCGCCCGGACATTATCGCTGGTGGAGATAAAGGAATCTTCGGTTGGTTTAAATCACCGGAGGACCCCTTGAATCTCGATGCATGGACGTTTTCCCCGATAGTGGATAAGAAGGATATGCGCTGGGAGATGGGGGTTACCGTAAGAGATATGGAAGGCGACGGCGATTTCGATGTCATAGTTCCTGATCGCGGGACCCACTCGCATGCCGGAGTTTCGTGGTTTGAAAATCCGGGGCCAGGTAATACACAAGAACTCTGGCCCAGACATGACATCATCTTGCGAAAAGAAGTCCGAATGATTGATGTTCATGACATAGATGGTAACGGCATTGAGGACGTCGTCATAGCCGCAAAGAAGCCACCAGAAATCATTATTGCGCTCCGCTTAGACGAAAGTGGTCTGAATTGGGACATAATAAGGATTCCGGTTGGGAAGTTCGGTGGATTTCCAAAAGACGTTGCAGTTGGTGATATTGATCTTGATGGAAGGTTGGACATTGCAGCTACACCAGGAGACCAAAAGAATAGGGGGAAGGGGGTTTATTACTTAACACAAAGAGATACTGATATATATACGAGCGAATGGGATTATCACCCGATTAACCCATTAGGGGCGAAAGACGACAATATACTCCTATACGACTTTGATTTAGATGGCGATCTGGATTTGATGACGGCGACCGAGGTCCCGGATTTAGGGGTAATTATATTTTGGAATAAAACTATCCAATAAAAATGTAGAAACATCCGTTTCTACTTTGCGTGCCGTATACGGATTCCGCTATTTTTCTACCTTAGCTCCCTATCATTATCGCTACGCTTAAAATAAACCCATTGACATTTTCTGCGGAAAGGAGTAGAAAGATTTATTATTAATTAAGAGAGGGGGTAGTATTTTAAAGGGTGTTTATGATAACGACAGAGGAATGCACAAGCTAATACAAAATAACTAATAATGACAGAAAGTTAAGCAGAAAATATTATTCAGCACTCACCTTTTCTACTCCAATTATTTTTCTTTTTCTGCCTCAGCCACCCCTAAAACCCACTCTCCCAATTCCTATCTTTGGGAGGCAAGCATGGAAAAACCCGTTCAGATAAAAAGCCCTTTATTTGCCGCATTTATGTCCGCTTTAATCCCCGGACTCGGTCAGCTCTATAACGGTCAAACAGGGATGGGAATCCTCTATATTGCCCTAGGCCTGGTCTCAATCCCTCTCATATTCATTCTCGTAGGCTACTTCTTATACGCTATAGTCTGGGTCATCGCCGTCATTACAGCTTACACCGGGGCTCAAAGGATTAACCGGGTTTTCGCGACTCAAATGCAGCCTCAAAAGCCTGAGAAACTGGAATAGGGCGGCAGACGTCCTTGTCATGCATGGGAGGAATTAGTGGGTATCCGGGGTAAAAAAAGAGTTATTGCCTTTGGCTATATTCTCGGCTCGACCTTGCTCTTGATCATCATTGCCTCGGTAATTGGGAACGATGGCGCATGGGTATTCTTTGGCTTTCTTATTCTTATCAACCTGATAGCCTCTCGCTGGATCATCCGCTCCCTTCACAGGTCACTGATAGCCGTTGCCAAATGTTCTCACTGCGGGACCATGCTTGACCTTTATGGCAAATGGAAATGCACCTGCGGATATGTATCGCCCCGGCATGCGTTTGATACGTGCAAGAATTGCAAAGGGTCTTTCTGGTACATCCCATGCCCTAAGTGCGAGGTAGCAATTGACATCTGAGAACGATATAGACATACCAGGGAGAAAACTTGTAAAGCAAGAATACCTCCCTCTTAGAATTGGTGATGAGCTCTACACCCCGCCAAAAACGGTTGAGATAAAGACCGTCTCACAGGCAAAAGAATTAAAACTTGAAGCAGAGATGACCCGTGGAATGGGCGGCAGCATTATCTTCAACGATTTCGTGTCATTGGAGCCTCCGTTTTCAAAATATACGTATGGAGAGCTCACCCCAGCCGATCTCTACCTCATGGGAATTTCAAAGCCCTTTGAGCCAAGCCCGCTTTATAGATGGCTCAATCGAAATAGAGAGTATGTCAATCCTTTTGTTCCTGAGTATTACATCCCTGAGGGGGAGGAGAAATTCATACGGATTTTTCGCTCGAAAGATGAAGAAATAAGCCAGGGGATATCTATGCAATTCCTTCTTTCATTGCGGGAAGACTTTCATCCAACAAGCTTTGAGATTGTAGGATCTCATGAGAATATCTTGATGCAGTTCTATTGCAGGTCCCCGCACTTCAAGCATCTCATTGGTCAGCTCCTCACTCACTTCCCGCATACGAACTTCGTAGAATCAACCGATCTATTATCTGACATCTTCCCTGGATTCGCTTCTCCCCCAAAAGAAGACAAAAATGGATGCATGATAAGGGAATACATTCTTTCAAATACCCATTTCTGCTCTTTAAAGGTGCTCCAGAACTTTAACATAGACCCGCTTGGCGTGGTCATGGGGGCATTTGAAGAACTTGGTGAAGATGAATTCGGAGCCCTTCAGATCATTTTGGTTCCTGTAAGGCATAACTGGGCGCTTAATATTCTTACGGCTGCTCGGCACGAATTTAACCCGTCGCAGCCCTCAATAGCTGAGCCTAATATTCTCGAGATGGCAAAGCAGAAGACCAAATCCCCCTTGTTTGCAATCTGTTTGAATGTGATCGCGTCTAATGACCATATAGCCCAAAGGCTTGAAGGATTCTTAAACCAGTTCTCAACCACATTTCAGAGGTTTGAGAGATTCCCCGGGTATTTGCTCTACGATCCCGGTGAGCTTATTGATTGTGTTAGAAACCGCGCGAGCCGTAGGTTCGGCATGCTCCTCAACGCTGAAGAGCTTGTATCACTTGTTCATCTTCCATCGAGCGCCGTCCACTCAGAAAAGCTTGAAGAGGTAACAACCCGAACCAAAGCATGTCCTGATATTGCCCTCGGACACAAGCTCGTTCTTGGGGAGAATCTTCATCGGGGAGAGAAAAAGACCGTTACCTTGCATCCCGATCACAGAAGTAAACATATGTATGTGATAGGTGCGTCAGGAACGGGGAAAACCAATCTCATTCTCAATATGATAGTTCAAGATATTCAGAATGGTGAGGGTGTGGCAGTTCTTGACCCGCACGGAGACCTTATCGATCAGCAGATTCTTCCGCGAATACCGGAAGACAGGTTCAAAGACGTGATACTGTTTGACCCGTCTGACGAGGATTACCCTATCGGCTTTAACATACTCCATGCCCATACGGAACATGAAAAGACCCTCTTGGCTTCAGACCTCACTTCTATATTGCGAAGGTTTTCGTCGAGCTGGGGCGATCAGATGAACTCTGTCCTTTCAAATGCAATACTCGCGTTGATTGAGAGTCCTAAAGGAGGAACATTGCGAGACCTGAGGAGGTTTCTGGTGGATGAGGATTTCAGGGAGGAGTATCTTGATACGGTACAGGATGAAGAGATAGTGTTCTATTGGAGAAGAGAATTTCCCCTTCTTGCGGGGAGGCCGGAAGGCTCAGTTCTTACAAGGCTCGATACGTTCCTGAGACCCAAGATCATACGCAATATCGTATCTCAGAAAGCGAACAGGCTTGATTTCAGATCGATCATGGATGAAGGGAAGATACTCCTCTGCAGGCTTTCTCACGGGGGTATCGGGGAAGAGAACGCATACACCCTTGGGGCGCTCCTTGTCTCAAAGCTCCAGCATACCGTAATGACACGGCAGGAGGTGGAAGAAGCAGAGCGAAGAAATTTCTACCTCTATATCGATGAGTTTCAAAATTTCATCACTAAATCCATGGAATCCATCCTTTCAGGCGCACGGAAATACAGACTTGGTCTAATATTAGCCCATCAGGAGCTCATGCAAATCTGGGGAAAAGACAGGGAGGTGGCATCCTCTGTTATCTCAAACCCATTTACACGAGTGTGCTTCAGACTCGGGGACTCTGATGCACGAAAACTGTCTGAAGGATTTTCATCATTTGATGCGAAAGACCTTCAGAATTTAAGCATAGGGGAGGCGGTAGCCAGGATTGATAGGGCAGAATACGATTTTAACCTCTCTACATTTCCTCCCCCCGAGATGCCCTCGGATGACATTGCCAAGGCAAGAAAAGAAATCATACGTCAGATGTCACGGAATACATACGCTACAAAACGCGAGGATATAGAAAGAGAGCTCAAAGATCAACGGCAACAAGAATGGCATGTGCCCAAAGACATAGATGATTTTTACGAGAAGGAATAGGGGTATGAAGGAAAGGAGAAGAGCGTGGACTGAAAGAGTGCCGGAGGAAAGGCTTGAGCTGAGTCCAAGGGACTTAGAGATATTACGATCACTATACACCTATCGCTTTTTAACCTCGACACAGCTTGCAAAGATGTTTTTTTCTTCAAAGAGCTTTGCGGACAGGCGCTTACGGAAGCTATACGATCACGGGTTCCTGGATAGAATTCAGAGGCCCGTGACCGAAGGGAAAAGCGAGCTTCTCTACTCGCTCTGGACCGAAGGAGCACGGGTGCTCTCCAAAAAGCTCAATATGTCCAGGCAAGAGCTTGGATGGTCAAAGAGCAAAAACCGGGTACGTGGGGAGTTCCTCGAACATGAGCTCGAAGTAACACGATTCAGGTTAACGATAGAGGAGGCCTGCAAGAATAACGAAGGCTATTCGCTCATGGAATGGAGGAACAAGGAGGAGCTCAAATATAAAAAAGGAAACATCTCATATGGAGAAAAGGTCCGGGAAAGAGGAAAAAACATCATTCTCATTCCTGATGCTTATTTTGTGTTACAAACTCCAAAGGGAACCGCACACTTTTTCCTTGAGGTTGACAGGTATACGGAGACAGCATCTAAAGTATTTAAACGGAAGATGAAGGGTTATAAGATGTACCTTGAACGGGGGCTTTTTAGGGATAGGTTTAGTGGCAAAAATTTCAGAGTACTCATTGTAACTACAAATAATACGAGGCTGAAGTCTCTCATCAAAGTTACAGGCGAACTAGGGTTAGGGATAATGTATTGGTTTACTACTTCCAATTTGATTAGTCCCGAAAAGATCTTAGGAGAAGTATGGATAAGGGGTGATGCACCAGAAGAGCTAATGGCAATCTAATGCTTACATTGATTATGCTTTTAATCTAAAGTCCTTCGAGACTAGCGTGTCAAGCAAGAAATCTTTTTAAGCAGTTGATAGAGTCGATAAATATTTTCAAAGGGGGGGATGTTAAAATGAAGCAAGAAGTTATAAAACTTGTCCATTTATCTGATCTACACTTTGGCAGAGAAGATGAGGATAAAAAAGCAAGCATTTTAGAAGACCTACATGAGGAAAGCCCTGATATTATAGTAATTACTGGAGATATTCTTGACTTCCCTTATTCTAGTTTTTATAAGAGCGCACAAGATTTTTATAATAAGCTAGTGAGTATAACTGGGAATAATGTGTTTTGCGTTCCGGGTAATCATGATTTAACGAGAATACCTTTATTGAAAAGAAAGTTTAAAAGTAGCTTTGGTGAAGCCGGTACATTCGGTAGGTTTATAACGATTAATCATATGGATCTATTCATAGCAGGCATTGACACTTCTGATATTTGGAACTTTTTCACGACAAAGGGGAAAATAAGGAAAAGCGATTGGGAATCAGTTGAGAATATAATCAATATGGTAAAACAGGATAAAGGAGAATCTAGGTTTAATAGTAGCTATAAGATTTTTCTTTTACATCATCATCCGCTGCCTACAAAAGACGACAAATCTGAGGGAATTCTTTATCTGAAAGAATCAGGCAAATTTTTGGCCTTCTTAGTAGATGAGGGCTTTGACCTTGTTCTACATGGGCATAAACATGATCCAATTGAACAATTGCTTAGTTACAATGTTGGTGGTGAAGGAGAGGAGCTAGTTATTTTGTCTGCAGGTACGAGCATGAGGAAGGAAAACGATAGTAATGCATGGAGAATGGGTACCAAGTCAAGTTATTATGTTATAAGTCTTTATAAAGACTTTTACATAGTTGACAAAAAGAATTATTTCTATGATGTGAATAAATTTAAGAGAACAAAAGAGTTTGTAAGGAAGAGAGGCATCAACCCTTATAAAGTATATGATCTTGAACTGAAATACACAGTTGCTGCTAATGGGGATTTGCTTTGTGATGGAGAAGAAAAAATAGCAAGCAACCTTAACTGTGAAATAAATGAGCTACATGTATATATAGGAGTAACAGATAGATGTCCAACTATTAATGATGATTCTGAATTGGGACTCAGTGTTAAAAGAAAAAATGAGGAGTTAGAAACAACTAAAATTCATCAGTCAGATTTTACAAGAAGATTTGTGGCGAGGTTGGTAAAAGGTGAAGGTATTAAAGAAATGCCCGAATTGATAAAATTTCATTGGAAATGGCCTGGGGGGTGGAATGATTTAGTAAAAGACGGAGTTTCTAAATGCGGTTACAGAGATCCGCGTAGAGATATTGGTCGTCTTACAATTAAAATCAATCTCAATGAAAAATTTGGAAAGCTAAAGGATATTAAGGTGTTTCATCCAAAACCAGAGTCTCTTAATATAAATGGAAACATCGCTTCCTTTAGCTTCAACGAAGTTAAGAAAAACACAATTATTGATTACAAAGTATCAATTTAAACAGGTTCTATAGGACCCCTTGGTCCTTTTTTGTATGTAAACTTAACCATAAGTTTAATGGGGAAAATTGTTCTAAGATTGAAAAGCTAGATTCCCTTATAATTGAAAGAATCAATCAAAGCTAAATTCGACCTTTATGGTGCAAAACTTCCAAAATATTTGTTATCAGAACACTGGTTATTTGCTATCACACAGGTTCTATAGGCCCACTGGGACCACACATATATTATCACCATCCTTTATTTGTTATTATAATATTAGCACGTACTTAGAATTCGAGTCAAGTAGAGTTTTAAATACTATGAATTGAACTTTTCGAATAATTACGTAATATTTCTATAGGTTATTAAATTCATACGTAGGAGGTGACTAATTAAAAAAGTAATTCGCAATAAATTTGCGGGGAGGTGATATGGGATTTCATGCAAGAGCCGTTTGTTGATGTTGTTGACCTTGCGCAATTTTTAAAAGTGAAGAAACAAACCGCATATCACATTGTAGCCACCCTGAATATACCTCACTACAGGGTCGGCAGGCTGATTCGATTCAAGCTTAGTGAGATTGAAGAATGGATGAATAAGAATAAGGCCAAGTTGTTGAATGTGCCTTATGGCAAATTAGATAATATTTAAGAAGCATTTTCCCGAAGATTTATAATCCCAACAAACACGGGGCTACTTGGTAGCCCCTTTTATTATCAAGGAATAGCAAATAACCATCCGTAATTTTTCAAGATATGGTAATAATGCCCCGCCCATTAGTGTTCAGTACGGAATTGACATTTGCGGGCTAGTATGTATTTTGTAAACGAGCATACTCGAGAAAATGTAATGAAAAATAATAAGCTCAAGAAACAGGTAATGATATAATGTTCAAATTATACTGATGGTAATCAACAACGGAAACATCAGTTTCGATAGTAGGGTAAACTTTTGAATTTCATGAACCGCAAACGAGACTACGTACACTTGCGTCATTATTATAATATCCTAATCCCATTACTTTTATTATTCCAAATAACCCTTCCAGGGATCGTATTATGTTTTGGTGCTGATGGGCATATAGCCTTAGAGAATAAAAATGTGGGCTATTGCTGCGGATCTATTTCAATTTCTATGAATACTCAACAATCTGATTTAAAAACCATAGGCTACTCAGAATCCACTCACTGTGGCGATTGTACTGATATCCGCATTTCCGAAAATAGTTCAGGAAAAAAGGTTGTTTCTTCAAATGAGTTAGAATCACATATAGGCATATATGCTTTTGTGGTATATGTATTGTCGCTACCTATGTTTGAAGAAACTTCAATGAAAAAAACTCTAATTCAAGAATCTCCCAAAACTAATCCAAGTCTGGATTCACTCCAAACCACAATTCTTATCTGTTAAATCCTCACAAGTTTTTTACCTTTTCCCCAGCTCGGCAAGCGGGTCCGACAATTGTGCGCCCGATAAGCCGGCATATCCGGGTCTTAGTTCTTCAATTTGTCGAGGAGAAATCACATGTTGGCAGAAGCATTTGGGATGATTGTGCGTGAAGATTTATTGAGATCAAGCAAGAACGTCAAGACCATCACGTTAATCCTATATCATATTACAATCATAATAATTCTTTGGGGTTCTCATGCCATAGCTCAGGAGAACAAAGCTCAGAGAAAATACAGCATCGACGAATTAACGGAGATGGCGATTGATAAGAATCCGTCTTTATCCTCGGCTATCTCCAGTATCGATATCGCAAAGGGGGATCTTAGAGCCTCAAGGGCTTATCCAAACCCGGAGGTTGAATTCTTTTTAGATAGAGGCAGGTCTCGAGAGAACAATAATACGGACGCGGAGTACGGCATTGCAGTAACACAGCCCGTGGAATGGCCTCTCAAACGTCGCTACAGAGGAAAAGTCGCCGAGGAGGAAATAAAGGTCACCGAATTTGAAAAAGATGCAGTTCAGACTGAGCTTATTTTTACCACTAAAGAGCTTTTCTATTCGATTCTCCTTGCTAAAAAAGATGTTGAAATCTCAAAACAGAATCTGGATACGAGTAAGTCTCTACTTTCCATTATTGAGCGCAAAGTCGAGTTTGGCGAATCCAGAGAGTTAGATTTAATTAAAGCTAAAGTTGAGACCTTAAAATTCGAGAGAGAGCTAATTCGTGCAGAGTCGAACCTAGGTGCTGTAAAGGCAATTTTAATCAGATTTCTCGGAGGGTCCCTGGAAAAGAATTTTGATGTTGAGGGAGAGCTTTTGCCTCCTTCTACAATATACAGCATTGATGAGATAGCTGAGAAAGTTTCCACTTTTAATCCTCAACTAAAGGCCCAAGAAGCTGAAGTCAAGCGCGCGGGGTTTTCAATACTGGAGCAAAAACATATGATAGTCCCTGATATTTTCCTTCAGGGTTTTTACGATAAAGAAATCGACAAGACCGACCTGGGAGGGGGCATCGGGATAAGTATTCCGTTCTGGTACCAGAATCAGGGAGGGATACAAAGCGCAAAGGCCGAGGAACGAAAGGCGGCTTCAGACCTGAGACTTCTCGAGATTGAAACCGGAAACCTTATAGACGATGAATACAAGAATTATAAAATCGCTTTTGAGCAGTCAAAAATATTCTCGGAAGAGTTATTAAGCCAGGCAAAACGCTCGCTCGAGATAGCCGAGTTCAGCTACGAACAAGGCGAAACAGAACTCTTGGATGTTCTCGACGCTCTTAGAACATACCGCGATACACTCAGGGAATACTATCAGGTCCTCTACGAGTTTTATGTAACGGAAATCACATTAGAAAAGATTGCAGGGGGTAATCTGTAATGACTGTAACAACATTTCTAAAATCAAGAACTAAATATGCACTCTTGAGTGTTCTGTTTTCGTTTTTTTTGATTTACTTAGCCTCGTGCAACAAAGATGGTGAAACCGGCAACGGAAATGAAGCAAACGAAGAGACGCCCACAAATCTAATTCAACTCAAATCAATGGAAGAAGCGAATCTTGAGATTGAAGAGGTCTCTTTAAAGTCCCTTAAGAGCATCCTGCAATTGCCGGGGGAAGTTCAGTTCAATGAAAACAAGCTTGCCCATGTCGGCTCCCGCGTCCCTGGAAGAATCATCGAGGTCAGAGCCAATTTAGGAGACAAAGTGAACGAGGGCGACAGCCTAACCGTAATAGACAGCACAGAATTAGGAACGACCCAATCAGAGTATCTAAAAGCAAAGGCAAATCTCCAGGCGCAAGAGAAATCATACGCAAGAGCAAAAAAACTCCTAGAAGGTAAGGCTATATCCCTCGGCGAGTACCAAAAACGCGAAGCGGAATACATGACCGTGAGAGCGGAATTCAAAGCCGCGGAGGACACGCTTCATCTTTTAGGATTAAGTGAAGCCGAGGTAAAACAAATTGGGGGTGAGCACATAATCAATTCTCAAGTTGCAGTCAGGGCTCCCTTTTCCGGTACAGTTGTTGAAAGGCATGCAACCCTCGGTGAAGTTATCGAACCGGCAACAAAGCTATTTACAATCGCAGACCTGTCAACACTTTGGGTTATCGCTGACGTACCTGAAAAAGATATCTCCCGGGTTAAGATCGGGCTCCCCGTAGAAATAAAAGTTTCCCCGTATCCCGATGATGTATTTAAAGGAAATCTCACTTATGTAGGAGACCAGGTTGACCCTTCAACGCGCACCGTAAAGGCGAGAGCAGAGGTAGATAATTCTTTAGGAAAACTCAAGCCTGAAATGTTCGCCACGATTTTCATAACTACGGAAGTTGTTTCGGATGTCCTCGCGATTCCCGGAGAAGCGGTTCAAACGGATGGGAATAAAATAATCGTGTTTCTTGACAAGGGAAATGGTAGGTTTGAGAAAAGAGAGGTTTCTCTGGGAAGACAAATCGACGGCTTTTATCAAGTAATCGATGGTGTTACGACGGGTGAGAAGATAGTTACAAAAGGAAGTTTTCTGCTCAAATCCGAAGCCCAGAAGAGTGAATTGGTGGAAGAATAACATGATAGACAGAATTATAACGTTCGCCCTCCAGCAGAGGTTCCTCGTCATAGTTTTTACGATTCTTCTCATCGGTCTCGGGGTTTACTCGGCAAGGAAACTCCCTATCGATGCCTTCCCCGACGTTACAAATATTCAGGTACAGATAATAAGCCGAGCCGAGGGGATGGCCCCTACGGAGGTTGAAAAACTGGTGAGCTTTCCGATTGAAGTGACTATGACCGGACTTCCTAAAGTAACGGAGGTAAGGTCTCTGTCAAAGTTCGGGCTTTCCTTGGTTACCGTGGTCTTTGAAGATGATATGGATACCTATTTCGCACGTCAGCTCGTGTTTGAGAGGCTCCAGCAGGCTAAAGAGAACCTTCCTCCGGGGGTCGACGCCGAGATGGGGCCCATCTCTACCGGCCTTGGAGAGATTTATCAGTACGTGGTTGAAGGCGACGGCTTGAGCCCTATGGAACTCAGAACGATACAGGATTGGATTATAAGGCCGATTCTACGCACAGTTCCCGGAGCAACCGATGTCAACAGCTTCGGCGGATTCGTAAAGCAGTACCAGGTTTTCATTGATCCCGAAAAACTCATTAGCCATAACCTTACGCTCCGTGAAGTTTTTGAAGCTGTGGAAAGCAATAACGCAAACGCAGGAGGAAACTTCATTGAGCATAACTCCGAGCAATACATAGTTCGCGGACTGGGCCTGGTTAAGAGCCTAGATGATTTGGGAAATATCATCATTACCTCACACGATGGGACCCCTATATACGTAAGAGATGTAGCCGATGTAACTATAGGCCCTGAAATAAGACAGGGCGCCGTCTCCAAAGACGGCAAAGGAGAGGTTGTAACGGGAATTGTGCTGATGCTCAAAGGAGCGAGCGGCAGGGAAGTAGTGACCAACGTAAAAGAAAAAGTACGGGAGATTCAAAAAACACTTCCGACTGGTGTTACCATCGAGCCTTTCTACGACAGGACGGATTTAGTGCAAAGAGCCATACATACCGTTATTAAAGCGCTTGAAGAAGGGGCTGTTTTCATATTCCTGGTTCTCCTTATCTTTTTAGGAAATTTCCGTTCTGCGATCATTGTCGGAGCCGTCTTGCCCCTCTCCGCCCTTTTTACGTTCATCATGATGAGATCGTTTAATCTCTCCGCAAATCTCATGTCACTCGGGGGGCTCGCAATAGGCATCGGAATGCTCGTGGACGGTGCAATAGTGATGGTTGAAAATATATACCGACACCTGGAAGAAAACCCGGAATCGAGGAGAGACATACTCCGCACGGTGCTCGACGCTGCTAAAGAGGTGGGCAGACCCATAGTCTTTGGAGTTCTAATAATCATTGTGGTTTTTCTGCCGCTCTTCACGCTTCAAGGAATTGAGGGAAAGATGTTCTCTCCCATGGCCTTTACGGTAAGTTTCGCGCTTCTGGGGTCGCTCATCTTTTCTCTAACCGTGATACCGATATTATGCACGTTCTTATTCGGAGAAAAAAGCTCCCGATCCGATAATGCCTCTTTCCGCATATCGAGAGTCTCAGAATCCTTTAAAAAAGCGAGCAGCTTATTAGAATCATTATCGAACAGGATTATCGTTTCTCTTAAAAACTTTTACATCCCGATTCTAAAAAAAGCCCTACGACGTAGAAAGCTCGTAGTAGGAGGAGCGGTATCGGCGCTTGTTCTAAGCCTCGCTCTCTTTCCCTTTATAGGAACGGAGTTTTTACCGCAGCTAAATGAGGGGTCAATTGCCATCCAAGCGTTCCGCCTGCCGAGTATTTCACTTACGGAGTCCCTTGAGATTTCCGGGCAGATTGAAAGCACCCTCATGAAATTTCCGGAAGTCGAAGCTGTGGTTTCCAAGACCGGACGGGCTGAAATTGCTTCAGACCCGATGGGTGTGGACATAAGCGACATTATCGTAAACCTAACACCCCAAAGAAACTGGAAAACCGCAGAGACCAACGAAGAGCTGGTTGAGAAAATGAGAGAGAAGCTCTCTTTAATTCCGGGCGTAGCTTTCAGCTTCTCACAGCCTATAGCCCTTAGGGTAGACGAACTCATTTCAGGCGTAAAATCGCAGATCGCAATAAAGATCTTCGGCGAGGATATAGAAGTGCTGAAAAACAAAGCCGAGGAGGTCAGGAGGGTGGTATCAAAAATAAAAGGAGTCGAAGATTTAAATGTTGAGCGTGTATCCGGTCTTCAATACTTGCAGGTAGAGATAGACAGGTCCGAAATAGCAAGGTACGGCATCAACGTTTCAGACATCCAAGAGATAGTTGAGACCGCAATAGGCGGTAAAGTTGCAACCGAGGTGTTCGAGGGACAAAAGAGATTCGGAGTCCTCGTTAGGTTTCCGGGAGATGCGAGAAAAGACGTAAATACCATAAAAAATATCCTTGTAAGCGCTCCGGACGGCGCCCGGATTCCTCTTGAGCAGCTTGCCAGAGTCTATCTGGAGGAGGGACCTTCGCAGGTAAGCAGAGAGAACGGACAGCGAAGAATCGTTATTGAATGTAACGTCGAAGGAAGGGACGTAGGGGGATTTGTTGCTGAAGCTCAAAAGAAGATAGCTTCCCAGGTGGAACTGTCACCAGGGTATTTTATCGACTGGGGAGGACAATTCGAGAACCAGCAAAGGGCTATGGCGAGGCTCTACATCGTTGTGCCGCTGGTGATTCTACTCATATTCATCCTGCTCTTCAGCACATTTAATTCCTTAAAGAACGCCCTCCTGATCATCATGAACATCCCGTTCGCCGTTATAGGCGGGATACTCGCGCTTTTTATCTCCGGCCTCTATCTGAGCGTATCTGCCTCCGTCGGGTTCATAGCACTTTTCGGAGTAGCGGTACTAAACGGTATTGTTATGGTTTCCTACTTTAACCAGTTAAGACATGAAGGGACAGCTTTGGAAGAAGCTGTTATCCGAGGAGCAGAGCTGAGACTCAGACCCGTTCTTATGACGGCCCTGGTTGCGAGTCTCGGGCTGGTTCCTATGCTCCTGGCTACAGGTCCAGGTTCAGAGATACAAAAACCGCTTGCGACGGTTGTGATCGGGGGTCTCATTACATCGACATTGCTTACACTGTTAGTGCTTCCAGTAATATACAGCTGGATGGAAATAGAAAAAGCTGAAGTAGAAATTTAATTCAAGGAGGTTTGGCTATGAAAGAGATCAAAGCAATTATACAGCCATTCATGCTCTCGAAAGTCATCAACGCGTTGAAAGAGAGGGAGGATTTACCGGGTGTAACAGTCTCGGAGATAAAGGGTTTTGGTAAGGCGCGGGCAGAAGGGGCACAAAATATAATTGTTGAGGACTTGATAGGTTATGTCAAAAGAATCAAATTGGAAATCGTAGTACCGGATGCCATTGCAGATGAAGTAGTAAACATAATTTCCACACATGCGCGTACCGGGCGTGCTGGTGACGGAAAGATATTCGTGTATACGGTTGACGAAGTGGTAAAGATAAGGACGGGAGAAAGGGGAGAAAGGGCTATTTAGCATTACACCACTCAATAATAATTAAGAGGTAAGAAGGAAATATATCAAACGGAGGTATTAATTATGAGTAGATTAATTGTGTGTTTTGTGATCGTTGTGTCAATGATTTCTTATTCGTATGCCTATCCTGCAAGGCCACAGCAGGACGAAGCATTTCAAAATAGTACTAGCTCAAAAGAAAAGCAATCTGAATTAACTGGTGGAATGGCACCTAAGATGAGCAAGATTGTCGACGCTCTACTTATCAATGCTAACACTCTTCAACTTACGGAAAAGCAAAAAAAATCACTATCAATGATTCCAGATAAATATGTCTACCCATTGAGAAAGAAAGAAGCGGATTATGACATCGCTCGCATGAAGGTCAATAACCTGATGCAAGACCCAACTTTCGATCCCGCTCAAGCTAAGAAAGAAACGAAAATACTGGAAGAAACGGCTCTTGATATGGCTAATATATCGATAGACGCATTGGCGGAGATAAGAAGCGCTATCGGTCTAGAAAATTTTAAGACGATTTTATCTATGCTGGGTCAAAAAGAGAAGAATTAAATTCATAAGAAGACAGCTATTGAGATAAAATTACCTTAGAAATGAACAAACAAGTCAAAATGAGACTGATACGGGAGTAAATTTTGTGAATAAGAAAGAAATGTTTGAAGGTAATTGGTATGAACATCCTCCCTTGCGTAACGCCTTGATTGCAGGTCTGATAACCGGAATTGCATTTCTTATTTCTCATATTGATAGGATGATCCCTCCATCTTTTGAAATCTCAATCTACATTATTGCTATTATCTTAGGCGGCTACCACTGGGCAAGAGAAGGGATTGATGAATTATTGGAAGAAAGGGAAATTGGGATCGAGATTCTTATGATGGGAGCCGTTGTGGGATCAGCTATATTAGGAATGTGGGATGAAGCTGCTTTCCTCGTATTTCTCTACGGATCAGCTGAAGGAATTGAAGAGTATACCTTTGCGAAGGCGAGAAGTTCCATTAGAAAACTTCTTGATCTTGCACCAAAAGAGGCCAGAATTCTCAAAAATGGAGATGTATCTACAATAAGGGCAGAAGACTTAAAGATAGACGATGTCTTTCTTGTTCGTCCTGGTGAGTCTATTCCAACAGACGGTCTCATCGAAAAAGGACGATCAAGTATAAATGAAGCACCCGTGACGGGAGAGTCAATTCCTGTTGAAAAGAGAGAAGGAATGAAAGTATTTGCCGGTACAATTAATCAAGAAGGGGCACTACAAATTAAGGTAACTGCTTCTTTTGAAGATAATACTCTCTCAAAGATGATCCATCTTGTTGAGGAGGCTCAAGAAAAGAAAGGAAAAGCGCAGCTTTTTATTGAGAAATTCGGAAATAAATATAGCCCCTTGGTTCTATTGACTTCGTTGTTATTAATTGTAGTGCCTTTTTTTTTGGGATGGGATGTTTACAAATGGGCGATTCGCGCGGTCGTGCTTTTAGTTGCAGCAGCTCCATGTGCACTCGTTATGTCCACTCCTGTTGCAATTGCCGCAGGGATTGGGACAGCCGGAAGGCAGGGTGTGCTTATAAAGGGCGGTATGTATTTGGAAGCCCTCGGTAAAATCAAAGCTGTTGCATTTGATAAAACGGGAACATTAACAAAAGGGAAGCCCGTTGTAACGGATGTACTAGCACTTAACGGGGATCAGGACCACGTATTAAAAATGGCATATAGCATAGAAAGACTGTCTGAACATCCGTTAGCTCAAGCAATTGTAGGGGAAGCTGAAAAACGGAAATTAAAATCATTAGAGGTCACAAATTTTGAATCACTCACCGGTGCAGGAGTGAAAGCCAGTCTTAATAACGAAGTCTATTACATAGGGAAGCCAGCTCTTTTTGAGGAGCTCGGCTTCAACCTTGATAACGAAAGGAATGATGTTAAGAAACTGACGGAGGAGGGAAAAACCATTATACTGATAGGAGCTTTAGGCAAAATTTCTGGGATTATAGCTCTAAGAGACGAAATAAGACCTCAAGCAAAACAGATTATCAGAGATCTGCATAATATGGGAATTAAAATAATAATGCTCACCGGAGATAATCAAAACACCGCCGAGGCAATCGCAAAAGAACTCGGTATTGATGAACTCATGGCAAACCTCAAGCCCGAAGACAAGATTAAAGCTATAGAAGATATGGAAGAAAAATATGGCGCTGTGGCTATGATTGGTGACGGGATAAATGATGCTCCGGCTTTGGCGCACGCAACCGTTGGAATAGCCATGGGGACCGCAGGTACTGATGCTGCTATCGAAGCCGCTGACGTGGCGTTAATGGCTGATGACATAACAAAAGTTTCTTATGCAATACATCTCGGAAAGAGAGCAAAAAAGATAGGTCTTCAAAATATTGTGTTTTCTTTGTTGATACTAATTGTCCTTATACCTTCAGCACTTATAGGTATAATGACAGTTGCTATTGCAGTATTTTTTCATGAGATCTCTGAGCTTATAGCTGTAGCAAATGGACTGCGTGTTGCAAGTATCAGGGAGTAAATTCACGGGTTAGCCAAATGAAAATTAGCTATTGATGCCGCGGCGTTGCTGAACGCTCACGGCTCTATGCCGCTCCTACACAGAGATAAAAATATTTGCTATTCAACAAAGCTTAATTTAGAATTTTAAATGCAGATTTATAAAGTATTCGATGAAAGCGCGGTCCAGGTAATCATGAATTCACGTAATATGTGTGCACTGAGTTTGGCTATCGTTATCCTTCTGGTAATGCAATCAATACCGGGTGTCGCCTTCTGTCTAGATAAGGACGGGAAAGCCTCTGTGGAGAATTATTTCAAGGGTCTTTGTTGCGAGCTGGTTGCGGTACATAAACTTAATAAAAGCACGGTTCACATGCTTACCGAAAGTTGTTCCATGACGGGTGAGTGCGACTCGTGCCTCGATATCCATGCTTCCGTGATAGCTACTCAAGATGATGTCCTTTCTCAGAACAAAATGGATTTAGAGATCGGTAGGCACACATTCGCTGCATACATATTACCGGTATCCCTGTATCATTATACATTGAATAGAACAGCATTCATTAAAGAACTGCCGAAAATAAACTCTTCTCTCGAATCTTTACAAACCACAATACTTACCTGTTAAACCTCTGCCTATCCTACCTTTAGGGTCGGTCAGGTTAATATTATCCCGATCCGTAGAAAACTACCTTTGGCATATTTGTGCTTCAAAAAAGCGAATTGTCTGCATATAGAAAAATCGCTGAAAAATGTATAAGCCAGAATTAAAATAGGAGGCGATACTAATGAAAAAGTCAATGCTAATCTTAGCGGCTCTCATGATAAGCCTGCTCGTTCTTTCTCTCAATAGACAAGTTTCGACGAGCGCCACTGAGGAAGTGGATATTACCGAGTTGATTAAAACTGCAAAAACCCCGGAGGACCACATTAAGATCGCAGAATATTACGAAGAACAGAGGGCCATCATGGAAAAGCAGGCAAGTCTGCACGAGTCAATGGCTGAGGCTTACGAGGGAACAAAGATGACCGGCATGACCAACCACTGCGAGAATCTGTCAAAGGAATTTAAACAATCCGCTGAGCAATATAAAGCTATGGCGGAGGAGCACGAAAAGATGGCTCAGGAGATGCAGAGCCAACAGCCTCAGTAAAAGGAGAACTCTCCTGGAGTGAGAACTATCTCAGATCTTCAGTACCTGGGGATAGCAACAAAAATTGTTTTAAAGTGTTAAATGTTATACGAAGAGCTAACAATTTACGTATAGACAAATTAGCTGAAAATTGGGTGGGCTAATAAAAATAGGAGGGAACAAAAATGAAGAAAACCATAACCTTATTGGCGGTAGTTTCTATCCTTAGCTTTCTGACAACTGAGTCTTTTCCCCAACAAGGAATGATGTGGCAAGGGAGCGGTGGTTGGGGTATGGGTGGGCAATACTGTGGTATGTATAACACACAAACTATCGAGACAATCAGCGGTGAAGTTGTAAGTGTAGATAAATTTACACCAATGCCGGGGATGAGCAGCGGCATACGTATGATGATGAAAACGGATAAGGAGACATTATCCGTCCATCTGGGGCCCGCCTGGTACATTGAAAACCAAGACTTTAAAATTGAGCCAAATGATAAAGTCATAGTCAAAGGCTCAAGAATTACCTTTGGGGGACAACCTGCCATCATGGCGGCCCAAGTAAGAAATGGGGACAAGGTCCTTACACTCTGGAGCGCAAATGGTTATCCACTCTGGAGCGGAAGTGACTGTTGTGGATGGTAGTGGTTTGACTAAGATCCATACAACTTCAGCATAAGATTCTAAAAGGGCCAATATAAGGAGAACACTTATATGTATCCGACACTTCTCAAGATAGGCGATTTTACCATATCGTCCTGGGGTGTTATGGTAGCAATCGCATTTTTAACGGCTTACAAGATTTCTGATCTCGAGTTTAAAAGAAAGGGTATAAACAAGAATCTATTAGAGCCGTTATTGTTCGCCAGTTTAATAGGCGGGTTGGTAGGAGCAAAAATCCTTTTTTTAATGGAGAATGTATCTTTAATAGAATTCATACAACAACCCACATCATATCTAGCATCTGGTTTTACTTTTCTTGGCGGATTCTTGGGCGCCCTCTTAGTGGTTTTACTTTTTTTATGGTTGAAAAAAGTGAGTTTTTGGCTCATTGCCGATGCAATAATACCAGCCACTGCTATCGGCTACGGTATCGGAAGAATAGGCTGTTTTTTAGTGGGGGATGACTATGGAGTCCCATCTAATTTACCCTTCGCTATGGCATTTCCTGACGGCGTTCTTCCAACAACTGTCAAGGTACATCCCACTCAATTATATGAATCCTTTATCATGCTAGGAGTTTTTATAATACTCTGGAAACTACGTAAAGTTCCTGCTCCCATTGGCTGGTTGAGCTCGATTGGTTTTATCCTCATCGGGCTTGAGAGATTTTTTATCGAGTTTATCCGGGTTACAACTCCGAGCCCTATTTCAGGACTCAGCATTGCTCAATTTATGTCGCTGGCAATAATAGCCGCCGGTCTAATTAAGATAATCCAGATTAGAAAAGCTGTTTATAGTGTTCATTAAGGTCTAATCGAATAAGCGATGAGCTATGACCTAGTATTAAGTCAAGCACTATGATTTTATAGGAGATATTCATGACAGGAAATTGGGTTATGGATGGAGGAATGGGTATCTGGATGCTTTTCAATATGGTCTTCTGGATTCTCGTGATCATTGGCATTGTTCTGCTTGCGGTATGGATTGCCCGCACGGCAGGAAGTGGTGAGCGTGGGAAGGTTGAGGAATCGGCTCTAGATATCTTGAAAAAGCGCTATGCACGTGGAGAAATCAACAAAGTGGAATATGAAGAAAAGAAGCGAGATTTATCATAGTTAGAAGGGGGATAGTCATGGGCAGAATTCGCTTATTCATAATTTCTATTACTTTCATTTCAGTTTTAATCTCAGGCATTTTCATAACAACACAGATCGTGCATTCACAACAGCAATGTTGTGGAATGATGAATCAGAACCATATGGAGATGATGCAGGATATGATGGGTGGACGCCTGCCGCCTGGAATCGAGCCGGAGGATCTGCCCGCCCCCGAAAGCAGAGGAGCTAAACTGTTAGTACGTTACTGTACACAATGCCATAACCTTCCCAGTCCCGCTATGCACACATCGGGGGAATGGCCGGAAGTAGCACAGAGAATGTTCGCTCGGTTAAATATGATGTCAGGTATGAATGAGGAATGGATGGGTATGATGTGGATGAAAGCGCCAACCGTTGAAGAACAAGAAATTATAGTATCATACTTAAAGTCTAATTCTCTTAAACCGGTGGCTCCTGGCTTGTTACCCTCACCTGTATCATCGGGTGCAATCGCTTTTAAGAGTGTATGTTCCCAGTGTCACGCATTACCCGACCCCGAACTTCATAACGCTGAAGAATGGCCGGGAGTTGTTGAGCGCATGAGGGTCAACATGCAGGTGATGGGTAAGCCGGTAATAACGGAAGAGGAGAAGGGGGAAATAGTCAGCTACTTATCCAAATATGCAAAATAACAGAATCGAATAACAATAAAATTCGTTAATATGAAGTAACTAGTCAGTCAACTCAGAATGTAAATCTTTGAGCTTATGTATCGGGGAGAATTTATTTACTCTAACGAAGATCAAATTTTAGATATATGCGATCAAAGAATAGTCAAAGAATCATACGAAACAAATTATAGATCTTGAATGACGTTGGTGCTTACCAATATATGGCTACAAACTCTGAATCAAGAAAACGCTCCTCAGAAGTCAATGTGTGGGGGACTTTATGGGACGCCACCAGTGGCAGAGGTTGACCCGAGAAGTCAAGGCCCGCATCCGAAAGCGCAACTTGACGGTACTGTGCAATTATTAGTGGTTCTCTATCAAACTTAAAACGCTCAAGGAGGAATGTAGCCATGCCTTCAAACGCCTCACGTCGTTCTTTTTGGCTAACAAAGGAATTGCACTGCTTTTCCGAAGGTAGGTTTGATTCCCGCAAATCCTGTTCAGTAATGCTATGTCCATAGTGTTGAGCCAACAATATAGCATAACAAACTAATGCGTCGTGCATGAGCTTTCGCTTTCTGTCAATACTTTGATTAGTTTTGCTTGCTGTGACCATAGAAGCTAGTACACCCGATCCCGCTATATTAATTTGGCTCCCAAGACCTGGGATTACAGAATTAAGGACGTGACTTAGTTTTACCGGTGTCCAAGAGTCATGGAGACCATTTTGTGCTACCCTGCATAGAACCCGACAGCGTGCTTGAGTAAACAAGACTCGCCTAATATCTTTCCAGAAAAGAGACTTCTCAGCAACACCAACCACATACAATGGACGAACGAGGGGGAATTCAGCAATTTGCAACTGATTCAAAAGTCTACGGTGTACAATCAATTCCTTTCCATTAATATTCACAACCCCATAATCTGTAACATAACCACGTACCGGAACAAGACCAGCGAGCAATTTCGTAAGAATACGATTAATAGATTTCACCTGAATAAGTTTATCGTAGGGATCAAGTCCGAACAGGTTAGAGTCCTCCTCTACAATTTCTAGAACAGCAGAGACAACTTCGCTCACACGGAAAATATCCTCCGCTTCTAGTTGAACTTCTGCTTCTAGTAACTGGCCCCGGGTAAGCTTCTCAGGGTCCACAACCCAACCATCAGTTGTCAGCGTTTCCATCCCAGCTATAAGGTCATTTAGGTTATGTATATTAGGGAGTTTTACTTGTTCGTTGATGGGCCGTATTACTAACGACTCCATTTCTAGTTCGTAGAGTTCTTTAAAAGTGGTCTGTACGATTGATTTTCGCAACACTTGTGAACCTTGTTCCACGCTACCTCCAATGGTACTAGCTATATCGGCCTTCAAGGAAGCTGTCTCAGTCTCTGTGAACTCGGTAGCGATCGGGCCTAGTCGTGATGCTATCAAACTATATACGCTTACTTCGTCAAGATAGACAAATTCGCGGAGAGTCGCCTTTTGACTTTTTGATGCTTGTTTACGTCGCCATCGTCGAATCCATCTTCGAAAACGGGCAAATAATCTCAACTCGACTTACCCCCAGGTGGTACCCATCCTGCTCGACGCCTCTGAGCGGACACTTGCTCGAAACCTCCCATATAGTCCTCAGCTATAATTTCCGACCGTCCATCAGCCACCGCTAGCAATGCAGCCTCGCTCCATATTGCTGCCAGTTCTGCCGCTGACCACGATTCTGTATTCTCCGCTACCCATTCATGGGGAAGAGTTCCATTGGTTGATAAGCGCCTCGCCGATACTCGAAGGATCGACTCACGGTCACGGCGGTCAGGGAGGGAGAAACTGACCTCCCAATCAAATCGACCTGGCCTACGTAGGGCGGCATCAATATCTTGGGGACGGTTTGTAGCCGCGATGACAATAACATTATCACTTGAAGTAAAACCGTCCATGAGAGTAAGTAGTTGTGCAACCACACGACGTGATACCTCATGGGATTCATCAGCACGCTGAGTTGCTAGGCTGTCAATCTCATCAAAGAAGATGATCGCTTTCTCTTGTTTTGCTGCATCCTCGAACAACAAGCGAAGTATCTCCTCACTCTGACCATACCATTTACTAAACACTTCGGGGCCGCTAATTTCATAGAATACCGAGTCTGTGCTATTCGCAATGATCCTGGCCAACATAGTCTTACCCGTTCCCGGGGGACCAGTAAATAGAACCCCTTTGATGGGACGGGCCCCGATCTTCGATAAAGCCTCCTTATGCTTAAGCGGCACTTCAATGAGTTCTCGGGCGCGATCAATAACGTGTTGATATCCTCCAAAGTCGTCGAATGTTTCCTGTCTAGCACCTTTCTGCGATTTAAATTTGGCGATAACGCTGTCGTCTATAGCTGGAAAGTCGATGTGCCTTATGGGCTGTTCCGCAAGAACGCGAATCACGCCAATAGAATCTCTTGCTTCTACAGTATTCCCCTCTTGGTAATTTATATCATTGCGTGTCGGGATCATTTTCCAGTGTACACCGGAATCTACAATTGTCGTATCAGGTAGCTTCACACGAACTACGCCGACCCAAGATTCCTCTAACCATAGTTCGTCTGGTGCTGTCTCAATGCGGTTCTCTTCTGGCCAAACAAGAACTACAGAACCTTTGTCGAATTCTAAAGAGTAGTGGCTATCCACAGTGGCTATTTTCCCGTTGGGAAACTCCAAGTAGAGTTTGCGACCCTCATCTTCAATAGCTCGTACACGAGCCACAGTGCCTGATTGACTCATCTCTTCGAATGAATTCATAGTTCGAGGCTCCCGGCGTGTGCATTTAAATTTTGCTAATATTGAATAGAAATAAATGCTTGCAACTACATCCTCTTACCAAACCATTTGGCACACTGCTCTCATCCTTTAATAAATGTGTACAAAAGGTTATAGGAAATTTATCATTAACAATCAAATGCATCAAACTCGTTTAGTTGAAAGGAATAACTCATGGAATAAAATATGGTAGGGTTTATTGTCCCTCAGGTTGTTAAACTGCTTTAAGCAACACCTCTTTCTTTACCAAAGAATAGCCAAAGAACCATCCATAATTCTTGGCACCATACAGAATCAGTAGACCATATGGAATCAATGAAAACCCTTTTTTAGCGGCAACTTGCAATAATTCAAATCTTCGCAGAAAGTTACGAAAATCCCCCAATACGGATTCCTAATCCTGGGGTCGGAGGTTCGAATCCTCTCGGGGACGCATTAATTTCCCGTAGCTAATGACCATGCTGCCTTAGTTCGAGGGCGTCCGGTTCCTCCTGTTCGTCGCAACCGTTCTCTCGGGGACGCATTAATTTCCCAAAGAAAAGTGACCGTGTTGCACTTTACCATCGGTGACCAATTCCTCGCCCGCTCGGGATTGTTCTCTCGGGGACGCAACTTCTTCCAAAACACATTGACAATGTTGCACCTTGCCAAAGGCGTCCAATTGCTCACTCCTTCGCAATTGTTCTCTCGGGGACGCACACACAATGTGTGCTCATAGCTGATATCTCCGTGGCTCCGTTGCGTGCCGGCCAATCACAGCCGATACCCTGTGACCTGAGTAATGTCGAGGGACTGAACACTTTTCCCGAAGCAGGGTAAAGAATCACATTTGGATTAATCGATAAAATGAGAGTAAAATTTATATTATATGTAAACGGGGAGGGCTAAACATGTCAAAGGCAAAAAGGGTAAAACAGATTAGCTTTACCATACCGAACAAGAAAGGTCTGCTATCGGAGATTGCAACTGCAGTCGCGGGCACCAAGGCAAATATCAACGCTATATGCGCATACGAGCAAGACAAGTCCGCATATTTCCTGTTAAGCACGGACAGCAATGCAAGGGCAAAGAAGCTGCTCAACAAACTAAAAATCAAGACCAAAGAAGAAGACGTCGTCGTGGTGGAAATGCCGAACAAGATCGGTGAATTACAGAAGGTCTCGGAAAAGATCTCCGACGCAGGCATCAACATCAATTATATGTACGGAACGACCGGAACGGGCAGGTCTTCGGTCTGCGTGTTTAAAACATCGGATAACAGTAAGGCTGTCAGGGCGATAAACAAGTAACCCCGAAAAGGCAATAAGCCTGCGGTTAGTATTGCACTTTTCCAACTGCTAATGCGTGCTGATAAACGATTCCGATCAACCGCTCTATAAAGGGAAATTCTCATCATGTGCTTACCGCTGGTATGCCGGCGGATGCCGGCCGCTGCACGGAGCGAGGCGGGACATGCCGTTTATTTCTCTTACTTAAATATCGTCTTTCATACCCCAAAAAATATCATTATAATTCGGGGATGAAAAAACTCTTTATACCGCTAATCCTTGTCGTTCTTTTCTGCGTTTCATGCGATTCCTCCGACAACACGTTCAACGTATTCGGTGACGATGAGCCCGACCCATCGGCTGTCGCTGAAGGTCCGGTCGAAGACGGTACCGTATTGAATATTGTCCTAGGGCTCGAGCGTTCACAGGAATTTCTGGCTGAGAGAATAGATGAGATCCACGACCCCGACTCTCCGTACTACCACGATTTCAGGAACGTATCGGAAATCGCGGAAGAGTTCGGAGCGGACGAATCCGTCATTGAGAGGGTTCAGGATTATCTGCATGAACGAGGCATCTCACTGGAAGTCGATCATACGGGGGGATTCTTATTCGGCCAGGCAACGGTCAGGCAGCTGAACGAGCTCTTCGACACACAGCTTTATTATTACAAAATAGACAAAGACACTTTCATTGCTCCATTTACTCCACCCACGCTTCCGTCAGAGCTCAGAGGGCTCGTGACAGAGGTGCTGGGTCTGAGCACCGAACCGTCTCTATGGGAGGTCCCTGAACCCAACGATCCCGACGAGGCCATCAGCCCTTCCGTCGTCATAGATACGCCCGGCTCCCCGGTGGTCACAGGGACCCGCGAAGGCTGCGGGGATGCATTAAAACGGAAGGGCTTCACCCCCAACCAGCTTCGAACCGCCTACGGGATCGACGAGCTTCATCAGCAGGGCTACAGGGGAGAGGGAATCACTTTCGCTCTTGTAGAAGGCACAAGATTCGAGCAATCGAATATCGATGAGTTCGCATCCTGTTTCGGAATTTCCGATCCCGTCGTTCCGACAGTCGTCCAGCTCGGAAGCGACGAGCTCAAACCCGACGGAGAACCGTTTCTCGATATCGAGATAGTTCTTATGATCGCCCCCAAGCTCTCGGGGCTTTACGTTTTTCAAAAGAAGCTCAATTCCCTGGCCGACTGGGTCACGCTCTTCTCCGCGCCGCTCAACACAAAGCACACGGCGGGGGTTCCCGTGCAGATTATGTCGGGGAGCCTCGGCAACTGCGAGGTTAAATGGGGATTCGCTGCAATAAGCATGATGGAATACGTATTCATGAACGCGGCCGCTTCGGGGGTTCACGTATTTATCTCCGCGGGCGACAGCGGTTCTTCCACATGCTACCACCACGATAAGAAGACCAAGACCAAGTCCGCCGAGTATCCCGCGTCGTCGCAATACGTCACAGGCGTCGGCGGGACGAACCTTGCGCTCAACGAGGACAACACGATCAAGGGAGAGGGCGTATGGAACGACCGGGATTTCCCCGCTCCCTACAACAAAAAGTTTGGAGCCGGCGGTGGCGGCAAAAGCAGGTTCCTATCGAGACCTCTCTGGCAGAAGGGAACGAAAATCAAGGGCTTCAGGAGGACGACGCCCGACGTCGCATTCTTCGCCGATCCTTTTCCCGGCTACGTCATCAACGACTCGCTGAGAGGCTGGTTCGATAACGGGGGCACGAGCGCGGCGACGCCCTTCTTCGCCGCATCCATGGCCCTAGTGCTCCAGGCCGCGGAGGAAAACGGCACAACCCTCGACCTCACTTACGAGATTATCTACAAACTCGCGAACAGCAATGCCTACGACGGTGTTTTTCAGGACGTTGTGATCGGGAACAACGACATCTTTGACGTCGGCTGCTGCACCGCGGGGCCCCGCTACGACATGGCGAGCGGGTGGGGTTCGCTCAATATCAATTCCCTGGCCGAAGTCCTGATCCCGTCTTCGGGAAACCGATAGCTTCAACAGAATTCAACTCCCGGCGCGTAACTGTTTGCCCGATCAAGAAGCTACACACGGCGGGAAATAAAACCCCCTTCCCTCACTCATATGCAAATCAGAACTTTAAAACCAACAAAGGAGATAAGGGAAGGGGAATATTTTATTACACAGGGGAGGGACGGCGTTTTGCCGCCCGCTGCCCCGGTGTATTGCTTACTATTTAAAGAACTGGTCGATGAAGATCATCAGCCTGCCCTGCACTGTAAAAGGCGTTTCATTGTAACGCACGCCGTCCGACTCAATCTGGTTGGCCGCGAGAGTATTGGCCGCCTGCGCCTCGAGGAGCGTATCCAAGCTGCTTCCCGGGAACACTATGCCGCCGATGAGGTCGAGGTTGACCCCAGGGTACATGTGCCAGGTAAGCGTACCTTCGACTTCCGTAGCCATGTAGGCATCGAGGCTCTCAACACCCGGGTAGGGGTTATCCGTTTCTTCGTTGAAAGCCACTACCACCTGGGGAGTGAAGGAGAGCTCGTCGATGAGCTTCACAGTTCCCCATGCTCTCGCGTAGTACGCGTTGAAAACGCTGCTCTCAACCTGGTAGATGTTCGGGATCATGTTCTTGAAGAGAAGGTTGTCGAGGTTGTAGGCGGGGTTGAAGTATACTATGCCTCCCTCGATCGAGCCCGTGCTCAGGTCGTCTCCCTTCGCCCATCCGAATTCGGCCGCTACTATCTTCATCGGCCAGCCCGGATATACTTCCGCGCGCGCCGCGAACACGATGTTGGAAGCGTCTATGTCGATATCTCCGACTCCGTCCACATGGAGCGTTCCCCAGACCGCGTCCATCTCGCCGACAAGTCTCCAGAGGTCGGACTTGTAGTCGATAAGACCCGAATAAAGTACAAGCTGGTCGAGGTTAACACCGCTGGTCGATGCGCCTGCGTTAGGCGGAACCCCCGGGTCCGTACCGCTCGTCGGGAAAGTGCCGACCGAGTCCTGGTGGATGTAAGGGAATACGAAACCTGCGACTGTCAGGTTGCCGCCCGCGACGTTCGGATTGTTGAATATAAGGGCCGCTGCCCCGATGTCGTAGCCGTTTCCGTTTCCCGTAACAACGCTGTTGCCTCCGGAAAGTATGTCGGAGACGAATACGAAGGTTATGGACGAAGAACCCGCCGCGAAGGACTTAAGATAGAGGAACCTGTCGAATATGGTTCCCAGGTCCGAATAAGGGTCCCACCCGCCGTTCAGATACATGCCGATACCCCAGTCGAACGGCTGGCGTCCGACTCTGACGAATCCGAGGTTATGAGGGAGGACTATATCCGCCATAAGGAACCTCACGTCGAAAAACCCGGGGTCGTCTATAGCTAAAGGACCGGTCAGGATAGCGCCCCTGAACCTGTCGCTGAACGATAGGTTCGAATTGACGACAGTGTTGCGTCCGCCCAGAAGCTCTGTCGTGGAACCGCCCCAAATGTTGTTGTCAAACACGTTCAGCTGTGCCCTGATGACGACGGAATCGCTGAGAACGAGTTGAGGGGTTAGGCGCAGAGTAGTATCCGCGAAAAATATATTGTCATCATTATTGTTGAAACCGAGGTCTATCGCGTTCTGTCTGCTCAACGCAGATATAAAGGTTGCGTTACCGATGTAACGCGCTCTCGTACGCATGTAACTCGGAAAGCCGCCCAAACTAAAATTGACTGCGAACGAAGGTGCGGCCGTAAAAAGAGCCAGCACGAACAGAATGAGCCATTTGGCCTTATTCATCTCTCCCTACCTCCTTGGATTTAGTTTTCGGATATTTACAACTTCGATTTTCCACCGCTAATAAGCTTGAAAGTAATATGCCAATTATCCCCGCGCCGTGATCATTGCCTTTTTGAAACGCTTAGGTGTCGAATGTCAGAAATTAGTACAGGAACCCGGATCGTCTCCTGCATAATATTTAAAAACAGGGACGAGAGCCCGGCATTCTTTTATCATCCTCATTCACTGCTCGAGATATTATTCGGAGTGGGGGTGCAGACTTTTGCGGAAATTTAATTCTGCGCCGATTGGCATATAATGTGACATATACCGGACGCCTGTTAGAATACTTATCTCGAATATGAGCAAGCCGAAGAGAATCACCCCGATCGTGATTTTGGTCCTCCTGATCGCAGCCGGGTTTGCCGTGTGGTGGTTCTATCTCCGGCCCAAGCCATTGACCGGTTTCGCATCGGGGAACGGGCGCATCGAAGCTACCGATGTGGATATCGCCACAAAATTTTACGGGCGAATATCGGAAATATACGTCGACGAAGGGGACATGGTCGAAGCGGGGCAGACCGTAGCCCGTATGGACACGAAGTCTCTCGAAGCCCAGCTGAGACAGGCCGAGGCTAACATAATCGGAGCAAACAAGCAGAGAAACGTCGCCATAGCCATGGTAGCCCAGCGAAAGAGCGATCTCAATTTAGCGAAAAGAAATTTAGCGCGCTCCGAAAGACTCTACGAAAACGACAACATTCCCCTCGAAAAACTGGATAGCGACAGGGCGGCTTACGACGCGGCGCATGCCATGCTCGATGCCGCAGAGGCCGACGTGGCCAATGCAGAAGCGGCGATCGATGCAGCGGTAGCGGATAGAGACAGGCTTATGACGGATATGGAGGACAGCTCACTCAAGACCCCGATCAGCGGGAGGGTCCAGTACCGTTTGGCCGAGCCGGGCGAAGTCCTCCCCGCAGGCGGGAAAGTTTTGACCGTTATCGACCTCACCGACGTTTACATGACCGTTTTCCTTTCCACCGAAGAAGCGGGGAGCCTGGGCATAGGAGCCGATGCGCGCATTGTCGTTGACGCTGCGCCTCAGTACGCGGTCCCCGCAAAGGTGACTTACGTCGCGTCGAAAGCCCAGTTCACGCCCAAAGAGGTGGAAACCACGGACGAGCGGCAGAAACTCGCCTTCCGCGTAAAGGTCCAGATCGATCCGGAAATCCTGAAGGAATACGAGCCATGGGTAAAAGCAGGACTGCCCGGTGTAGCCTACGTCCGGATCGACCCGGCCGCCGTATGGCCCGAATATCTAGACCGCTTCCCCGAGATGCCGCATGAATATTCAAAATGACAACTCCGGCGCAATCGCAAGACTCGAAAACGTAAGTCATAGATACGGTAAGACCATAGCCCTCGACAATGTCACGCTCGACATCCCCGCCGGATGCAAGGCGGGCCTCATCGGTCCCGACGGCGTCGGCAAGTCGACAATGCTCGCCCTTATCGCGGGCGTGCGAAAGATACAGTCAGGCAAAGTAGAGGTCCTCGGCGGAGACATGTCGGCCGCCTCCGCCAGAAACGCCGTCTGCCCGCTCATCGCATATATGCCGCAGGGACTCGGGAAAAACCTTTACCCTACCCTTTCGGTATACGAGAACATCGACTTCTTCGGGAGGCTTTTCGGGCAGCCCCGAAAAGAGAGGGAGTGGAGGATCGAAGAGCTGCTGACGGGCACGGGCCTCGCCCCTTTCTACGACCGCCCCGCAGGCAAGCTCTCGGGCGGCATGAAGCAGAAGCTCGGTCTCTGCTGCTCGCTCATCCACGACCCGGACTTCCTCATACTGGACGAACCCACGACCGGCGTTGACCCGCTCTCGCGGAGACAGTTCTGGGAGCTCATAGACCGCATCAGGTCACGGCGTAAGGGCATGAGCATTTTGATAGCCACCGCATACATGGAGGAGGCGGAGGGCTTCGACTGGCTCGTGGCCATGGACGCGGGCAGGATACTCGCTTCAGGCACTCCGGAAGAGCTTATAACCCGAAACGGTTTCAGGAGCCTGGAAGAAGCGTTCATAGGAATGCTGCCTGAGGAAGTGCGGAAGAGCCACCGGGAACTCGTCATCCCTCCACATGAGACGCGGGACGGGATGACCGCCATCGAGGCAAACGGTCTCACGAAGCGCTTCGGCGATTTCACGGCGGTCGACCACGTGAGCTTCCGCATCCGGCAGGGCGAGATATTCGGCTTCCTCGGCTCGAACGGATGCGGCAAGACGACGACAATGAAGATGCTGACCGGACTCCTGCCGCCATCCGAAGGGAAAGCGTCCCTTTTCGGAAAGCCCGTCAATTCGGGCGACTTGGCGACCAGGATGCGCGTCGGGTACATGTCTCAATCCTTCTCTCTATACAACGAGCTGACAGTGGGACAGAACCTCGTTCTCCACGCGAGGATTTTCAGCATCGGGAGGGACGATATTCGTGGGCGCGTTGCGGAGATGATAGAGAGATTCGGACTCGAAGGCGTGGAGAACGTCTTGACAGAAAAACTGCCGCTCGGTATCAGGCAGCGGCTGTCGCTTGCTGTCGCGGTTATACACGGCCCGGAGATACTCATTCTGGACGAGCCTACGTCGGGAGTCGATCCGGTCGCAAGAGACGGGTTCTGGGAGCTCCTGATAGAGCTTTCGCGGAAGGAAGGCGTGACGATATTCATCTCAACCCACTTTATGAGCGAAGGGGAGCGCTGTGACCGCATATCCCTCATGCACGCGGGTGAGGTGCTTGCGCAGGGAGCGCCGGCGGAGCTGATACGTAATAGAGGCTGCGGCAACCTTGAGGAAACCTTTATTTCCTACCTAAAGGAGGTGAGCGCGGGATCCGAAGAAACGGCGGAGCCCGGGATAAGCGGTAACGATAACCGCACGAGGGCCCGTGACGACCGCCTGTTCAGCCCGAGGCGCATGTGGGCGTACGCGCGCCGCGAGACCATGGAGATAAAACGCGATTACATACGGCTCGCATTCGCCATTCTGGGACCGATTATACTGATGATCGTTTTCGGGTACGGCATTTCGTTCGATGTCGAGAATCTCAATTACGCAGCGCTCGACCTCGACCGCACCCCGGAGAGCAGGGAGTATCTCGATAACTTCTCCTCGTCCCGTTACTTCAGAGAAGAGACCCCGATCTATGACCCCGCGGAGCTCGAGAACAGGCTCAGGAGCGGCGAGCTGAGGCTCGCAATAGAGATTCCGCCCGGTTTCGGAAAGGACATGAAGCAAGGCGCGAGCCCTGAAGTCGGGGTGTGGCTCGACGGGGCGATGCCGTTCCGGGCCGAGACCAGCCGCGGCTACGTCGAGGGCGTGCACAGGAGATACCTTGAAGAGCTGGCCGGAGGGAGCCCCGGCATGACGCCGATGCATCTGCCCGTGAACATAGAGACGAGATTCAGGTACAACCAGGACTTCGAGAGCGTGTTCGCAATGGTGCCCGGGATTATCATGATGCTCCTGGTATTCATACCCGCTATGATGACAGCGGTGGGCGTAGTACGCGAGAAGGAGCTGGGCTCGATAAGCAACTTCTACGCGACTCCCGTGACGAGGCTCGAATTCCTGCTCGGGAAGCAGTCTCCCTATGTGCTTATCGGCCTGATTAATTTCGGAACGCTGGTCCTCCTCTCCCTGTTACTGTTCAAGGTCCCGGTCAAGGGCAGCTTTACGGCGCTCGCCTTCGGCGCCCTTCTGTACGTGATATCGACCACCGGATTCGGAATGGTCATATCGACGTTCGTGAAGACCCAGATCACGGCCATATTCGCAACGGCGATCATCACGACCGTGCCCGCCATAAACTTCTCGGGCCTCCTGACCCCGGTTTCCTCGCTATCGGGCGGGGCTAACATAATGGGTCTCCTCTTTCCGTACGGTTATTTCCAGAAAATCAGCGCCGGAATAATCTCGAAGGCGCTCGCGTTCTCCGACCTGACGATCGACTATGCGGCACTGTCGGTGTTCGTGCTAGTGTATACCGTCCTCGGATTTTTACTGCTTAAGACACAGGAGAGCTGATGATCAAAAGACTCGACAACATCTACAGGCTCGGGATTAAGGAGCTCTACAGTTTTCGCTACGACCTCTTTCTTGTGTTCCTCATCGTGTACGCCTTTACGTTCGCTGTCTACGAGGCTACGGAGAGCGGCGGCACCGACGTCGAGAACGCGTCGATTGCGATCGCCGATGAGGACAGTTCCACGCTCTCCGGACGCTTTAGAGACGCCCTCCTCGATCCATACTTCAAGCCCCCGGTCATGATCACGGTCGGGGAGATCGACGCAGGCATGGATTCGGGGAAATACGCTTTTGTAATAGACATACCTCCTGACTTCCAGAAGGACCTGCTGTCAGGCAAAACACCCGACATACAGCTTAACGTGGACGCAACCGCCATGAGCATTGCCGGGAGGGGCGCCGCCTACATCCAGAACATCATATTCGAAGAGACGCAGGAGTTTCTCAAAGGAGAGAGTTACGAGACCCCCGTCGACATAGTCATCAGGTCGAAATTCAATCCCAATCTCGAATCCAGGTGGTTTCAGAGCGTGATGGAGATAATCAACAATATCACGATGATGGCCATAATACTCACCGGAGCCGCGCTGATAAGGGAGCGGGAGCACGGTACGATCGAGCACCTGCTGGTCATGCCCTTAAGCCCGTTCGATATAATGCTCGCCAAGATCTGGTCGAACGGACTAATAATAGTGGCCGCTTCCACAATGTCCCTGTATTTAGTCGTCCAGTGGCTGTTAGGCGTCCCGATAGCCGGTTCGATTCCGTTGTTCGTGGCCGGGACTATAGCCTATCTCTTTTCCGTGACATCGCTCGGAATATTCCTTGCGACAATAGCCCGCTCGATGCCGCAGTTCGGGCTCCTCGCGATTCCGGTCTTCCTCGTCATGTCGCTGCTCTCGGGCGCATATACCCCCCGTGACAGCATGCCTGTTCCGCTCCAGCTATTCATGCAGCTTTCCCCCTCGACACACTTCGTCGGATTCGCGCAGGCCGTGCTCTTTCGCGACGCGGGTATAAGCGCAGTCTGGCGCGACTTCGGAGCCGTGGTCGTTCTTGGAGTATTATTTTTGATTTCCGCCCTGATCCGCTTCCGCAAGGTGATGTCGGCAGCGCAGACATGACCCGGGAGAACGAGGACATGAACACGGGATGAAAGGCGCCCTCCCGCGGCGGAAAACGCAGGCGGGACTCAATCCTGACCGGTGTTCAGCAATTCGCACACGCGCGACCTGAATTGCTCGACCTTGAACGGTTTTGTTATATACTCGTTCCCAGTCGTCTTCAGGAAGTCCATCGTCTCGCTGCTCGGGTCGCCCGTTATGAAAATGATCTTCTTCGCGAGCGGCGGGTTCAATATCCTGATCCTGTTGTAATACGCGATCCCGCCCATCCCCGGCATCTTGATGTCGCAGACTATCAGATCGTATTCGCGGGAAACGGTCTTGGCGAGCGCTTCCTCGCCGTCCCTGGCGATATCTATGGCGATGTCGTCATTCTCCAGTACGCCTTTTATCAGATCGACGACAAGCTCTTCGTCCTCGACTATGAGCATCCTCTTGTCATGGGCACCCACGGAACTCCTCCGTACGCGCTCCTCGCTGCGCACGACCGGCACTTCAGCCTCTCCCAACACCGGCAGGCTGACTACGAAAACCGCACCCTGCCCCGGAGCGCTTTCCGCGCGGATCTCCCCGCCGTGCTCGTTAATTATCCCGTATGCAACGGCGAGACCGAGGCCCGTGCCCTTGCCGGGCTCCTTGGTGGTGAAGAACGGGTCGAAAATCTTTCCGATCACGTCTTTAGGTATTCCGGGGCCGTTGTCCTCGAACGTGATTTCTATGACGCTCCCGTTCCTGAGCCTGGTCACGGCTCTCAGGCGCCCCCTGATGTCCCCTCCGCTCATCGCCTGCTCGGCGTTGAGAATGATGTTCGTAAATACCTGCCGCATCTGGGCGGAATCCACCATTGTCTTGGGTATCCCCTCATCGAGGTCGGTGACCGTTTCTATGTTCCCGAGCTTCAGCTGGTAGTCCCTGAAATCCACGCACTCCCTCACGAGCGCGTTTATGTCCTCATACGTCCTCTGCGGTGTGTAATTCCTCGAGAACGAAAGCAGCTTCTCGATTATCTTCGCGACCCTCTGGGCCGAGACGTTTATGATTTCGAGCGATTTCTTCTCGTTATCGTCGAGACCGGGCATCGCCAGCAGCCTCTGCGAATAACCGACGACCGGGGTGAGGGGGTTGTTTATTTCATGCGCGATGCTCGATATCATCTGCCCGAGGGAGGCGAGCTTCTCCGACTGGACGAGCTTTTCCTGGGCCGACTTGATCTCCTCGAGCATCTTCGCCTTCGCTATCGCTATCCCGATCTGGTCCCCCATCGCCGAGAGGAGGCGGACTTCATGCTCGCTGAACTTCCGCTCCTTGTAGCCGAGGAACCATATTACGCCTATAACTTCGTTTTCAAGGAATATCGGTATGCCCAGCAGGCTGTGGTGCCCGAGCTCCCTTCCCGCAGGCCCGATCTCCCCGTCCTTCTGCGCGTCCTCGATGTTCACGACCGCGCCTGAGTTTATGACCTTCCAGGTGAGCCCCCTCGGGCTGGGTATCCTCCCCGCCCTCTCCAGATAATGTTCGGGGAAGTTCCTGCTCGCCTGCACGACGGCCTCCTTCCTCTCCCCGTCCACGAGATATATTATGGCCATGTCCATGTTTTCCATATTCATTATCACGTCGAGCGCGACGTCGTAGACCTCGCGGAGATCGAGGAACCTGTGCACGGCTTTCATCAGTGTATTGAGCGCAAGGAGCTCCTCTTCCCTCGCCTTCCGCTCGGAAACGTCCCTCGTGATAATGACGCCGCGTATCTCCCCCGCGGCCGTAAGGAACGGTTTGCCCACGCACTCGAGCCACCGGTATTCCCCCGATTTGTGGAGCGCCCTGAACGTAGCCTTCTCCGTGGTGAGGTTAGACACGGCGCGCATGAAGACGGCGAGCGCAGCCGGCATGTCGTCCGGATGCATGAAATCGAAGGCGTTTTTCCCGAGGAGCTCCGACTGCGTGTATCCGGTAAGCTCGAGGCAGATCGGGTTCACGTAGAGTATGTTCCCCCCGGAATCCACCTCGTATATTAGATCGTAGCTGTTCTCGATGATGGTGCGGTATTTCTTCTCGCTCTCTATCAGTCCCCGTTCCGTTTCCCTGAGCCTCGTTATATCGCGGAACACCACGACCACTCCCCTGAAGTCGGTTTCCTCGTAACTTACAGGGGCGAAGCTCGCCGAGACGAAACGGGATGACCCGTCGCGCGTGACGAGAACCGTATCTCTCGGCAGACCGAGCTTCTCGCCCGTTTCCAGAACCCGGTTCGCGAGATCTATAGGGTTTTCCCTGTCGTTATCATTATAGAGACGCAGGACCTCCCCGAGCGGCTTCCCTGCAGCTTCTCCCGGGGTGAAGCCGGTGAGCTCCTCAGCCTTACTGTTGATAAGCATTATGCAGCCGTCCGTCCCGGCGACGATCACGCCGTCACCGATGCTCCGGATACATACGGAGAGCTCCTCCACACGGCGGGCGAGCTCTTTCTCGTTCTCTCGGTAACGGGCCGATTCGAGACGGAGCCCTTCGATCTCGGTCAGGAGCTGCTTCTTTGTCTTATTGTCCTCTTTCATTTCCGACCTTCGGACTTTTCACGGAATCTCACCGTGCTTTTTACCGTTCGACCGGCAGCGCCGGGAATGGACTTTCGGAAATTAACAGGCAACTCGGGTAGTTAACAGGCTTTGTCGTCGACTCCGGCCAAATTCTGTTCAAAGTCCTCACGTCTAAATTAATAGTGCACTTGGGGTGAGTTGTAAATAGAGATGGCCAGCGGCGACCGATATTAAAGAAAATGGAATAACGACGCAACCCGATCCGGGGCATACCGCATTCACGTTCAGCCTCCCCGTTCGATTCGCGCTCCACCGCTCAGAAACGCCGCGTATCTGATTTCCGGTCCGATGTCACGTGAACGGCAATGACACGCCCGGGCTGGTCTCGGGCCGCCTGGCACAAGCCTGTATCACTGCGCCCTGAAAAAGTACTGCGTGCCCGGGAGCGAGCCGTCGGGCGGCATCAGTCTCAGCGTCTCCTTCCCCCCGAGGGTATTGTCTATGCTTATCACCACCAGGTATTTCTTCGAAGTCGGCACAAGGGCGTCCGTACCGGCTTCACTTACCTGATATTCGAGGATGAGCATGTTCGCCTCGTCAAAAATCGCTTTTAGCCCTTTCTCTGCGGTCTCGAGACGCCAGCTGCCCGTTACCGTCCTGTTGCCGGACGATCCCGGCATCCCCGGCTGCGCCACAGTCCATGTGAACGTGCCGTCGCCGCTGAACGAGTACGAGGTCACTGTGCGGCTGATCCCCTCTCCTTCTTCCCACACCCAGGAGCCAATCAGCTTCGCCCTCGTTTCGCCGCCCGACAAATCCCCCAGAGCCGCCGTCGTGAAGAGCCCCGAAACCGCGGCCATAACAACGATCAGAGTGTATATTCCAGTTTTCATTTTTCCGACTCCTCCTCGCTATCTCCGGTTTTCTTGATTCGATCCCGCCGTCCGTTACGTGAATCATACGAACGAGCCGCTGATAAGATGTAGAACGTCCACCCTTCCCGCCGGTGAAGCGTTGCCTCATCAGACGCACACCGAATACCTGACCGATATGAACGTAAGCACAACGACGGGAGACGCGACAGCGCGTGGACGAGCTGCCCTCTCAAATATTAAGCTAGGCTCAAACAATGTGTCAAGTAAGCGGGTGTGCCGGCGCCGACGATCCGGGTATATACGGGAGTAGCGAGTAGCCGCACACAACCGGGCTGTCTTAATATGAATTTCGTGTTAATCTGAAAATTCGGAGATGACACCGGACGGATATTGATATATCATTGTATGAAAATAATATTTATGTTCATATATTACGGGTAAAGGAGAGCCCAAGATGGCGACTAAAAAAGAAGCAGCACCGAAAAGGACTGCAAGCAAAAAGGCGGCCAACCCCAAGACCGCGGGCAAAAAATCCTCTTCGTCCAAAGAGTCCGTTCACGACAAGATCGCGAGAGTCGCATACGAGCTTTACGAGAAGAGCGGATGCGTCCACGGAAAAGACGTCGAGCACTGGCTCGAGGCCGAGACTATTGTCTTCGGAAAGAAGAAAAAGTAGAAACCGCTTCACCCCCCCGGGGTCACGGGTCGATCACCGAAATTAATTTTACGGTATTTTTTATATCGAAACACCGTTCTGTCACGTTAGACCTCATAAACAATAAACCCTTCTATCCTCAAGATCGCCACCGCCCGGTGAAACCCGGCTCAGAGTTATCAGCACTCGGCTCTAATTAATATGAGACTATTCATACCGGGCCGTCTCCGCTGTAAAATAATACACACAGTGTGCGGTTCCCGTCCGTATCCGGGCACGCAGGGAATAACGACACACGAAGATCGGAGAGGAGGATAAAAGGGCTTTTACCTGCGGACGTTCCGGGACAGAAGAACGCACGTAGCTGTAACACGTATCAGACGAGCCCCTACCATCATGAATACCGGAATCAAGCTCACGGCTGAAGAGAAGAGACTGAGAGAGGACCGAGAAAGAAAGACATACTGGAAGAAGTGGGGGCCATACCTGAGCGAGAGGCAGTGGGGGACGGTGAGGGAGGACTACAGCCCCGGTGGTACGGCTTGGGAATACCTGCCCCACGACCACGCACGCTCGCGCGCCTACAGGTGGGGCGAGGACGGCATCGCGGGCATCTCCGACAACCACGCAAGACTCTGCTTTTCAGTCGCGCTCTGGAACGGACACGACCCGATTCTGAAGGAGAGGCTCTTCGGGCTCACCGGCGACGAGGGCAACCACGGGGAGGATGTAAAGGAATATTACTACTACCTCGATAACACGCCGTCCCACGCCTACATGAAGTGCCTCTACAAATACCCTCAGAAGGCCTATCCGTATGACGACCTCGTGGAGGTGAACAAGAAGAGGAGCCGCCATGAATCCGAGTACGAGCTGATTGACACGGGCGTGTTCGACGAGGACCGCTATTTCGACGTATTCGTCGAGTACGCGAAGAAGACCCCCGACGATATACTCGTCCTTGTTACGGTCGCCAACAGGGGGCCTGCGGAAGCGGTCCTTCACCTTCTCCCGACGCTCTGGTTCAGGAACACCTGGTCATGGAAAGGAGGGGACAAGCCCTCTCTCCGCTATGCTGAATCGGAAGAGAAGCTGAAAGTGATCGAGGCCTCGCACCCTACGCTCGGCAACATGTGGCTCTATTGCGATAACCCCGGCGGGCTCCTCTTCACCGATAACGAGACCAATTTCGAGAGGATATACGGGTCGCCGAACGGCACCCCGTACGTCAAGGACGGGATCAACGACTGCATAGTCGGCGGCAGGGAGAGCGCCGTCAACAGCAAGTGCACGGGGACGAAGATGTCCGCCCACTATACGCTCACCATACAGCCGGGCAAATCCCAGACGGTGAGGCTCAGGCTCTCGGATACGATAAACCTGATAGACCCCTTCGGAAAGATATACGACTCGGTCTTTGACAAGCGCAAAAAAGAAGCGGACGAGTTTTACAAGCGGGTGTGCCCGTACACGATTCCCGAAGACCTAGCCGCAATACAGCGCCAGGCCTTCGCAGGGATGCTGTGGACGAAGCAGTTCTATTACTATATCGTCGAGGAATGGCTCGACGGCGACCCGCTCGACCCCCCTCCTCCCGAGTCGAGGAAACAAGGGAGGAACCACACCTGGATACACGTCTACAACGAAGACATACTCTCGGTGCCCGACAAGTGGGAATACCCCTGGTTCGCCGCCTGGGACCTCGCCTTCCACACTGTGAACTTTTCCCTCCTCGACCCCGATTTCGCGAAGCGCCAGCTCATGCTGCTCACGAGGGAATGGTACATGCACCCGAACGGCCAGATACCGGCCTATGAATGGGCATTCAGCGACGTTAACCCCCCCGTACACGCCTGGGCAGCATGGAGGGTCTACAATATCGAGCACAAGATGTACGGCAGGAAGGACATCCATTTCCTGGAAAGGGTCTTCCAGAAGCTGCTGCTCAACTTCACGTGGTGGGTGAACAGGAAGGACGCCGAAGGGAAGAACGTGTTCGAGGGCGGGTTTCTCGGGTTAGACAACATAGGAGTTTTCGACAGGAACGCGAAGCTCCCTTCGGGAGTCATACTTGAGCAGGCGGATGGCACGAGCTGGATGGGCATGTACTGTCTCAACATGCTCGCGATAGCCATAGAGTTAGCTAAGCACAACGCGAGCTACGAGGACATAGCGAGCAAGTTCTTCGAGCACTTCCTCTACATCGCCCGCGCGATAAACCTCCCGGAGCGGGGGCACGACGGGCTCTGGGACGACGAAGACGAGTTCTACTACGACGTGCTCCACCTGCCTAACGGGAACCACCTGCCCATGAAGGTGCGCTCGATGGTGGGGCTCATCCCTCTCTATGCCATTGAGACCATCGAGCCCGAAGTGCTCGTGAAGCTGGAAGGGTTCAGGCAGAGGATGGAATGGTTCATAGAGAACAGACCCGACCTCGGCGAGAACGTGGCTTCGATGGAGGAAAAGGGGGTGGGCGAGAGGAGGCTCCTCTCCATAGTCGACCAGGACAAGCTGAGACAGGTGCTTAAGAAGATGCTCGACGAGAACGAGTTCCTGAGCCCGTACGGTATACGCTCGATCTCGAAATTCCACAGGGACCACCCGTACGAGTTCCACGTGGCCGGGTATGACTATACGGTCGAGTACGAGCCGGCGGAATCGACGAGCGGTCTTTTCGGAGGGAACTCCAACTGGCGGGGCCCCGTCTGGTTCCCCGTGAATTTCCTCTTGATAGAGTCTCTCCAGAAATTCCACTATTATCTCGGGGACAGCTACAGGGTGGAATGCCCTACGGGTTCGGGCCAGTATATGAACCTCTGGGAAGTAGCTAAGGAGTTATCGCACAGGCTCGTCAGGATATTCAAGAAAGACGCGTCGGGCAGGAGACCGGTTTACGGCGGGACCGAGAAATTCCAGACGGACCCCTACTGGAGCTGCTACATCAACTTCTACGAGTACTTCCACGGGGACAACGGAGCCGGCATAGGAGCGAGCCACCAGACGGGCTGGACGGGGCTCGTAGGAAAGCTCATACGACAGTCGGGCGAGTACGGCACGATAGGCGAGATATGACCCCGTCTCGGGCTATGCGTGCGATCGTCTTGCAGCGCCGGTCAGCGCTTATCCGCGGCAATAATCTCCGTTAACAAAGGATAAAATTCGCAGTGAAAATTCCGCTTGACAAATTAAGAGCCATCCTTTATATTAATAATGAAAGTTAAGTAACGCACTTAAATCTATCCTCCATCCTCCTTTAAGAAAAGAGGGCGCATTCCGGTAACGGGTGCTCCCTCTTTTTCTTTTTATGGCAACAACTTCAGCGCTGCGATAGACAATCCCGAGGCTTTATCCGCCGAGCCGCAAAACCCCCTACATCCATGGTCTTATTTGTGAGCATATTTCTCACAAAATTGATGTTTCTCGATACATATTCTATAATATCCTGAGTAAGGGGGCGCAAGCGATGGCTGAAAGCGTAAACGTGAGAATATCGGGAAAGCTGATCAAATTCGTCAGGGAGCGTACGGGGCCCGAAGGCATGTACGAGTCCGTTAGCGAATACATACGGGCCCTCATAAGACAGGATTATGAGCGTCTCGAAGAGCACAGGTGGCAGCGGCTCCGCGGCGAGCTCGAACCCGGCATGAGCGCCGGGGAGAGCGAATTCGTAGAGGTAAGCGCCGATGACGTGATCTCGAGAAACCGCGGTAAACAGAAATCATAATGCGGTATCGTTTTTTCCCCGCCGCGGACAGGAGACAGGACGAGATATGGGATTACACACTTGAGAAGTGGGGAGAGCGGAAGGCTGTAGAATACATGCGCGGAATGCACGACGCGATTTCGAATGCCCAGAAGGATCAGAAGCTCTGGCGAACGCTCGAACGCACGGGGTTTGAAAAGATTTTCTACATACGTTATGAGAGGCACTTCATATTCTTCCGGGTTCTTTCAGGAGGAGTATTGGGTATAATCAGCATACTCCATGAGCGGATGGACATTCCTGCCCGCCTGAAGGAAGACGCAAAGGGAAATATTACATCCGGCAAATGAGACGCAATGAACGACGTACACATAATCCTCTTCTATAAATTCATCGAAATAGCCGACCCCGACGGCTTCGCCGCCCGGCAGAGAGAGTTCTGCTGCAAGGAAGGGCTCCTCGGGAAGCTGCTCGTCGCGCGCGAGGGCATAAACGGCTCATTCGCTGGAACGCGGGAGCAGGTGGAGAGGTACAAAGAATTCCTTACCTCGATCGAAGGGTTCTCGGACGTCAATTTCAAGGAAGAGACCGCGTCCTTCCTCCCGTTCAGGAAGCTCATAGTAAGGGTGAAGATGGAGATTATCCGTCTCGAAAAGGAAGTGGATATGAGCAAGAGAGGGAAGTACATCACCCCCGAAGAGCTCATCGCCCTATACGAGAGCGGCGAGGACTTCATCATGCTCGACACGCGGAACAGCTACGAGTCGGACGTCGGGAGGTTCAGGAACGCCGTGATTCCGAAGATGGATTCGTTCCGCGAGTTCCCGGAAGCCCTCGAAGAGCTCAAGGACAAGAAACATAGCAAGATCGTGACATACTGCACGGGCGGGATAAGGTGCGAGAAGGCGACCGCCTACATGATAAGCAGGGGCTTTACCGACGTCCGCCAGCTAAAGGACGGAATCATCAACTTCTGCCAGAAATATCCGGACACGCTCTGGGAGGGGAAGTGCTTCGTCTTCGACGACAGGCTCGTCTCGGACGTCGAGGCCGAGGGCGTGGTGATATCACGCTGCGTCGTCTGCGGCGAGAGCTCCGACCGCTACCAGAACTGCAGGAACACCGCCTGCGACGACCTCGTGATACTGTGCAAGAGATGCAGCGATGAGAACGAAGGCTGCTGCTCCGTAGAATGCCTCGAGGAACACCACGAGCACAACCGCAGGAAGACCCGCGAGAGGCAGGGATACAAATCGAGGGCGGACAATGTCCGCTCATAAACGGTCCTACCGAAGTTTCTCTGCCCAAACCAACAGCGAAGCAAAACCCGTTCGTGCTGCAATAACTTCCCACCCTTCACTCTTTTCTATTGGAATCGCGGCTGGAAGCCGCTCCTACTGAGAAAGGATTACGTTTATTGTAGGAGCGCCATCTTGGCGCGATATACAAACGTGGTCGCGGCCTGAATTTATTGCAGGCAAGCTCAGGGCGAACGGGTTGGGCTTCAGACGCTGATTTAAGCTGATAAACCGGAAGGAACCGAAAAGCACACTACGTGTGTGTGCCTAGTCCTTTATATTCCTCGCCTTGAGCAAAAGCGCGAGGACGAACCCGAGAAGAAAGATCGCGTACAGGAAAGGCGGAAGCAGCTCGATCATCGTTTAAAACTCCCTCCGTCACGGATTGAAAAACCCGGAGGCCCTTTTTGACCGGGGCCTCCGCAACTCGCTGTCTTAAAGTTTACTGCTTGTCTTTTTTCTTGCCCTTCGGCTTCGATTTCTTCGCTATGAAACTCTTGAGCTCGGTGAGGTCCGGGGCAAGCAGCTCCTTAACTCTCTCCGTATTGACCCTCGCAACTATGATGTGCCCGATCTCGGTGTTGACCTCGTCGTATATACCCATAGCCTTCATACCCTGGGCCTGTTTCTGGTTGTCCTCGGTCGGGCTCACGTAGTGCACGGAGACGGCCTTATACCTGTGTATCAGGAATATGTGTATGAGGGCCATGAGCCTCTTCTTCCGGAACTTGTCTTCGAACGTATTCTGGTCCCTGACGGAAACGAAGTTGTTCCCCCAGCGGTCGTGTATCGTGGCGAATATGACGTCGGCGACTTTGTTACCGCCCTCGTCCTTGACCGTAAGCTCGAGGAGCTCGGAGCCGGCCGTGTGGGGCCTCAGCTTGACGCTCAGGCGGCCCGGTATGCCGTAGTGCTCGGACCAGAGCTCGAGCCAGTCCTCGAGTATCCTCGGCGGGACTTCGGTCTCGACTAGGTGCTGCACCTGTGTCGAGCCCTTGCCCATGGCGACGGTAGTAGCGGTACGTCCCGACGATGCGGCGAGCGCGCCGTCGAGTCTCGGCCCTCCGACGAGCGTCTGCGGAGTCCTGTAGGGCGAATCAAGCAGCCTGAACTTCCTCTGGAGCCTCGCGAGCGCGAGCATCCCGTCCTGCTTGAGAGCCGTCGCGAACTCTTCCGCCGCGAGACCGTCTATCTGGTGCCCGCCGTAGGTGATGAAGTCGAACACGTAGCCGAGCTTCCCGATCTCTTTCGGGAAGTTCCTCATCTCGTCCTCGCTCATCCCGGTCGTGTCCCAGTTGAAGGACGGCGACAGGTTGTACGCGAGCATCTTGTCCGGGAACTCGGCGTGTATAGCCTCGGCGAACTCCTTCGCTTCTTCGTAGTTTGCGGTCTTGGTTTCCATCCATATAAGGTCTGCGTAAGGAGCGACCGCGAGCGATTTCGCTATGGCGTACTCTATTCCGCCCTTGACCTGATAGTATCCCTCGGGAGTCCTCGAGAGCTCCGCGTCCCACGCGGCTTCTATTCCCATCAGCCTGGCCCTGTCCCTCGCGTGCTGGTAGGAAGAGTGATTCGCGAATTCGAACCATTCGTCTATTGTCATCCCGAGGTTCCTGCCCTCTTCTATCGCGAACTCCATCTGCTCGGCCACGGCCTGGGCGTAGGTCATGAGGCCCGACTCCACTTCCCAGGTCTCGACGAACTTGCTGGCCGCGTTCTCGAGCGGCTTCGTTATGCTCCTTTCTTTTCCTTCCTTCAATGCCTGTATGCTCTTGTCTATGATAGGGGTGAGGCCGACCTTGTCGAACCACTCGTATACCTCGTCGTATTCGGCGTCCGATATCTTGTACATCATGAACCCGTTAACGTCGGTGATGCCCTTGTCGAAGAACCTCTTGAGTATAGCGAGGTAGCAGTTCTTGTATCCGGGAACGGTCGTGTTCGTCGCTCCGAGAATGAACGGCTGGTCGCGCTCGTCTCCCCTTCCGTCGAGGAGGTTTGCGGCCTCGGCGTCCGTGCGGGCGACGATGATCCCCGGCACTTTCATTATATCGAGCTGGAACCTTGCGGCATTCAGCCTCTTTATCTGCTCGTCAACCGGAACGAGCACCTTGCCGCCCTGGTGTCCGCATTTCTTCGTGCCCGGCTTCTGGTCTTCGATGTGATAACCGGTAACGCCCGCCTCGACGAATCTCTTGATGAGGTTCCTCACGTGGGCGTCGCCTCCGTGTCCCGTGTCGGCGTCGGCGATAATGAAAGGCCTGTAATCGACCTTCGGCGTCGCCTTCCTCTCCTTCTCCGACATGCGGGACCTCATGAACTTCTGGTTCCTGTCGGCGGTGAGGAGAGCGCGCACTAGCCCGGCAGCCTCATCCGGCACCTGGCTCAGCGGATAGCTCGCGAGGTCCGGGCCCGGGTCTTCAGACAGCGACCCTTTGGCGGACGTCGCCCAGCCGCCGAGATATATTCCTTCTATCCCTATGCGCTTCATCGTGACTATCTGTCCCGGCGAGTAGGGGCCGAAAGTCGTTATCTGCTCACCCTTGGCGAAGAGCTCCCGGAGCCTGTTGTAGAATTCCTCGGAGTATCTCCTCGCGACCGTGTAGTCGTTTTCTATCGTCCCCGCCTGCTGTACCACCTGGCGGGCCGAGTAAAGACGCCTTATGCCCTTGAACCTCGGCTGCGCGAACCACTCCTTCATCTCCCTCACTTCCCTCTCGAACGAATCGAGCTCGTCCTCGAGAGTCGTGTCTATCCTCGTTTCAGGGAGGAAGTCGAGGTTCTCCGTGATACGCGTGCCGTCCTTTTTGAAGGCGTCCATGTACTGCTTTATCCTGATCTTGGCCGTAGAGAGGTCGTGGTTGTTGAGGTTTATGTTGAGGAGGTCGATGTACCAGGGCGTCTTGATGTTGTCGAGCACGTATGTCTCCACTATCTCCCTAGCTATCGGGAGCGTCGTGGGCTTGGAGTCGTCGTGTACGTCCTTGTCCTTCGCCTTGAGCAGCTTGTCGTATTCCTCGGCGAGGAGCCTCTCGAATAAATCCGAGGTGAATATGTCCCCTGCCTTGACCCCGGTCTCCTTGTCGTCCTCGGTGAGGACCGCGCCCTTGTCCACCCATTCCCAGAGTATGCTGAGGCGTATCTCGCCCGTGGCCATGTCTTCCATTAAATAGAGTATGTCGTCGTTGCCGAAGAAGTCGGCGGGCTTGAGCGCCGCCGCCTGGAAGCCCTGTCCGAAGGCGTTGCCGTATTGTAATGCGACGGATATGAGGTTCCTTGCGCCCCTTACGGTCCTCGGCGCCGGCTCGAGTAGAGTGAGACCGTCGGCGTCTTCGTCGGTGTAGGTGAGGGGCGGGAACTTCTTGCCCATCTGGTTCTCTTCCCCGGCTTCTTCCCATACCGGCCTTACTATGTGCACCATCTTCCAGTGAGCGACCCACTTGCCGCTGGCCCCGGCCTGCTGCTCCCTCTTTGCCCCCTCGACCGCCTTCTTCATCCCCTCTTTTACACCCTTGTCGGAGCCTACGGGGATGTTGGGCTCCATTCCGCCCTGCCAGAGGGCGTAGTTATGGTTGACGCCCGGAGTGTTCACGGCCCTGCGCACGCGGTCTTCGTAATTCCTCATGTAGCCGTAAGTCATCGTTATCGATTCTATGTTCGGGTTTATGAAAGACTGGTCCCACGCCATCGCGTCGGACACGCTGTTTATGTAATCCCACCTGCCCGTGTTGAACCCGACGAAATGCCTGCCGAGCGCCGCGCGTATCTCCATCAGCTGGAAGGTGGCCTCCAGCTGCTCGACGAGCACGTATACCTTTATCGCGCCGAGCGGAAGGTTCAGGTGGTCCTCCAGCGCGGACAAGAGCTCGTTCCAGAATGCGGCCTCTTCGGCCGTCTGTATCTTCGGGAGGTATAGAACGAGCGACGAGCCGGATTTATCGAGCTCCTGATAGTTGTTCACAATGTAAAGCACTACATCGACGATCGAGGCCGAAAGCATGAGACCGTTCTCGTCCCTTATGTGCCTGTCGTCGAGGTGCAGCCCCCTCGCGCGGAAGATCTTCGTCGTGAAGTCGAGCTGCTTTCTCCAGTCGAGTATGATCTCGCGGCCGAAGAACCCCTTCGCCCAGTCGTTCATCTCCCTCGAGACCTGCTCGGCGACGTTCATGAAAACCGGGTCTTTCCTTATGGCGAGCTTGAGGTTCCTCTGGTTGTCGAGCGACATCGTGTTTATCTGTCCGAGGGCGTCCTCGCCGTCGAACATCCAGCCGTCAGCGCCCGAAAGGAGAGCGTAAGCTACGTTCCTGATGCTCTTGTCGAGGGAAGTGTTCGGCTTGGCCGCGGGGCCCGTGCCCTGTATCCACTGCCTCTGGAGGTCATGAGGGATCTCGGAGCCCACGAACTTGCCGTCCCGCGCGTCCTGTACCTTTATATTGGTGCGGGGTATGAAATCGTTCGGGTTGAGGAACCTTATCCTCTCCCTGTTGCGGTTCCGCTGCGCGCGCCTCGCGTACCGCTTTTCCATCAGCAGCTTCTGGTCTTTATTGAATACGGAAAGCGCCTTGAGTGCTTCCAGGACCTGAGGAGTATATATGTCGGCATACTCGCTCAGGAGGCTGTTCCTTATCTGGAGGTTCCTCGGCGCCGAGATTACCTTGAACGGCTGTTTTGAAATATCACGAACGGTGCTCATGTCGCTCCTTCTCCTTGGGTTTTTTACTGTGCAAAAGTTTAAAAAAGGGAACCATCATTATAATACACCCGGCCCTCAAATCAAATAAAACTATAATAACCTGCCGTAATTATTAATATATTTACCATTACGGAGTAATATTGCCGTCGGGCCGGAGAAAAAAATCTGCTCTGCAATGCACAACAGGCGATCATAGGTAAAAAATATAGAACCCTGCCCCTTTTTAAACATTCTACCTGTTTTTAAGCCCTTGTGAATTGCCCGGGGAGAAATTGCGGAGAGCCGCTCAGAATTGTAGGAGCACCATTCCCGTATCTAGTACGGGACAGGCCTGGTGCGGCAATCTCGCCCCTTACTTGTCATTTCGAGCAACGGTTCTGAACTAGTGCAAGAACCGGACGCCTATGCTTATGAAACACGATGTTAAGTAATACTGGTAATGTCGCTGTACCAAATTCTAATAGCGAGAAATCTGTTGGTTTGATTTGTTTTAAAGAAGAAATACTAACAATAGATTTCTCCCGCTTTGTTTTCTACTACACGGATGCTGCTTGTGAGAAGCGAACTTACAATCAGCCCGAGGCGTCCTACTTATTTTGTTTTCAGTAACTATTGAAGCAGATGACAACTCACAGCAATCAGCCGGGGTCGACCGGTTTCTCACTCGATCGAAACCGTTGCTCGCTCGAAGCAGCGGTCGAAATGACATTGTAGGTTTAGCAGAGGAGTCACATGAGAACCGTACATCAGCACACATTGTCTGTCCGCCAGTTTTATTTTAGTGATAAAATTATCTAAAATAATTTGAACCTGAGATTCAGAATTCCTTACGCTTTACCGGCCGTACATTAAAGGAGGATGTCGATGGGTCCATCTGTGCACTTACGAGCGGGCGCCGGGCTCCCGGGACGCGTTTATCGCGTTCTGATATGCGCCTTCCTGGCTCTGACCGTCTATTTCCCCTCCCCCCCGGCCTCGGGGGGAGAAGAAAGCGGCCACATCGAGACGCTCACGCTCGAAGAGGCGCTCTCGATCGCGCTCGAGGACAACCTCTCCATAGATAACGCCATATTACAGGTGGAGAAGGCGGGTGACGCCGTCAGGGCGGCCAAGACGAAGCTCTTCCCGGAATTCAACGTGAGCGCGTACGAGTCCTATCACCTGTCTAACGAAGCCTTCACGTTCAGGAAGGGGGCGTTCGGCAACTTCCCCGGAATAGGCCCTATACCTGCCGAGACCACCAAGATATCGACCGCGCCCGATTTCACGACGTTCATTAACGCGTCAGTCGCCCAGCCCATAACGCAGCTCTACGAGATATACCTCTACGTGAAGCAGCGGAAGGTGGAGAAGTCCCTCTTCGGCGAGGAGCTCCGCGCGAGACAGCAGCAGGTGGCCGAGGAAGTGAAGAAGGAGTACTACAACATACTGAAATCGGAGAGCGAGCTCCAGGCGGAGAGGGAAAAGATAGTATTCCTCCGGGAGCTCTACGAGCTCGTCAACAGGTACGTCGCCGTGGGCAGGGCTCTCGAGAGCGAGAGCCTCGAGGTGAAGGCCAGGCTCGGCAAGGCAGAGTACGACGAATTCAAGACGAAAAACGAAATGGCTACGCAGAAGGAGAAATTGAACAAGCTCCTCGGGCGGGACGTGGAGACGGAGTTCACGGTCACCCCCGTGGGAAGCGCGGAGTCGATTACCGTTAATCCGAAAGAGGCGGAGGAGATAGCGCTCGCGGAGCGCCCGGAGGTGAACGCCGCCAGGCTCAATATCGAATTCGCGGAGAACGAGGTGGATATCAAGAAGTCGAAGTACATACCCGAAGTAGGGGTACAGCTCCAGTACACCGCCAACCTCGACATAGAGCTCCTGCCCGAGAACACCTCGACCGTGGCGCTATTCGCCAAGTGGGAATTCTTCGACTGGGGGCGGAGGCAGGCGGAGATAGCGGAGAAGAAGAAGGCGGTGATCCAGGCGAAGAACCTGCTCGACGAATCGGAATCCGACGTCATCATCGACGTCAATACAAAGATACGCAAGCTTGAAGAAGCCGCGGCCCTGATAGACGTTACGGAGATGGAGCAGGCAGCCGCGAGAGAAAGGCTCCGCGTTACGATGAACAAGTACAGGCAGGAATCCGCCATCCTAGAGCAAGTGCTCGAAGCGGAATCGTCCCTCGAGGAAAAGAACAAGGACTATCAGGAAGCCGTGCTCGGATACTGGACCGCGCGCGCGGAGCTCGAGAAAGCGATGGGGGAGGAATAGACGCGCATGAGACGCATCTCCGCACACATAGCCTTTGCCCTGGCCGCCGCGCTGTGCGCGTGCGGGAGCGGATACGAAAAGACCGTCACGCCGGTGAGGGTGAAGGCCGCCACTCCGGGCGAGGTCACGGGCCCTCTCAGGTTCACGGCGACCGTAAACCCTTATACGCAGGTGAGCCTCGACTTCAAGGTCGACGGATACGTCAGGGAGATCATGCAGGTCATGGGCTCGGACGGGCGCATGAGGGATGTGCAGGAAGGCGATGATGTAACGAAGGGAGCCGCGCTGGCGGCGATAGACGATACGGAATATCTCTCCAAGGTGATAGAGGCCAAGTCGGAGCTCGCGGAGGCGCAGGCGTCATACGTAAAAGGGAAGGCCGATTACGACAGGACTACTATCTTGTATTCGACCAAGAGCATCACGATTAACGACTACGAGCACGCGACCAAGGAGTATGAGACCGCGAAGGCGCAGGTTGAGGGCGGGAAGGCCAAGGTAGTGGGCGCGCAGCAGAACCTCGACTACTGCACCATGCGCGCGCCCATGAACGGCGTACTCCTCGAGCGCGACATAGAGGTCGGGAGCTACGTGAGGCCGGGCACCCGGGGATTCGTGCTGGCCGACGTTACGTCGGTGAAAGTGCTCTTCGCCGTGCCCGACGTAGTGCTAGGGGACGTGAAGCTCGGGGACGGGATGTCGGTCACTACAGAATCCATACCGGACACGTTCTTTAAGGGGAGGATTACGGAGATAGCGCCCGAAGCGGGCTCGCGGTCGCGTGTGTTTAACGTCGAGATAACGATACCGAACCCCGATAACGTCCTTAAGCCCGGCATGATCGCCTCTCTCGCGCTCGATACAAAAGGGAAAGACGTGCCCGTAGTGCTGCTCCCTCTCGGCTCCGTGGTGCGCTCCTCGACGGACGGCCGGGAATTCGCCGTGTTCGTCGTAGACGAGCGGGAAGGGAAAACATTCGCGCGGAAAAAGGACGTGCTCCTGGGGAGCGTATACGGGAACAGCGTGGCCGTGATGGAAGGGCTCGCCCCCGGAGAGAAGGTCGTAATCATGGGCTCCCAGATCATCCGCGAAGGAGAAGAGGTAAGAATAATCCCGTGATCGTGGAGCGAAGGGAGCAAGTGAAGCAATCTTAAACCGTCCGGTAACCGACCGAGACCCATGCCGCACAGAGACGACAACGACATAATCGCCAGCACGCACAACACGGCGCGCTTCTTTACCGAGAAGAGGCAGATCTCATGGGTGCTGCTGATCGCGGTCTTAGCATGGGGCGTATACGGCTGGCTCAACATGCCCAAGCGGAAGGACCCGGACATACCCGTCCTCATCGCGGTCGCGACGTGCCCCTGGCCGGGAGCGGACGCGGCAAAGGTCGAGCAGCTCGTAACGAAGCCCATGGAGGAGACGATAGCCCAGAACTCATACCTCCACGAGCCCGACCCCGGAAACGAGTTCGCGATAAAGTCCACGTCGCTTCCGGGAATGGCCATTGTCCAGGTGCAGTTATCCGAAGACCTGAAGGACACGACCCCGCAGTTCAACGACATAAACCTCCGCCTCGATTACCTGAACAACAACCTCCCGAATGGCGCGGGGCCTATAAAGTTCAACAGCGGTTTCGGGAACACCGCGGCGATGATGCTCACCGTCGCGTCCCCCAAGGAAAGCGGAGTCGAGATAGCAGTCCGCGCCCGGAACATAAATAAAGCGATAGAGTCCATGCGCTCGCAGTTCCCCCCGGAGGAAGCGGGCAAGCGCATGACTTTCGTCGTCGCGCTGCCGGGCTCGATCGACGCCGCGAGCCTCGGCACGGTCTTCGAAATGCTCTCCATATCACTTACAGAGGGAGGCATGGCGAAAGACCCGCGCGTCGTGAGCGCGCCCGGGTTCATTGCATTAGACGCGGAAGTAACGGCGAGCCCCGGAGATTTCCTCGCGTTCACGAAAAGGTTCTCCGCCGAAAAGCTCGGTCTCTCGGGCTTCCACGTGGACGCCTGGGAGCCCGTGCTCATAGGAAACGCCGCTGAGACGGAAAAGAAGCTCGGAGCGGTCGCGGGAGACAAGTACAGCTACAGCGACCTCGAGAACGTGACCGAGCTCATAACGGAGGTGCTCCAGTCGGTCGAGGAGGTTTCCATAATAGAGCGCTCGGGCGTCCTCCCCCAGCGCGTCTATCTCGACTACTCCCAGGAGGAGCTCGCCTCGTACGGAATCCTGCCCGCCGATATAAAGCAGAAGGTGAACGCCCGCAACACAGACCTGCCCGGAGGGGAGTTCGACGTCGGAGGCAGCGAAGTCCTGGTCTACCCGTCGGGACAGTTCACGGACCCGGGCGAGATAGGGGGCGTCGTCATATCGAAGACCCCCGAGGGTGTGCCCGTTTACCTGAGAGACCTGTTCGAGATAACGAGGGGCTACCAGGACCCTCCGACCTTTCTCAATTTCTATTCGTGGCGCGATAAGGACGGCAAATGGCGGAGGTCCCGGGCCATCACTCTCGCGGTACAGATGAGAAAAGACGACCAGATAGAAAAGTTCGGAGAAGCGCTAGATCAGGCCAAGGCGGAGCTACAGCACATCATCCCCAGAGACCTCATCATAGCCAAGACCTCCGACCAGCCCGAGCAGGTGCAGGACAACATGGACCTCTTCATGGAGGCGCTCGTCGAGGCGATCATACTCGTCGTCCTGGTCGCGTGGTTCGGCTTCCGCGAATGGCGCTCGGCGCTGCTCATGGCGCTCTCGATCCCGATAACGCTCTCTATGACGTTCGGGCTCATGTATCTCCTCGGAATCGATTTACAACAGGTCTCGATCGCGACGCTCATCATAGCGCTGGGGCTCCTCGTCGACGACCCCGTCGTCGCGAACGACGCGATAAAGAGCAACCTCGCGCTAGGCCACCCGCCCGAGGTCGCCTCGTGGCTGGGCCCGACGAAGCTCGCCCGCGCGATAATGTTCGCGACAGTGACGAACATAGTCGCGTACCTCCCCTACCTCATGCTCACGGGCACGACAGGGGAGTTCCTCTACAGCCTCCCCGTCGTGATGGCGTGCGCGCTCGTCTCCTCGAGGCTCGTCTCGATGACGTTCATTCCGTTCCTGGGGTTCTACCTGCTGAGAGCGGGGAAAAAGCCCGAAGAGACCATAGAGGAAAAGAGAACGACCGGCTTCTACGGCTTCTATCACCGGGTCGGGAAGTACGCGATCGAGCACAGGAAGAAGGTGCTCGCGTTCTCGCTCGCCTTCTTCGTCCTGGGCGGCCTCGTGGCCTCACGCCTTGCGTCCTCTTTCTTTCCCGAGGACGTCGAGTACCTCTCATACGTAGACGTCTGGCTCCCGAACGGAGTCGCGCTCTCTCAGACGAATGCGGTTGCGGCGAAGGCGGAGGAAGTGATCGAAGAGGTCACACGCGAATACGGCGTGAAGGAAAAGAGGAAAGAGAGCGTCCTCGATTCCGTGACCGCATTCGTCGGCGGAGGCGGCCCGCGCTTCTGGTATACGCTCTCCCCGGAGCAGCAGCAGACGAACTACGCGCAGATAATATTGAAGGTGAGCGACAAGGACGACACGCCCGCGCTCGCGCCCGTGATACAGAAGGCGCTCTCGGGGAGGATACCGGGAGCGTACTTCGAGGTGAGACAGCTCCAGCTGAACCCGGTCGACTACCCGATACAGATACACATATCAGGCAGATCGGACATCAGCTCAGAGTACGTGAGCGAGGCCGAGGACATCGGCACTCTGAGGAGGCTTTCGGAGGAGCTCAAGGGCATACTCAGGAAAGTGCCCGAGACCATGAGCGTGAGGGACGACTGGTTCGAGGACAGCTTCAGGGTGAGGCTCGACGTAGACCCCGACCGGGCGAACCTTTCCGGAATAACGAACGAAGACGTGGCCGTATCCTCGGCTGCGGGTTTGAGCGGGGCCGAGGTCACGGTATATCAGGAGGGGGACAAGCAGATTCCGGTGCTCGCAAGGCTCCGGGTGGACGAGAGGGCCGAGCTCTCGGACCTACAGAGCCTCTACGTCTACGCCTCCGACAACGAGCAGAAGATTCCGCTCCTCGAAGTATCGTCCGTCAATTACGGGATGGAGGTCTCGCGCATTATGCGCCGCGAGCATTTCAGGACCATCAGCGTGATAGGCTTCCCCGAGCCGGGAGCGTACCCCTCGACGATACTCGGCAAGGCCGGGAAAGAGATAGACGCGTTCGAAGACAGCCTCCCGCCCGGGTATCAGATGGTGTACGGAGGGGAGAAGGCGAAGCAGATACAGGGTTTCAGGAACCTCACGACCGTCCTCATCATATCCGTACTGGCGATATTCGTCGCGCTCGTGCTCCAGTTCAATAACGCGGTAAAGCCTTTCCTCGTATTCGCGGCCGTCCCGTACGGCGTAGTCGGCTCGCTCGCGGCGCTGCTCATAATGAGGGAGGCATTCGGGTTTATGGCGTTCCTCGGCATCGCGAGCCTCGTAGGGGTTATCGTGAGCCACGTGATAGTGCTCTTCGACTTCATAGAGGTGAAGCACGAGGAAGGGGAGCCGTTCGAGGACTCCTTGCTCGATGCCGGGATCGCGCGTCTGAGACCCGTGCTTATAACCGTAGGCGCGACGATACTCGCCCTCTTCCCCCTCGCCATACACGGTGGCCCGCTCTGGCAGCCCCTCTGCTACGCGCAGATAGGCGGCCTCGCGCTTGCGACGGTCATAGAGCTCGTGCTCGTCCCTGTCTTCTACGCCGTGTTCGTGCTGGATTTGAAGATTATAAAGTGGGGGAAGGTATAAGTTTGTTATTGCGAGGGAACGCTTTATCACGGCGTCTCGTCCGGCGTAGCGTTAGCCAAGCCGGAAGCCTTCGATCGAAGCCGGGAGTGACCGCGGCAATCTCACTCCCTCCACCTGTCATTGCGAGGAACGGTTCTGAGCAAGCGTAAGAACCGGTCGCTGTCGGATGCTTGCAAATATGCTCATTCATTTATGCAAAAGAGTTACACAAGCCAAATTACGTAGTATGCGACCGCGGCAATCTCAAGAATAAAGCGAGATCGCCACGGCTCCTTCGCACAATGCTTCGGAGCCTCGCGAAGACAGATTATTAATGGCGAACGGGTTGGGCTTCGGTCGCTGGTTTTAGCGGATAAGTTGGAAGGAACCGTATATCAGCGGAAATTGTCCGCCCCCGCTATTTAAGGTCGTTTAGCTCTTTCGTGATATTCCCCACGACCGTCTTGGCGTCGCCGAACACCATCATGGTCTTCTCGTCGAAGTAGAGCTCGTTCTCGATGCCCGCGAACCCCGGGTTCATGCTCCGCTTGATTACCATTATGTGCTTCGCCTTGTCGACGTCGAGAATAGGCATCCCGTAGATCGGGCTCGACTTGTCGTGGCGCGCTGCGGGGTTGGTTACGTCGTTGGCACCTATGACTAACGCGACGTCGGCGTCGGGGAACTCGGGGTTGATGTCGTCCATGTCTATGAGCACGTCGTAGGGCACGTTCGCCTCGGCGAGCAGCACGTTCATGTGTCCGGGCATCCTTCCCGCGACCGGGTGTATGGCGTATTTCACCTCCGTCCCCTGCGCCTGGAGAATGTCGGCAAGCTCCCTTACGCTGTGCTGCGCCTGGGCGGCCGCCATGCCGTACCCGGGTACGACGATGACCGACTTCGCGGTCTTGAATATCTCGGCCGCCTCCTTGGGAGTGCCGGAGCGGGCCTGTTTGGGGCTAACGTCCTCGTCGACGGCGGCCCCCTCTTCCCCCTCCTCTATCTTTCCGAAAGCGCCGAAGAGCACGTTCGTAAAGGAGCGGTTCATCGCCCTGCACATGATGATCGAGAGTATGAAGCCCGAAGCCCCGTCGAGAGCGCCAGCGATGATGAGTATCTTGTTGTTGAGCGCGAACCCGAGGAGCGCCGCGGAAATACCGGCATAGGAGTTCAATATTGAAATAACCGTCGGCATGTCGGCCGCGCCTATCGGAAGAATCAGCATTACGCCGAACGTGAGGGCGAGCGCGAGCCCGAGATAGAACAGGAAGCTCGCCGAGGGTACGAACACGAGTATTATGACGAAAAGTACGATCACTCCGAGGAGGGATATGTTGAATACGTTCTGCCCCTTGTAGGTCCACGGCGCTCCGGGGAGAATGCCCTGGAGCTTGCCGAAGGCCATCATGCTGCCGGTGAAGGTGAGACTCCCGAGCATGACTTCGGACCCTATCGCAGTCATCCTAACGCTGTTGAGATCCTGGCCGTGATAGTACTCCGCTACACCGACGAGCGCCGCGGCCAGCGCGCCGAATGCGTGCGAGAGCGCGGTTCGCTCGGGCATCTTCGTCATCGGCGTCCACGCGGCGATTGCTATGCCCGCCAAGGACCCGATTATCATGCCGACGATTATCCACTCGTAGGTGATGACCTCGTGCTGAAAGAGGGTGCCGATGATCGCCATCGCCATGCCGATCGCCGCCATCTTCTGTCCGCGGCGCGCGGTCTCGGGCGAGTTCAGGCCCTTGAGCCCCAGGATGAAAAGGAGGGCCGAAATCAGATATACGATGTTCGTGATAACGTGGCTCATTTTTCGCTCTTACCGTCCCCTTTCTTGAACATTTTCAGCATGCGCTCCGTGATAAGGAAACCGCCCACGACGTTACACATCGCGCAGGCGACGGCTATCGTGCCGAGCACAGTCACGAGGCCCCCGTGACCTCCGCCCGCGACGAGGATCGCCGCGACCACGATTATCGCCGATATCGCGTTCGTTGCGGACATTAGCGGCGTATGAAGGAGCGGAGGCACGCGCGATATAACGAGGAACCCGAGGAATGCTGCAAGCATGAATATATACAATCCGGCGACTAATAACGCTCCGTCCATGAGACGACGCCTCCTTTCTTTATTTCACGGCCTCTTTTATGGCCGGGTGGACTATCTCTCCACCGTGTGTGATGAGAGAGCCCTTTATTATATCGTCCCCGAGGTCGAGGACGGCTGATTTCCCGTCGGGAGATATCAGGTTCAGGAACGCGAGAATGTTCCTCGCGTAGAGGAGGCTCGCGTGAACCGGCATCATCGCCGGTATGTTAGGGAACCCGATTATCGTAACCCCGTGCTTAACGACTTCCTTCCCCGCCTCCGATAGCGTGCAGTTCCCGCCGTGCTCTACGGCCATGTCCACGATGACCGAGCCGGGCTTCATCTCGCTCACCATCTCCTCGGTGATGAGTATCGGGGCGCGCTTACCGGGGATGAGCGCCGTGCTTATGATGACGTCGGAGTCTTTCGAGTATTTGCGTATCAGCTCCTGCTCGCTTTTGTAGAATTCAGGGGAGAGCTCCTTCGCGTAGCCGCCTACGTCCTCCGCCTGCTCGTGCGGAACGTCGAGCGACACGAACTCGGCCCCCAGGCTCTTTACCTGCTCGCCCGCGGCCGGCCTCACGTCGAACGCCGTCACCACGGCCCCGAGACGCTTGGCCGTGGCAATAGCCTGGAGCCCCGCCACGCCCGCGCCTATGATCATCACCTTGCCGGGATGGATCGTCCCCGCGGCGGTGGAAAGCATCGGGAAGAACCTCCCGCACGCGTTTGCCGCCAGCAGCACTACCTTGTAGCCGGCTACGGTGCTCATCGTGGAGAGCGCGTCCATGCGCTGCGCCCGCGTGATCCTCGGCACCATCTCCATCGAGAGCGCGGAGACCTTGCGCCCGGCGAGCTTCTTTATCTCTTCAGGGCTGGAGAAGGGCTGGAGGAAAGACACGACTATCGCCCCCTCCTTCATCTTCTCTATTTCCGCCAGGGTGGGTTTGTTTACCTTTAATATTACGTCTGAGCTCGAGAGTATCTCGTCCTTAGACTGCGAGACCGCAGCGCCCGCCTGCTCGAACTCTGCGTCGCTTATGAATGACGCCGCGCCCGCTCCGGATTCGACCACGACCTCCGTCCCGGCCTTCGTCATCTTGCTCACTGTTTCAGGGACGGCCGCGATGCGCCTCTCGCCGTCGAGTGACTCTTTGATTATCCCTACGCGCATAAATTATCTCCGCCCTCCGACAAACCGGGGGGACTAGAAATTACCCAAACTCCAGTCCTCAGTCAATATCGAATTTACCATAAAACAGGCGTGCAATGCCAACCTGATCTTCATTTTCACGAAATCAAGCGCTTTATGATTCTATAAATATTTTCAGATCAGTCAAGTTTAGGAGACCTAAATATTGAAAAACCAGCGGACCGTTTAAGTGTCATTGCGAGGAACGGTTCTGAGCAAGCGTAAGAACCGGTCGCTGTCGGATGCTTGCAAATATGCTCATTCATTTATGCAAAAGAGTTTCACAAGCCAAATTACGTCGTGTGCGACCGTGGCAATCTCTTGAAAAAGATGAGATCCTGAATAGATCCTGAAACTAGTTCAGGACATGGTTCAGGATGACAAAAAAAGAGATCGCCATGGCTACTCTCGCAGCACGCGCGGGGGCGAGCCGTCAGTCGTCCTTCCTTCCGGTCTTCTTTCCCGGGCCGCGGAACAGCAGGCCGAAGGAGAGGAGATTCAGCACGGCATCGAGCACATTCACGCCGCCCTCTTCCCGTCCGGGGCGCTCGTCCTCGAACACCGCGTTCTCGTTAACGCTCCTGATCAGGTCCTTCGCGTCGTCGAATATGTCCTCGGGCACCATTATCGTCTTCGCGTTGAGCGGGCTCATATAGGATCCCGTATAGAGAGAGCCGAAGTTCTCGTTCTGGACGTAATAGGGCATCCCCGAAGCCTCGAACATGCTCTTGAGGAATACCAGCTCCGATTCGTCCCCGGGCGTATACAGTCTTTTCATAGGCGGCAATCAATAATGTACCAGAATTATTGCATGCTATAATAAATCGGCCCTTATGAGGAGGAGGGTTCGGGTGGGGCTGTATCTAAGACCAATCCATCAACCCCCAACCCGTTCGTACTGAGTTTATCGAAGTATGAATGGGTTGTGCTTCCGATCACACGTCCGTTCAACCCTTCGATCCTTCGTCCTTCGACAAGCTCAGGATGAACGGATCTCAGGACAGGCGCGCAGTTCAGGATTGGCTCCATTATTTGACTAAAGCTGGGGAGCGACAGAGGGATCATATACGTGCGCAGGTTCTGCGCCTCAGGGCGAACGGGTTAGAGTTACATTTACAAGACGAAGCAGAGGAGGTTCACTAGAATCGTATATGAGCACACATTGTGTGCCGCGGGTCCTGCGTCCCCGCCCGTAAAAATGATATAATACAGGTATACATATATCTCCGGGAGAATGCCGCCATGCAGACACTCGAATCCATACTAAGCGGGCACTACTGCTTCAAGGGGCTCGATAAAAAGTATCTGGACATGATAGCGAAAAAGGCGACCCATGCGAGTTTCAAGGAAGGGGATTACATATTCCACGAGGGCGACAAGGGCAACAAGCTCTATATCATCCAGGAGGGGATAGTGGCGCTCGAGACGAGGCTCGCCCCGGACAGGGACCCGATAACCATACAGATGATAGGAGAGGGTGATGTGTTGGGATGGGCATGGCTTTTCCCGCCGCATCTCTGCCATTTCGACGCGAAAGTCGTCGCGCCCACTAAGACCGTCGTGCTCGACGGCACGTTCATTCGGACTAAATGCGAAGAGGACCATGACCTGGGCTACGAGCTCATGAAGAGGTTCGCTTCCCTCATACAGCAGAGGCTCCAGGCCGTGAGGCTCCAGAACCCCAATATGTACGTCGTCAAGCCGAAGTCGTAAAGAAGCAATCAGAGAGAGTGAAGACGGGCGGAGGTGCGGAAAGGGCTTTATTCCGGGTTTGCCTCACTGTGCTTGAGGCCGTTCACATCCTCGGCGATCAGCTTCCTGACCGCGAGCTTGAGCGTATTGAACCCGAGGTGCGCGCAGTTGGGCCTAGTCATGACAAGCCTCTTGCCGAGCATCCCGGACACGGTCTCGGGCGGCATTTCCTCTATCTCGGATAGCGTCAAGCCCTCGGCCTTCTCGAGTATGAGCGACGTCCCCGCCTGGCTCACCATGCACCCCTCCCCTTCGAAGCTGAGGCGTCTCACGACGCCCTCCTCGTCCGCGTCGACATATACGGTTACGATGTCCCCGCACCCCGGGTTCCCTCCCTTCTGCACGGCGCTCGCGTTTTCGATCACGCCCCTGTTGGACGGGTTTTTATAGTGATCGACGATAAGCTCCATCAATTCGTCGTGTTTCATCGTGTTTTCTCTATCGGGGTTCGGGCTCCGGCCGACAGGCTGCTCTCAGGCATGAGCCTCAGAGCGCGCCGTCCGCGTTCCTGACCTCGCTCCTGATGCGGTTATACACCGCGGAGAGTCCGAACATCCGCCTCGTTCCGAGCTTCCGGTCGAGGCTCAGGCTGTGTATGAGGTTCTCGGGGGCCGTTTCGATCTCGCCGGGAGTCGCCCCGTTGAACGCGTCGACGAGGAGCGAGACGAAACCCCTCACGGTCGGGGATTCCTCGGGCACGTCGGCGTGGATATGCACCTTCCCGTCCTTCATATCGACGAAAATGTACACCGGCGTTTCGCATTCGGGCACGCGGTTATACCCCGCGTCCCTCGCGTCCCTGTACTCCTCCGGTAGCGGAGGCAGCGCCTCGGAGTAATCGAGGAGCATGGAGAGCGTCTCCTGATAGTCGGCGTCCTGAAACTGCCCTATGATCTCATCTATCCTGGTCATGGCCTTTCTCTGATAATTACCGCACCGGCAATAAAAAAGGGTGCGACGGCTGTTCCCGGCACACCCCGGTCTGTTTCCATATATATAATAATACCCCGAAGCTCAGGGTTTCTCTATCGGGGCCTTGACCAGGTTCCCCCACTCGGTCCACGAGCCGTCGTAGTTCCTCACCCTGTCGAAGCCGAGCAGGTACGTGAGGACGAACCACGTGTGGGACGACCTCTCTCCTATCCTGCAGTATGCGATCACGTCGTCGTTCTTCTTGAGCCCCTTGCCCTCCTCGTATATCGCCTTAAGCTCGTCCGCCGACTTGAACGTGCCGTCTTCCTTCACCGCAGTAGCCCAGGGCACGTTCTTCGCGCCGGGTATGTGCCCGCCCCTGAGCGCCCCTTCCTGCGGGTACGCTTCCATGTGGAGCAGCTCCCCCGTGAACTCCTTGGGCGAGCGCACGTCTATGAGGGGCTTCTTCGTTCCGATGTGCTTCGTGACGTCGTCCCTGAACGCCCTGATGGACTCGTTTATGCCCGATACCTTGTAATTCGTCTTCGGATAATCCGGGACTTCCTTCGTAAGAGGCCTCCCCTCCTCGATCCATTTCTGCCTGCCGCCGTTCATGACGAGCGCCTTATCGTGGCCGAAGAGCTTGAACACCCAGTAGGCGTAGCATGCCCACCAGTTGTTCTTGTCGCCGTAGAACACGACCGTGGTGTCGTTCGAGATGCCTTTTTCCGACAGCAGCTTCTCGAATTTCGCCTTGTCTATGTAATCCCTTATGAGCTGGTCCTGGAGGTCCGTCTGCCAGTCTATCTTCACGGCCCCTTCGATGTGTCCGACCTCGTATAAAAGCACGTCCTCGTCGGACTCGACTATCTTTATGTCAGGGTCTTTCGAATGCTGGGAGACCCATTCGGTGCTTACCACAACTTCCGGATGCGCGTACTCTGCCATCTCTATTCTCCTTATAATTTTTATTTATTATTAATTCCTACAGGATGAATATAGATTCATTCACCCCCGCCCTTTCTTTATTTTATTGGTTCACCGGTATTATTTCAAGTCGATCGCCGGTTTTTAACATGCCGGATTTATTAGATTTATGCTTTGGGTAAATCCGCACCGGCTTATACACGGCATTGTTATGGCAAACGCCATGCCATTAGCAACTTTATCCAATGACCATAGGATGTTACGTTTTCGGACAATCGGTGAAATGGCTGATAACCGTGTTATTTTTGTATCACCTGAACAGTATTTATACACGATATACGCAGGCGCGGGAAAGGCGCGGCGAGGGAACGCTTCAGGCAAAGACGTTCATATTTCGATGCCGCGGGCCCGATTTTTATTCGCATGCCGGTAACGGGAACGAGAACCTGCCCGGGCTTTACAGGGGGGGTGACCGGGCATACCACCTGGGAGCGTGCGGAGTCGATAACAAAAGGGGGTTCTTTACACTCGTAAATTATGCTATTATCTAAATAGGGGGGGTATTATTAATTAGCCCTTAAAATTCAACAGGAGGTGAGCATCCATGCTGGAAGAAATGAAAGTCCGCGATCTTATCGGCGCGAGAGACAGGGTGTATTTTGTGGATGCTGAAGACACGGCCGACGTCGCCGCTCTGAAACTCCGGAATTTCAAGGTAAGGACCACAGGCGTTATGCAGGGCGGGCATATAGTCGGAGTCGTGGGTCATTCGGATTTCGCAACCAAGCTTGTGGCCCTCGGCAAGAAGCCGTCAGAGGTGAAGATAGCGGAGATCATGAGCGAGGTCCTTCACACGGTCACCCTCGAATCCACTTTCTATGAATGCCTCGACCTCATGAACGAGCACGGCATATCGCACCTCTTCATACTCGACGAGGACGGCCAGTATTACGGCATGCTCGCGTGGAGCGACCTGCAGCGGATACTCGTGAAGGAGCTCAAGTACCAGCTCAAGGTAGCGCAGGAATACGCGTTCGGCCCGTACTTGGAAGTCTCCAGATAACCCGATATAATTTCACGCGCCGGCCGGGCCGACAGACATTATGCAGGTCGGGGCGGGCGAGTATCATACGTAAGAGAAAAACGAGATGTCCGAAGAAGAGCGCATTGAAGAAATAAGAGAGGCGGCCGAGGCCGTCGAGGAAAGGGTTCAGGCCAAAGAGGCCGAGCAAGCGGCCAAGCCGAAATCGCATTCCCGCGCCGGAAAGGGCCTCATGCAAAGAAGGGAGAGCTTCGCACAGTCGAGCGTCCCCAACGCCCACAGGGGCTACAGCGGAAAGCCTCCCCGCGTCATGATGGGGATAATAGCGTGCCTCTTCGTTCTGAGCTTCATACTCGCGGCCATCACCGGGTGAATAACTTCCCATCCCGATAAATTTCAGTCCTTAGACTGTTTCCTCCGGAATAAAGTGTAAATGTAGGGTCTTTCCTGACCCGAAGGTGTGTAATACAGGTAGTCGAAGTATTCGATCAGGCAGTAATCCTTCCCAAGAAAATCCGACAATATTCTTTGATCGTAATTCATGACGTCGAGACCGCTGCACTTCCTGGCCCCCGTCAGCGAAAAGGCCGCGATGATTACATATCCCCCGATCCTTACCGACCTGTTAAGGACGGTCAAATACATCTCCCGTTCTTTTTCCCCGAGCAGGAAATGCAGAAGCGCCCTGTCGTGCCAGAGAGCCACGTCCCGTAACTCCGCCATTTGAGCGGGCTCCGTAATATCGTCCACTATCCATCTTACCCGGCGGCTTTTCTCCTCCCCCAGCCGTTCCTTGAGCTTTTCCAGCGCCGTTTCGCTTATATCTAAAACGGTAATGTTACTGTATCCCTGATCGAGGAGATAATCGATCAAAGTAGATGCTCCCGCACCGACGTCCAGAATGGGATCGTCTTTTCCGATCCGGCATTTCGATATCAAACTTATTGAGGGTTCAGGAGCCGCTTCATACCAGCCGAGCCTGTTTATCTCATTCGCGGCGTAAACCCGGTCCCAATGATCTTTCGTTCCGGCATTCATTCCTTGCTCACCTTTTTCGATTCCTTTTCCCAACGACAGCGTACGTGGCCGCAAAATTCTTATCGCGGGTTTCAAAGACCTCTTTACCCGTAATCCCGAGGAAATATCCTTCTATTATTATATTGTAGAATTCCGAGATGCAGTCCCTGACCTCATCGACTTCACTCATATGCTGACCCGTTCTGACACCTTATCCGCGCCCGGAATGCCGCCTTACCCCTGCGCGCCGCCGCTCGTTCCGTCCGCAACCTCGGCGACGAGCGCCACGACGTGGTGGCCCGGCTGGGGTACGGGCGGGTTGTCGTTAGCAAAAGCCAGCAGGTCCCCGTTCTCCTTGATGAGGAAGAGAGGCACCGCTTTACCCCCGTGTTGGCTCATGAACGCCTCGTAGTCGAATTCGGCGGTCATCTGTGTCTTCCTTATGACCGCCCCTGTCCCGAACTGAAAAGTAATGTACTCGTATGTGGCCTCGGGCGAGAATAAAAACCTTCCGGTCAGCTCCGACACGGATTTCTCCTCGTGCGCGCTGTGCCTGCCCGACTGCCTCGGGAGCTGGTACACCTGGGACCGCCCGAACGACTCGACGAAGCTTAACGCCGCGAGCGAGTTCACCTCGTCGTTCGACGTGATAGCGAGGAGCTTCCCTATCCCGCCGCAGTCTACCTGCCCGGCCACGTCGTCGAGGATGATGTTTTTATAATGCGCCTCGAGCCCGTCCTTGCGCGCGGCCGACACGTTCTCCCAGCTCGAGTCGACGAGCGACACCATGAAGCCGTCGTCATGGAGGAACTTCGCTATCGCCCTCGCCCAGTCGTGCGCTCCTACGAAGAGCACTCCCTGCGGGTCGGGCTTCGCTATGCCGAGCTTCCTCGCGAGAGACGGCGCGGTGAGCCCGTAGACGAGCACGGTCGCAGTGATAACGAGGAACGTTATGCTCACGAGGTGCTCGGCCTCCGTGAAACCGTCCTGCACGAGCTTAAGTCCGAAGACCGAGGCTACCGAGGCGGCGACTATGCCGCGCGGGGCCATCCAGGAAAGGAATATCTTCTCCTTTAACTGCAGACCGCTGCCCCGCGTCGAGAGGAAAACGCTGAGCGGCCTCGCTGCGACGAACAGCACGAGGAGGAAGAGAGCGCTCTTGTAGCTCATCAGGAAATCGAGGTCGCTGAAAGTGAGCCTCGACGACAGAATGATGAACAGGCTCGATATGAAGAGCACGCGGAGCGTCTCCTTGAATTCCATTATGTGCTTTACGCTCACCTCCCTCTGGTTGGCGAGCACGATGCCCATTATCGTCACCGTAACGAACCCCGATTCCTTCTGTATGTAGTCGGAAAACGTGAAAGCGGCGATGAGGATCATGAGCGTGACCGAGTTCTGGAGGTAATCGGGGACCCAGTATTTCTTAAGTATGATTATCAACGCCCGCGCCCCGGCGACGCCCACCGCGCCGCCGACGATCACGGTCTTGAGCACGCTCAACCCCACTTTCTCGGTCGCCTCGATCACCCCGCCCGCGACGACCGACTGGAAGACGAGCACGGCGAGCATCGCCCCTATAGGGTCGATCACTATACCTTCCCATTTCATGATCGAGCCCATCTTGCCCGTTGCTCTTAAATTACGGAGAAGCGGCATGATGACGGTCGGGCCCGTTACGACTAGGATCGCGCCCAGGAGCGACGCTATCTGGTGGCTGAAGCCGAATAGGAAATATGCGGCTACTGCGGTAACGGCCCACGTGACCAATACGCCCACGGTCACGAGGCTCACGACCACCCTCCTTATCTCCCTCAGCTCCGAGAACTTGAGGTTCATCCCGCCCTCGAAAAGTATCACGGCAACACAGACCGAAACCACGGGCAGCAGGATGTCCCCGAATATCTCGTCCGGGTTTATGAGCCCCGTTACAGGGCCCGCCACGAAACCGGAGGCCAGGAGCAGAAGTATGGCAGGTATCCTCAGCCGCCATGAGACCCAGTAAGCGCCGATGCCGAGCACGATTATCGCCGCGAATCCGATGAGAAAGTGTTCGCCCATAGAAGAATATCCCCCGGGATTGTCCCGTATATCCGGCCCGCCTTACAGGCGTGTGCGCATAACTCCGGATCATGCCGTAATTATATCGGCAGGTCCGCCAAGACTATAGTATGTAATTTTAATTATTTATTTGTACGCATTCCCGGCCGGGAGGCGCCGGGACAGGCGGCAAATGGATTTCAGAATTCACCTCCCGTCAGGGATACTAAACGGATATGACTACAGCTGCCGATGACTCGCAGAAGCACCACGTCGTCATACTCGGAGGAGGGTTCGGGGGGCTTTACGCTGCGAAGGCGCTCTCCCGCTCCGGAATACGCGTTACGCTCATAGACAGGAGGAACTTCCATCTCTTCCAGCCGCTCCTCTACCAGGTCGCGGCGGGCTGGCTCTCTCCCGGCGAGATAGCCTCCCCTCTGCGGATGGTGCTGAGCAGGTACAGGAATACGCACGTCTATCAGGCCGAGGTGACGGACATTGTGCCCGGCGAGAAAGCCGTAGTGCTGAAAGACGGCATAGTCACCTACGACACACTCGTAGTCGCGACCGGGTCGAGCCACCACTACTTCGGGCACGAGGAGTGGGCGAAGACGGCTCCCGGGCTCAAGACCGTCGAGGACGCGCTCGAGATGAGACGAAAGATACTGCTGTCTTTCGAGGCGGCGGAGCGCGAGCCCGACCCGGAGATACAGAAAGCGTGGATGACTTTTCTCATAGTCGGGGCGGGCCCGACCGGGGTCGAGCTCGCGGGCACCATAGGCGAGCTCGCGCGCACCACGCTGAGGCACGATTTCAGGAACATCGACACGGCGAAGGCCGAGATTATACTCGTCGAAGGCAGGGACCATGTGCTCCCCTCCTATCCGCCCGAGCTTTCGGAGAAGGCCGCCGAATCTCTCAGGAGGCTCGGCGTCACGGTGAGGCTCGATACGCTCGTTACGGGCATAGAGGGGAACAAGGCCGCCCTCAGCTGCAAGGGCGTCTGCGATGAGATAGAATCGAGGACGATACTCTGGACCGCAGGCGTGAAGGCGTCGCCCCTCGGCAGGGTGCTCGAAAAAAGAGCGGGAGCCGCGCTGGACGGCACCGGCAGGGTCATAGTAGGGCCCGACCTCACGATACCGGGACATCCCGACATATTCGTCATCGGCGACCTCGCGAACTTCTCGCACCAGGGCGGAACGCCTCTTCCGGGAGTAGCGCCCGTCGCCATGCAGGAGGGGAGGTACGTCGCGGGGATCATAAAAAACAGGCTCGCGGGAAAGGAAACGAAACCGTTTAAATACGAGAACAAGGGAATCCTGGCCGTTATTGGACGGAACGCCGCGGTGGCCGACCTCCCGTGGATGAGGCTCTCGGGATTCCCCGCATGGCTCATATGGGCGTTAGTCCATTTAAGTTATCTCATCGAATTCGACAACAAGGTGCTCGTGCTATTCCAGTGGGCGTGGAACTACTTCACGAGGAAAAGGGGAGTGAGGCTGATTACGGGAGAGTACCCTTCGTCCCTCGTCAACAGCAAGAACGGGAAACCGGGCGAATGAAGTGCTTCACGGGGCAGGAACTATAACTCCCTCTTGCCGAATCCGAACTTCCTCTCGAGGTACACGACGCCCCTCAGTGTCGCAAGGGTGATGACTGTCACCCCTATCGCGAGAAGCGGCTTAGATAAAGCGACGCATATGCCGACTGATGAGACGAACAGAAGCGCGGCCGCGGTCGTAAGTCCCTTCACCCTCTCCTCTCCCCCGCTCCTTATGATCGTGCCCGCGCCGAGGAAGCTCACCCCGGTGATTATCGCGCCTATAATCCTTAATGGATCCGAGCCGAGGGCTACGTCCGAAAGTCCGAAGTCGGGGACTATCAGCTTGCCGAGCGATACCAGGAGCGCGGACGAGCCCGCGACCAGCATGTGGGTCCTTAGCCCCGCGGGCTTGTCGGCGAGCTCCCTGTCGAGGCCGACCGCCGCGCCAAGGAGCATAGATATTACGACGTAGGATAGAATCTTAAGCTCTAGCGGGAGGGAATTGACCATCTGCACTATATAATCCATTCTGCGCGCCCTCCGTGCTTAAGCGGTTTACAGGAATCCCTGGTCTTATTCGGTCTTATTCGCGGTCCATGAGCTTGCCCGCGAGCACGCCCGCCAGGAAAGCGATCAGAATGCTGAGAAAGGGCTTCCGCACGATCCTGCCCTCAAGCGCCTCCACGCCGCTCCGGCCCGTCCTGCGCGCCTTCTCGACCCCGGCGCCCAGCTCCTCGTGGAGCCTTGCGGCCTCCCTGCCGAGCCTCCTGTTTCCCGACTTGTAGGCCTTGCGGCTGAAATCGAGTATGTTGTCCGAAATATTTGAGAATTCGTGTCTCAGCCTTTCCACCTCGTCCTTCAAGGTATCTATTCCTTCCTTGACCCGTCCGTTATCTTTCATGGCTTTCTCCTTCCTGTTTTTAAAGTATGGAACTTACAGAAATGAGAGTCAAGGAAAATTAACGACACACGCTTGGTGTGACTTACGAATCCGTCCGCCCTCGCGCCCGCTCGTCCTGCCTCCCCGGCGAAGCTTAAACGTAGAGGGGAGCTTGTCGAAGGACGAACGGGCAGGATTGAACAAAAGAGCGCCGGAGCGCCCCCAATTGACATTACCCCTGAATATCTGTACCTTATCTACTGAGAGGTAACGGCATGTTTGGACATTTCGGGCTACCCGAACTTTTAATAATCCTTGTGATTCTGCTATTAATCTTCGGTCCCAGCAGGTTAGGCGACCTGGGGGCTTCCCTCGGGAAGGGGATCAAGGGTTTCAGGAAATCGATGAAGGATGACGAGATAGACGTCACCCCTTCCAAGGATGAAACGAAGCAGATAAACGACCCCAAGCTGGAAACAACCGGCGCGGCTTCCGAGAGCAAAAAGAACGCTCAGTAACCCCCTCTGCATCCGAATAAAGAAGCAAATTCCCCTGATGACTCCGGGTACGGAATAGTTGTATAATTACCCTGCCGGTGTTTCATTCCGGTGGGGGGAAATATGGTCTTGTCCGGACATACCCGGAAAACGGGAAGGGATAACTGCATACGCGATCAGCGAACAATCCGTGAGGCTCTGCGTGAGATATGAACACGGAATACACGGATGAGAAAGCGAGGCCCGGCAAGCGGGACCTCCTCATATACTATGCCCTCGAGCTCATCGTCGCGGCTCTGATCCTCGTTACCGGGCCCGCCGTCGCGAAGCACCCGCTCCTGATATTCGTCCAGATCGCGGGGATATGGATAGTCCTCTGGGTAGTCTGGACCAACAGGGTAAGAAAATTCCGCATTTCCCTCGACCTCCATCCGCGGACGAGGTTCGTGGCCAAAGGGCCTTACAATTTCGTGAGATACCCGGTGTACACGGCCATACTCATCATAACGCTCGCCCTCGCTGTCGACAGGCTCGAGATCGAGGGGTTCGTCCTCTGGCTCATTCTCCTGGCCGTCTTTATCATGGACATAAGGTTCGAGGACAGGCTCTACTCGTCCTACTTCAGCGACTATTCGCTCTACAAGGGAAAGACCTCCCGCCTGGTGCCGTACGTGTATTGAGCGGCGGATGAGCACCCCCCAGAGAGAATTTAAGGCATTTTCCCCCTTAGAAAAAGAGCCTGTCCTGAGCTTGTCGAAGGAGGGATTCAGGGGGATTTAAAATAAGAAAAGGCAAATCCTCCCTATCCCTCCTTTTCCAAAGGAGGGGATTAAAAAAAGAGAGTCCGCCGCCACCGCCAACCCTATATACCCCCCTTTGGCGGCGGGGTGGGAAACTTTTGCCATGAGTCCTTTTGTCCTTCGACAAGCTCAGGACGAACGGGTTATTTGAGATGCTGTATTAAGAAAAGAAGCCAGATGAAACCGTATACGAGCGCAGCTACTGCGCAGGTTAGTCGCCGCGGATAAAAACATGCCTCAGATGCTGAATCAGGCAGAGGCGATGTGGAAGAATAATAGAACACACTATGTGTGCTACACCCACTCCCCGAGAGTCTTCCTCTCGAAAGGGCACCTGCCCAGGCGCACGTGGTCTTCGAACTCGTGGCGGAATTTCCTGACTATCGAATCTATGGGCATCGCGCACCCGTCGGCGAGCGCGCAGATGGTCGTCCCCCTCATCTGGAAACACGCGTCGAGGAGTGTGTCTATGTGCTCCATCCTCCCCCTCCCCTCTTCTATCGTCGTGAGCATCTTCTCGAGCCACCACGTCCCTTCCCTGCACTGGACGCACTGCCCGCAGGACTCGTCCCTGTAGAAGTGGGCGAGGTTCTGTGCGACCCTGACCATGCAGGTCGAATCGTCCATGACCGTCACGCCCGCGGTGCCGAGCATGGAGCCCGCGGCGGCGAGGGAATCGAAGTCCATCGTTATGTCGAGCTCGTCCGCGGAGAGGACGCCGGCAGAAGAGCCGCCGGGAGAGACCGCCTTGACGCTCCTCCCGCCCGGCACGCCTTCCCCGTACTCGTTTATGAGGTCCCGGAGCGTAATGCCGAGGGGCAGCTCGTAGAGGCCGGGCTTGTTTACGTTCCCGCAGAGGCCGTAGATCTTTGTGCCCGTGTTCTTGGGTATGCCTATGCCGGCGAACCAGTCGGCGCCTTTATTAATTATATGCGGCACGCACGCGAGCGTCTCCACGTTGTTTATGATCGTCGGACATCCGAACAGCCCTACCTGCGCCGGGAAAGGCGGCTTCGGCCTGGGCTCGCCGTTCTTCCCCTCTATCGATTCGAGGAGGCCCGTCTCCTCGCCGCAAATATACGCGCCTGCGCCCCTGAAGAGCACGACGTCGAGGTCGAAGCCCGAGTTGAGTATGTTCCTGCCGAGATAGCCTCTCTCGTAAGCTTCCCTGATCGCACCCTCGATTATCTTCGCGCCGTAGGGCATCTCGCCCCTTATGTATATGTACGACTTGTGCGAATTGATCGCGTAGCATGCGATGATTATGCCTTCGAGCATCTGGTGAGGGTCCTGCTCCAGTATCTCCCTGTCCTTGAAGCTCCCGGGCTCGCTCTCGTCGGCGTTGCAGCAGAGGTATATGGGCTTCTTAGAGTCCCTCTGTATGAAGCTCCACTTCACCCCGGTCGGGAAACCCGCGCCTCCCCTACCCCTGAGCCCTGCCTTCTTTACCTCCTCTATTATTTCATCGGGCTTCATCCCTAATGCCTTGGGGAGAGCGGTATAGCCGCCTCGGGATATGTATGAATCGATCGTGTGCGAATCGGGCACGCCTGCGTACGTGCGAATAATTCTCAGTTCGGGCATGGCTTCACCTGTTGAATTCTGATGCGGAGTAATTTACATGGGAATTTTTGACCTTGCCAAATTTGACCGGACGCCGCCGAAGATAATCCGATAACCATTCATCCGAGCAGCATATCGACCGTATGCCTCGCAAAAGCCAGCGAGCAGGTGAATGCGGGGGATATGGCGTTGAGTATGTGGAGCGAGTCCCCTTCCCTGACCACGACGAAGTCGGTCACGAGCTCCTTCGTCCGCCAGTCTACGAGCTGGGGGCGTATGCCGCGCTTGGGCGTGTCCTCTACGTCGCCGATACCGACGGAGGGAAGGAGCCCCCTCGCTTCTTCGATCAGGTTACGGGCCGAGTATTTCCTTATCTCCGTCAGGGCCGCGTATCTGAACGCGTCGTTCGCGAAGAAGAGCACGCCGTCCCGGAAGAGTATGGAGAGCGATTCGAGGGAGAGGTCGTCGAGAAACCCGTATTCCTCTCTGCCAAATACGGGGATGGCGGTCGGGCCGATGTAGACCTCGTCCCTGACGCTCCTCGTGAAGTGCACGCCGAGGAAAGGGTTCCTCAAGTCGGGGACGGGATATATGTTCCCCTTCACGAGATACGCCTTCTCCTTTTTCAGCTTCTTGTACGTGCCCTTGAACGGGAGCACCTTGTAATCCCCGCCGACGCCGAATGCCGCCGCAACTTTATCCGCGAAAGTGCCCGCGGCGTTGACGAGCTTTCCGAACCTTATATCCCCCGCGCTCGTGACGGCGGTGTGCGTTTCCTTTAGTCCGAGGAACGAAGCGCGTAAGAGGAACCGCACCTTTCCTCCCGCTTCGAGCTCCCTTCTCATTTCGTTCAGTATCTCCGCGGGGTCGACCACGGCCGTGTCGGGGGAATAGATGGCCCTTCTTCCGGGCGCGGCGTAAGGCTCGATCTCGAGGAGCTCTTTCGGGTCGATAACGGAACACCTCGCCCCGGAGGAATCCGCCCTTCTCTTTAGCTCCGCAAGCATCTCTTCTTTTTCGTCGCTGTCGGGGACTATCACCTTGCCGGTTTCCTTGAGCGTGAGGCCCCTCTCCCGGCAGTACTCCTTCATGAGCCGGTTCCCCTCGACGCAGAACCTCGCTTTGTTAGTCCCGGGTGAATAGTAGATGCCCGCGTGGAGCACGCCGCTGTTCCTTCCGCTCGCGTGAGCGCCGAGCCTCTCCTCCTTTTCCAGGATGAGGACGTCGCCGACACCTCGTTTGGCGAGCTCCCGCGCGGTCGCGAGCCCCGTAATCCCCGCGCCCACGATGAGTATGTTGCAGCTCTGCGCAGAATGTGTACTCATATGCGATCCTCATGTATCTTCACTGCTTAAACCGGCAATGAAGCCAAACCCGTTCGTCCTGAGCTTGTCGAAGGGTTGAACGGGTATCACTCCCGAAGGATTGCAGGAGGAATCTATCGATTTTAGCCGTAATAAGATATTTTAGCCGAGATTCTGCCTTAACCTCCGCTACCGCTCAATTCCTACGATTGTCGGATATGCACCTGTAGCTACGTAACGACCGTAAGACACACTACGTGTGTGATTTTTGCTTCTTTGTATCAAGACAAAGAAGAAAAAGATAATTTTAATTTTGTTTAAAATCCACCCTGGCCCTCCTTTAGTAAAGGAGGGAAATACAAGATAAACAATAGATTTCTCGCATGCGTTCGAAATGACAAGATAAGGGAACGAGATCGCCACGGTCGCTACGCTCCCTCGCGAAGACAGAAAAAAACACGGCCCCTCTCATCCCTTCTTCCTCCCTCCCGCCGACTTGTTAATCCACTCGACTACAGTATTTACAGTGAACGCGGGGTTTTCCATGCAGTCGTGCTTGGCGCCCGGAATAAAGGTCAATTCGGCTTTTTTATTCCCCGACTTCCTGAGAGTCCCCAGGAGCTCGTTGACCTCGTCCGCCCCGACTACGTCGTCCTGCTCGCCGTGTATGAAGAGCACAGGCACCCTCACGCCCGAGATTATCTCGTTCGTCTTCGCGTTCTGCGCCTCGGGGCTCCTCATGTACCACCACGTCCTGTACGTGAACATCTCGCAGTCAGCGGGGTCGAACGAAGGGCCCCACGCCCTGTAGACGACGAATATCCTGTCGTTCTTCGTCTCTGACGGGTCGGGCTTGAGCACCTTTTTCGCGAGCTCGTATATGTGCTCGTAGGACGGTATGCTCTGCCACTTGTCGAGCCTCCGCTTGTGCGAGAGGGGGAGCGACGACGAGCATCCTTCGAGTATGACTCCCTTCACGTTCCTGTGTGCGCCGCGCACGGCATAATAGACGGTGATGTTCGCCCCGAGGCTCCATCCGAGGACGTATATCTTTTTGAACCCTTCGGCAACGAGGGCGCCGACCGCGGCGTCTATGTCGAGCACCGAGTCGTCGAATATCCCCCCGCCGAATATCTGGCCCGTGAACGCGAGCCTCGTGTTTATGGAGAGAGAGCTGATGCCCCTTTCGACGAGCGCGTTTGGAAGGAGCCTCGGCGTCCCCCTCGCGAGGAAATGCCCGAGCACGCCGTGGACGAGGAGGACTATGGGCGTGTTATACAGGTCCTTTTCTTTCTCGAATTCGCCCGACACGAGGACGGCGTTTATAAGAAAACCGTCCGGGGCGCTGAATGAGAGGAGCTTTCTCTGTCTCGGAACCATTTCTGACCGTCCGTTCCCTTATCTGAACCTCTTGTCGAGCCACCTGACGATGATCTCCCCCAGCTCTTCCTCTTTCCCCTCGAACGTGTGTCCCGCGTTCACGTAAAAGGCGGAGACGTCCTGGTTGCCCGACTGTATCGCAATGTCCGCGAGGCTGTGAGTCTCTTCGGGCTTCACGATGTCGTCGTACCATCCCTGGATCAACAGCAGCGGGAGCTTTATCCTCTCCATCTTGAGGTACGCCTTCGCCATATAAGCCTCAGGCCCCGCGAGGAACCACCAGGTCTTGTACGTGTAGATCTCCGTGTGCCAGGGGAGGTACGTATTCCCGCGGCCTTTATATATGAGTATCGTCCTGTCGTGCTGCGTGTTGTACGGGTCGGGCTTCAGTATCTCTTTCGCCTCTTCGTAAACCTCGTCGTACGAGGGCTCGCTCCCCCACCTGTTCCACCGCTTCCTTATAGATTCGGGCATAGAATAGGGAGTCGCGAGCGACATGACGCCTTTGAGATGAGGGTAGCGCTCGGGGTCGCTCCTGAGCGACGCGTACCTGAGCACAATGCACGTGCCGAGGCTGTACCCGGAGATGATGACCTTCTTGTACCCGAGCCTGACGAGGTAATCGACAGCGGCGTCTATCTGGGGCATGACGTCGTCTATTATCCCGTAGCCGAAGAAGAGGCCGAAGTTCGCCATGCGCGTGTTTATGGCGAGCGAGGAGTACCCGGCCTCGGCGAGTATCGGCGGGAGGAAGCGCTGGCTCCCGTCCAAGAAATTGCCGAGGAACCCGTGGACATGCACGATGCCTACGTCCCTCTCCGGTATACGGTCGTCCTTCACAGTGCTGTGGTAGTAAAGCGCGTCTACCTTGCCCTCGCCCGAGGGTATGGAAACCAGCTCCTGCTCCATGTATTTCATATCAGCATCCGCATGCAATGTTTGCTCATGATTGATTTCTGCGAAGCGCTACTGCAGCTCCTTCATTGTCATTGCGAGGGAGCGCACTTTGCGACCGCGGCAATCTCAAGAAAAAGACGAGATCCTGAATAGATCCTGAAACGAGTTCAGGACATGGTTCAGGATGACAAAAAAAGAGATCGCCACGGCCACTAACGTGGCCTCGCGAAGACAGATACATAAAACTGGTCAGGCTCTATTTTAGCAGAGATTGGGTTGAGAGAATAGCCGATGAACGTAAAGGGAAAGAATACCGGGAGGCAGATCACACTCGACCGGGGAAATAATCCCCGGGATCATTAATCACCCTGTCGGCGAAGCGCTTGGCCTCTTCCCACGTGGATGACTCCCCGAGCTTGAGCACCTTCCTGGACAAGGCCCCCTCGGCGAAAACGGTCTTCGTCTTCGGGTCCCATATAATCTGCCAGTTGTCGCTGCCCTCGCCCCTCACCCAGCCGAAGGGGAACGTCCCGACGTCGCCCACGGTCGATGCTCCTTGCTCAAGAGTCCGAGGACTTTGTCCCCGGCCGCAGGATTAAGCTATTCTCAATCACGGGATTGTCAAGCGCAGGTCAGCGCACTTTCCTCACGACTTCCCTCGTGCCCATCGGGTTCGTGAACACGACCTCGGTGAAGCCGCACTCCTTCATCCGCTCCATGGCGGTCTTGCCGTCGGAAACCGTGAGGAGGAAAGGCGCGATGAACGACTTCTGGAAGGGGCAGTTGAGGCAGGAGAAAACGATCGCCTCGTTGAGGTCGCCCCTCGATGAAATATGTATGGTGGGATAATCCTTCTGATACTGCTCGCTCCAGTCGTTCACGCAGAGGAGCCGGTTCGGGTCGGGAAATACGCGCGGCACGTCGACGACTATCGCCTCGGTCCCCCTGAACCCCTTGAACACGGCCTGAGTGAAGCCGCATTCGTGGAGCCTCATGAGGCCCGTCTTTCCCCTGTACTCGGACTCGAGGAACGGTTTCACGTAGTGCTCGTCGAGGCTGCAGTCGGGGCAGCTGAACACCGCGATCTCGTTATACTGCCCGCGGGTCGTGACCTTGATGTCCGCCTTCTGCCCCTTGTAGAGCATCGTCCACTGCTCGGCGCAGTAGAGGCGCTGGGGCTCGGGCTCTATTTCCTCTATCTCAACGTCAAGAGCCTCATCCGCGGTCTCGACCTGGTTCGGATTGACTGCGTCCGGCTGCGGGCCGGTGTCGGCCGCGTGAGAATAATGCGATTCTAAAACTCCGTAGGCGACAGCTATCGCCAGGATCAGAAACGCCGTAAGTGTGAAGTGCCTCATTCCAGTCATCCTCCGTTTCACTTATTTTACAGCAAATCGAGGATTTATGGAATACCTTGAGTAACACATTAATTTCGCCTTAAAACCGACGGGGGACATTGAGTAGTTGCCAGGATTAAAAGTGAGCCTAGTAGGGTAATCATAAGTCCGGTAAGGCGCTCAACCGATCCCCTCGTTAAACTCCCTCAAATCCCTCTCGATTTCCCTGGATTCCTCCCTGAACTCTTCGAGCCCGGGGATCATTCGAAGCTCATCCCGTTTGCCCCCCTTCCCGAAAACAGGGAAGCGGATGAGGCAGACGCCGAGACCCAGCCACGCCCCCCAGATGAAGCAGCAGAGGAGAACCGAATTCGTGTAGATAAGTGCGAGCACGCTCAGGAACTCGCCCGAGACTATGACGAGCGGGAGAATAATCATACCTTTAAGCGTAGAGATAACTCCATCGAGGAACCCTCCGAACCTGCGACTTCCCGCAGATAGTCCCCCGCCCAGGCACGCCCCCGCGAGTATGGATGCCAGGAGAGGAAATAACGGCGATACGAGGAGGTATATGAACCCCGACGCGAAACCCGTGACCGCGGCCCTCGATCCCGACACCACGCTCCCGTTCTCGAATTTCGAGAAGGTCGAAGCGAATACGACCCCCGCAAGCAGTATCGGGTAGAAGAACGCGCGCCCCGGTGAAAACATATTGAAGACCGCATACCCGCCGAGGAACGCTATTACGCCCCACACGCCCGAGAGGAGCACCGGAACTATGAATGATTTTATCTCGGCTTTCATTTGAGTCTCCTTGTTCGTCTCTTGACCAATCACAAAAAAAACTGTCATTGCGAGGAAGCGAACGAAAGTGAGTGAAGCGCGGTAATCTCACTTTTTTGTCATGCTGAACTTGTTTCAGCATCTCGCTTTATTCATGAGATTGCCGCGGTCGCAAAATACGCTCCCTCGCAATGACAATGTGGGGACAATTTTACTTCTGAGCCTCTCTCGCGTTAGCCTTCTGCTGCTTGATGATTTTCTTTCCCTCGTCCGACATCGGCGCGGGCGCGGCAGGGCCGGAGATGCTATCGATCGCGTCCCTCAGCTCAGCCTCCTGCTCCACCGTCCTCGCGCTCTTGTAGGGGCTCATGTTGAGATTAGCGATGCTGTCATACGCACTCTTCAATTTAGACAGCGCGCCCTGCCTGTCTCCGCTTTCGTACGCCGTCGTCGCCTGATAATAGACGCCCGAGGCGTCGACGGATATCCACCTCGCCGATACGTCCTTGTTCTCGTTCCGGGCGACCTTGTCAGCGTCATCCGTCACTTCGTAGGAAAGCGGCGTCACGAGACCCGATGGACTCTCGTTATTAAGCAGGTCCTTGAATTCGAGCGCGGCCTTCCCGAGGTCGTTCTGTCCTTCTTTCCCCGCCGGCACTTTCAGTTTCACGAGTATGTCCCTCTCCTGACCCCCGAAAAAATCGCCGAGCTTTATCTCGGCAACTCCGTCCGGGGTTCTGGTCCACATGTATCCGTAGACCTCTTCGAGCGTTACGCCCGGCGCGAACCCGATCCTTATCACGGGGTCCTTTGCGACAGTGGCGGCGATCTGCCCGAACTCCTTCCGGAAAATTCCGCTAAGCTGCGTCGGGGACTCTATGAAGTAGTAATTGCCCGCACCGTGCTCGGCGATGCTCATCATGAGGTTCTCGTCGTAATCTACGCCCAGCCCCATAGTCGTTACGTGTATGCCCTTCTCCGAAGCGCGGCTCGCGATCCTGCCGAGCTCGCCGACGTCGGTAACACCCTCGTTAGCCAGGCCGTCCGAAAGCAGTATGACGCGGTTCACGTACCCGTCCCTCTTGACCGAATCGAGCTGCTCTATCCCCTTTACGAGTCCGCCCGAGAGGTTGGTCGAGTCCGTCGGGTAGAGGGCGCTCACGACGGACGCCGCCCTGTCCTTGTCCGTGAGGGGCTGAATCGGGAATAAAAGCTCGACGTCCGTCGAATACGCGACCACGGCGAGCCTGTCTTCCTTATTAAGCCCGGCGATTATCTGCTTCGCCGCCTCTCTCGCGTACTCTATCTTCCCCCTGTCGCCCATAGAGCCGCTCCTGTCTATCACTAGGACGAGGTTTACCGGAGTCCTCTCCTTCAATTCAGCCTCCTTTCCCTTTATCCTCAGATTGAGGAACATATCCCTGAGCGACCCCTTCTCGACGTAAGGGTGACTCAGCTTTATGTCCCAGGTCACCGTGTCCGTGACCGGATCCGTATCGATGTTCACATCTCTCTCCTTCGGCTTTGGTATTGTCGGGAAGGCGGATATATATTTCCCTCCCGCGAGCGCCGAGAATATAAGCAGAAAAATTCCGATGATTGCCATGCTGCTCAAGTTCTTCATTTCCTACCGCCTCCCTTGTTTAAATTCCTTCTCAGGTTTTCGACTTCTTCATGTATGAGCCGGGTTTCGTGCTCGCGCTCCTCCCTCTCTTTCTCGCGGTCAGCGGCAAAGAGCCCGGCCTCTTCCGTGACCCTCTCCTCGACCTTCCTGAAGACATCGAACGGCTCTTCCGCGTAAGCACCGGCGCATCCCGTTATGTCCTCTTTCGACGCGGGCGAACCTTTCATGACGCCGATCTCTTTAAGGAGTAGCGTCCTCTTCGTCTTGGCAACCTGGACTCTCTGATCGAGCTCGGCGTAACGGCTTTCATAGTCTTTCAGCTTCCCCCTGTCCCCGGCCTGAGCAACGGCGAGCCTCCTCGCCTTCTCCTCGAGCGTCCTCTTCTTCCTCACGGCCTCGACGGCGTTCTCCTCCATGTCCCGCCTCACGTAGTCCTCGGCCCTCTCCTGCCAGTACTTCACCTGCTCCCCGATCCTTTTCGAGAGCTTCTCCTGCTCGTCTATCCTGAACCTGAGCGCTCCTATCTTCACCCTCGCCTTCTCGAGCCCATCCTCCATCTCCTCTACGGCCTGGTTAAGCATTTTCTCCGGGTCCTCCGCCCTCGACACCCAGTCGCTAAGCTGCGACTTCACGATATGCCCCACTCGCTTCTTAAGTCCCATGATCGATCTCCTTACTGCGGATTTAGGGATTATTACGAACGGCGTGGGGGAAAGTTTCACACACACAATGTGTGTTTTATGATTCCATCCAATACTTCTGCTTCCGCCAGCATCCAATACGTCCGCAGCGACTCCCCGCCCGTTCGTCCTGCATGTCCGGCGTAGTTTTAACGAAGCCGGAAGCCTGTCGAAGCACGTATTTTTATTCTTCCGACATTACAGAATTTGCGTTAAGAAAATAGAGTATTAAGGCGCCTAAAAATGTTTTAGGGATGGGGCGGAATTAAAACATTTTCGCCTTAATATGATATTTTTAGCAAATTATGTACAGTCGGATGATTTTTGCTTCTTTTCATCAAGGAAAAGAAGAAAATAGATTGTTCCTTTCTTTTACCTTGGTAGGTAAATAGAGACATCGCAAAGAGCCACAATCTCAGGAATGAGTGAGAACTAATTCACAGGCGAGGGGGCGGGGCTCGTGCTGCCGATCTTCTGCATCGACCTGTCCCTGATCCTCATGATCCTGCTGTTGGCGAAGCCGCTCTCCCCGGGCGAGACGCGGCCGAGCTGGGTGTAGTTCATCACGGCGAGGTCGAGCTTCCCCTGCATCTCGTAGCACTCGGCGAGCGAGCGGTAGGACTGCGCCTGCACGTTTGCGGGCGGCTCCGGATAGGATTGGAGCAATATCTCGTTCGTCTTTATCGAAGCATCGCAGTCCCCCTCCGTCTGCTGCCTTTGCGCGAGCCGGAGGAGTTCGCTGTAATCGACTTTCGCAGCGTCGGCTGTCAGTGATTCCGCTTCCGCGGCCGGACGCGCGGGTTCCGATTTTTTGGACGCTTCGTCCAAAAGTGCGCTCTCCTTATTTCGTGAAACCTCTTCGGCGCCGTCACCCGCGTCCGGCAGATCGTCCGAAAGGGCGCGCGTTTCCTCCTGCGGAAGCGGCGCCGGAGCCGCAGGCATACCTTCGCCTGACTCCCCGATATCTCCGAGCGCGGGCGAAGATTCGGCCTCGGCCGGATATTCTCTCCTCGAATCAGGGGCCGCCTGCCCGACTGTTTCCATGCGGCTCCCGGGCTCCTTCATCTTCCTCGCCATCACGTCGTAGGAAGCGGTGTCCATGACGTCCCTGCCCAAGTTGCCGTAGTAGAACCAGACCATGAGCGCGATAGCGGTGGAGAGCGCTGGTATGAGGAAAGGAGAGTACGGCAACCTCTTATAGAAAGGGCGCTTTTCGCGGGAGACTCGATCCCTCGCGGCTTTGGAGAGCCTCGCCATGACCTCCCGCGAGGGTTCGGGCAGCGGGGATTCTTCCGTCACCACCCTCCTTATCTCCACATACTCCTCGAGCTCGCGCGCGCACTCCTTACATTCGCTCAGGTGCTCCGCGACCATTGCCCTCTCCTCGGGGCTGAGCCCGCCGTGTATGTACTCGACCAATATCTCGCTGCATCTCTCGCAATTCATCTTTTCCGGTCACACCCCTTTCGCTTTCTGTTTTTCCTCGAAATACCCCGACTCCGTGAATATCTGGCGGAGTCCCTTGTACGCGTAGCGGAGGCGGCTCTTTACCGTTCCGAGCGGTGATTCCGTAACCACGGCTATCTCCTCGAACGAAAGCCCCTCCACCTCTCTAAGCAAGAATACTTCCCTGAACTCCTCTTTCAAACCCCTGACGCCTATGTCTATAAGCTCCTTCACCTCGAGGTCGAACGCCCTCTCCTCCTGGTCCCTGTCGCCGCTCCTTACGAGGTCGATGACGACGGCGCCCCCCTCTTCCTCCATGGACAGCGGGGCGTCGAGCGAACTGTGCCTCCTGTAGCTCTCGGTCCTGAGAAAATCTATGCAGTGGTTCCGCGCTATGCTGTATAGCCACGTCGAGAACTTCTGGCCGGGGTCGTAATTCTTCCTCCGCTCTATCACCTTCATGAAGATTTCCTGGAGCAGGTCCTCGGCCTGGGGCTTCTCCGCGCCCGTCATCCTGACAATGAACCTGAGCACACCGGCCCCGTGCCGGCCGAGGAGGAGGTCGAAGCTCCCGTCGTCGCCCTTCTGAAATTTCCGCATAGCCTCTTCGTCCGATATGCCGCTTTTCGAGTTTATTCCGAACACAGGCTGCCCGTCTCAGCTCACATGCAAGATACGGATATTATACGATGGAAAAGGGGGAAAGTTTTAAGGGCTAAGCATTACCGGATTACGCGTACCGCTTATACCGCCCTCTACCTATAACTGTAGGAGCGGCTTCCAGCCGCGATTCCCAACTATGATCGCGCCAAGATGGCGCTCCTACGAGTCAGAAGGAGTAGAGCATGGGGAGTCGTTAAAATTTATTTAAGGACAGTGAAAAGATCCAATTGAAGTAATGCCCGCCTGTTGAATTACCCCTCTCCATAAAGTAGATTCGTTTATCCCGGCTTTCACAGAGAGGAACCGCCCGTGGCCACGAAACCGAGCGACCTGATATACGGCGTAACCGACATGCCCCCCATCCGCAGGCTTATCCCCCTCGGCTTCCAGTTCACGGTCTACATCGCAGTCACGCTCGTCTATATAGTGCTCATAGCGAGCTACGGCGACGTGCCGGAGAAAGTGACGGCAAGCGCCATTAGCATGGGGATGATAGCAATCGGCATTGCGACCATTCTCCAGTCCCTCTGGAAGGGTCCTATAGGGTCGGGTTATTTCGCGTCCCCGGTCTATTCGGCCGTATACCTCGCCCCCTCCGTGCTCGCCGTCAAGGCGGGCGGGCTCCCGGCCGTATTCGCCATGACTATATTCGCGGGGGCTGTAGAGGTGCTGATGGCGCTATTCCTCCGACGACTGAAACCGATATTCCCGCCCGCCGTGTCGGGGTTCATAGTCCTCGTCATCGGCATCGAGCTCGGCCTCGTGGCTCTCGGCAACCTGCTCGACGTGAAAGGGTTCGGAAAGCCTCAATACTCGGAGAACCTGCTTGTGGGCGTCATAGCGATCGCGATAATCATGGGGTTCAGCGTCTGGTTCAAGGGGATTCTCAGGCTCCTGTGCTCGCTCTTCGGGATAGCTATCGGGTTCGTCGCCGCCCTTTTCCTGGGCATCGTGCCCGCAAGCTCGATCGAGCTTTTCAGGAACGCAGCGGTATTCGACCTTCCCGACCCAAGCTACATATCCTACAGCTTCGACGCGTCTCTCATCCCCGCGTTCCTCACGGCCGGTATAGCCGCGTCGCTTAGGACGATAGGCGTCGTCACGACGGCTGAGAAGATAAACGACTCCGGCTGGAGGCGTCCCGACTTCGGCCCGATAAAAAAGGGCATGCTGGCCGACGGCATCGGGTGCATGCTGGGCGGCTTCATGGGCGCGCCCGGCATGAACGCGACGCCGGGCATAGTAGGCCTCTCGCAGGCTGCGGGCTCGACGAGCCGATACATGGCCTTCCCCGCCGGCATATTCCTCATAGTGCTCGCGTTCTTGCCCAAGATATCCGCGCTCTTCCTCATGCTCCCGCTCTCCGTGGTCGGGGCGTCGCTCGTCGTAAGCGGGGCGTTCATGATCTCGGGAGGGATCGAGATAATGACGACGAGGAACCTCGACTCGAGGATGACGTACGTCGTAGGCGTGTCGCTCCTGCTGGGAATAGGGAGGAAGGTCTTCGAGGACTATTTCGACAGCTTTCCCGAATGGCTCAGGCTCATGACGGATACGACACTCTCTCTCGCGCTCATCTCGTCAGTCGTGCTCGTCCTCATATTCCGTCTCGGCATAAAGAAGAAGGACGTATTCCTCTATGACAAGGCGCTCCCGTCCTGCGAGCACCTCCGCGAGCACCTGAAATCGCACGAGAAGGAATGGAGGCTGGACGACGAGATAATAGACCACGCGGTCTCGTCTACCGAGCAGATAATCCACCATCTGACGGAGGCGAAGCTTACGCAGGGGCCAATAAAACTTGAGGCGGGATATGACGAGGTGAACCTGGAGGTAATAATCGAATACAAGGGTACGCTCATATCCCTCCCCGCAGTAGGAGCGAAGCACAGGCATTACGTCGAGGAAGAGGCGTTCGTGCACGGGATAAAGGACTTCCTCACGGGCGTCTATCCCGACAGGATAGAGACTTCGGCTAAGCACGACGACGTGAAGATAAGGCTGTTCTTTAATGTGTGAGGCGCAGAACCTGCGCTCGTATGCAAATTCCCTTTGCCTTCCTTAAGCTGTCTTTGCGAGGGAGCGAAGTGTGCGACCGCGGCAATCTCGTTGTTTTTTATTCCTGTCATTCCCGAATGCTTTTATCGGGAATCTAGTCTTTCTATCCAAATCAATCGCGGCAAGATGCCGCTCCTACAAAGATTTATCGACACCCCCTCCCAAATTAGAAAAATATCCCTGTTATGGCATAATTAATCTCCCTGAACAAAGAACCCAAGGAGGAGTTTTATGGCCAGTAAATCTACGAGAATAGAATACGATTCGATGGGGGAGATGGAAGTCCCGTCGAACGCATATTACGGCGCCCAGACCGCGAGGGCGATAGAGAATTTCCCGATAAGCGGAATACGCAAGCACAGTCTTCTCGTAAAGGCGATGGGGATAATTAAGCTCGCGGCGGCCGAGTCCAACATGCAGCTCGGGCTCCTCAGCAAGAAGACCGGGACCGCTATAGTAAGGGCGGCGAAGGAGGTCATCGACGGTAAGCTCGACGACCATTTCGTACTCGACGTCTTCCAGACGGGCTCGGGCACGTCGACCAACATGAACACGAACGAGGTCATAGCCAACCGCGCTAACGAAATAATAGGCGTAAAGAAAGGGGACAAGTCCGGCATACACCCGAACGACCACGTGAACATGGGGCAGTCGAGCAACGACGTCTACCCGACCGCGATCCACGTCTCAGCGATACTCGCGATAAACGACGTGCTGTTGCCGGCCCTGAAGAACCTTGAGAAGGCGCTCTCCGCGAAGGCGCGCGAGTTCGACAAGATAGTAAAGATCGGGCGCACGCACCTCCAGGACGCGACGCCTATCAGGCTGGGCCAGGAATTCAGCGGATACGCGAGCATGATAAAGCACGGGATAAGGAGAGTGGAGCACGCGAGGGAGGAGCTCTCGGAGCTCGCCATAGGCGGCACGGCCGTGGGCACGGGCATAAACACGCACCCGAAGTTCGCGGGGCTAGTCGCCAGGAGGCTCAGCAAGATGACGGGCACCAGGCTCGTCGAGGCGGAGAACCATTTCGAGGCGCAGGGCTCGAAGGACGCCGTAGTCGAGGCGAGCGGGTCTCTCAAGACCCTCGCCGTGAGCCTGATGAAGATAGCGAACGACATAAGGTGGCTCGGGAGCGGCCCACGCTGCGGCATAGGCGAGATAATGATACCGCCCGTACAGCCGGGCTCGTCGATCATGCCGGGGAAAGTGAACCCCGTCATCCCCGAAGCCGTGTGCCAGGTAGCGGCGCAGGTCATCGGGAACGACCTCACTATAACGATAGGAGGGACGTTCGGGAACTTCGAGCTTAACGTCATGATGCCTGTGAAGGGTCATAACCTGCTCCAGTCGATAGAGCTCCTCGGCAAGGTGTCGCAGGTGTTCACGGACAAGTGCGTGAAGGGCATTAAAGCCGATAAGAAGCGCTGCGAGGAGATGATAGAGAAGAGCCTCGCCATGTGCACGAGCCTCGCCCCCGTGATCGGATACGACAGCGCGGCCAAGATAGCGAAGGAGGCCTACGAGACGGGAAAAACGGTGAGGCAGGTCGCGCTCGAGAAGAAGGTGCTTCCGGCGGAGAAGCTGAAGCAGCTCCTCGACCCGTGGTCCATGACCGAGCCCGGGACGAAGAAGTAGATTTAGGCTTTATGAGAAGCATATGGAAAATCCCCCTTACTCCCCCTTTTCCAAAGGGGGAAAATCCTTTTAATTCCCTCCTTAGAAAAAGGAGGGTTAGGGAGGATTTGAATTCTAAACCCGTTCGTCCTGAGCTTGTCGAAGGACATTGCATGAGGGGAACCACAGGAGGCAAATCATGAACGTAAAAGAGCTATTCGATCTCACAGGCAGGACTGCGGTGGTCACGGGAGGGTACACGGGGATAGGGAAGCAGATGGTGCTCGCGCTCGCCGAAGCGGGGGCCGACGTCGTCGTGTGCGCGAGGAACCTCGAGGGGTGCGAGAACACTGCGCGCGAGATTGCAGGGATCGCCGGGGTGAAAACGCTCCCGCTCAAGTGCGACGTCTCCTCCGAGGCTGACGTAATAAAGATGGTCTCAGATACCGTCGCTGAATTCGAGAAGCTCGACATACTCGTCAATAACGCCGGGATAGCCATGGGCGGCCTCCCCGAAGATACGAAACTCGAGGACTGGGAGAAGATCATCGGCATAAACCTCACGGGCACGTTCCTCTGCTCGAGGGAGGCGGCTAAGGTGATGATAAAGTCGGGCGGCGGCAAGATAATAAACATCTCCTCAGTCATGGGCTACCAGACGACGAGCCTCGTGAGCGCCCCTGCATACGTCGCGTCGAAGGGCGCGGTGGTGACGCTGACGAAGGACCTCGCGGTGAGGTGGATAAAGCACAATATCTGCGTGAACGCGATCGCTCCCGGATGGTTCCCGACTAACATGACGGAGCCAGTGCTGAGCCCCGAATTCATGAATAAGGGGGACGAGCTCCTCGCGTCCATACCCGCGGGCAGGTTCGGCGGGGAGGACGACTTGAAAGGCGTGACGGTGCTCCTCGCTTCACGCGCGTCAGACTACATCACGGGCGAAGTGATAGTCGTCGACGGCGGCACTCTGTCCAGGTATTAACGCACGTAGTATTTATTTACGATTCCATCCAACCACTCTGCTCTAGCCGTCAACGTTCCCCAACCCGTTCGTCCTGAGGCGCAGAATCTGCGCTCATATATGATTATTCTGTTACTCCTCAGCTTTCGCCAAACAATGGAGCCCTAATAATACTAATCTGCGAGCCTGTCCTGAGCGAAGTCGAAGGGTCGAAGGATCGAACGGGTTGCATATTCGCTGATGCACGGGTGACCGCCTTCAAGTCCTAATTGCCGCCCAATCAACAAAATATTCCCGCATGAGGATGCATGTCCCCAATTTTTCCTCCATCCTGTCCAATTTTTCTGCATCCAATCGTCTAGTTAATGTGTCTAACGAAATAGAAGTAAGGAGATGAAGATTGAGAACGTTAATTGCTACAATAATGATAATGCTCGCGGCGGCGTCCTTCTCCGCCGCTCAAGACGACACTGGAAAGAGTGAAGTGCTCCTGGCCAGGGCCGAGACCCGCACCTTGCCTGCCGAGACCGCTTTGTCGCTCGAACGCGGGCTCAGGCTCGAAAAGAATCCCGGCCTCTCTTACGATTCCCCCTCGCTCAGGGCAGAAGACCTCCCGCTCGTCATTTCGAGCGCTGACAGGAAAACCATAAGCGTCGTGCTTCCGCCGTTCCTATATTTCAAGACGCAGTTCTAGCACACAACGTGCGGCGCATATCCGATTCTCATGTACCTCTTCAGCTCAACCGGTAACGCAGCCCGACTCGTGCATGCTGAGGCACAGAATCTGCGCTCATATATGATTCGTTGGAATCTCCTATGCTTAACCTACAATGTCATATCGACCAACGGGAGAAATCTGTTGTTTTCATTTACTTTACAAAATAGATTTCTCACATACGTTCGAAATGACAAAGAGAGGTGAGCATTCGGAATAAGGTTTCCGCCACTCCGCCACCTTCGCGGGGGTATAGGGCTGCGGAACATGGCGTAGTGGCGGAAGAAGTCGGAATGCGTCAAAAGAGCCTCCCCGCGCGGTATGCGTGGTATATCGACCTCATGTGCTCGTCCACGCTCCGGGCGAAGAGCTGGAGCAGCAGGCATTCGAGCGACGCCAGGATGAGGGTCGGGACAGCAGCGTAAAAAAACGCCTCGTTGTAAGCAATGACGAGAGTGTATATGACGAACCCGTATGCAACTATGCCTGCCGCCTTCGACAGGTAGAGGTGGAGGTCCCCTATCCTCCTGAACTTTATCCAGCCCAGGAGGATTGAAGACGCCTCCACCGCGACCCACACTGAGAGTATGAGCCAGTGCGACGCGACAATGTCGGGCCTCAGCAGAATGACCGCCCCGGCGGCCGATATCTCCATGAGCGTGTCGGCGATCGAGTCGAGCCTGCTCCCGTATGCCGTAACGACGCCCCACCTCCGCGCGATTATCCCGTCGAGCACGTCGGTGAGACCGGCAGCCAGGAGTACGACGCCAGTCCAGACCGGCAGGCCTAGCGCGGCGAGCGCCCAGATGACGGGCACGAGGAGGAGCCTCGCGAATGAGAGGAGATCGGGAACCGATTTAAACGATGCGTATTTCATCCTTTACTATCCAGACGCGGACAGAATAATAACCGCCGAGAACATTCTAACCTTAAAATTATCTCCGCGTCCGGCGGATTCACCCTCAAGTTCGTGAACCCCGTCACGAATAGCTGACTTAACCCGCTGTAATAATTCAATCATAGCTATATAAGGGGCCTATTTTCTATTAGCACATGCGACTGTTAATATTTTATTAACACATATAACCGCCTGTCCTACAACAAATATTATTTTGTGCATTTGCGAATAAATGCCCTTGACACATCCCCGATCCAGTTTATATTGTTCTTTAGAAAAAATATCAGGAGGTTTCGCCATGTCCGAAACTACAAAGAAAGCAGCATCGAAGGTTAAGGAGTTAACGGAGCCCGTTAAGGAGTTTTCAGGTCTCGTAAAAGAGAACTATCTTAACGGCCTCGATTTCACGTTCTCGCTCGTAGAGCAGAACATTAAGGCGTTAGGCGCCCAGGCCGACCATATTTTCGGCCTCGAAAAGGAGTTCGTGACGAACCTGAGCGGGTTCTACAAGGATTTCCCGAAGGACCTGCCGTTCGTTAAGGACCTCCCCTACGACGGGAGCGCTAAGAAGGTATCCGAACAGCTCGACCGCTATCTTACATACCGTAAGGAGCAGATACAGACGGCGAAGAGCATGACCGAGAAGTTCACGAAGGACGCCCGCGCGATGGCTCAGGAAAACATCGAAAGGGCTTTTTCGCTTTTCGGCGAATATTTCAACCTCTTCAACGCCTGATACGCTCCCTATTCAACCGACATCCGAACTCCTAACAGGGCGATGATGGGATTCCGGGACGGTGAAAGCTTCACCGTTCCGGAATATTTAATATCCGTGCGCCCCTGGGCGTCAGCCGGGGATTTATTACTCTCCCAAGCCGATTTTCCGTATTCTCAAATATCGATTATAATGATGCGGTCGGCCGGCATTGCGGCCGGACAAATATCTCCGGGGGTAATAAAGTGATCCGCCGCCTTCTTCTGATAACGCTGACCTTTATGATGATCCTCCCAGCCGTCTGCTGCAGCACGCTCAAGCAGGGGAAGGACATCGCTATCGACAACCCTATGAACGAATCGAAGAAGAAGCAGTCGCTGAATGACGCAAGGCAGGCGGTCGAGAGATCGAGGAGCGCCCTCGACAAGTGCCTGGAGTCGAGCTCGGGCGACCAGACCAGGTGCCAGAGCGAAAAAGCCGCCTACGACGAGAGCGTGAATAATTACGTCTCTCTCCAGTCGGAGTGAGCACGACCTCGTCAGGGCAGCGTGCGGGGTATACTTAAACTATCGCGCACATAAGGAGGCCCTCGATGAAGTTCATAACCTCATACCTTCCCGCATTATTGATCCTCTTTTCCGCTTATGCCGCATTATGCCTTAACCCCGCGAATGCTGAGGAAGGCGCGCCAGCGCCTCCTGCCGACGTCCAGAAGGTCGAGATAGTCGTGGACAGCTATTCTTTCACGCCCGATCATATAACGGTGAAGGCGGGTAAGCCCGTCGAATTGATGTTGAGGAGCGTCACTTCGATCGTCCCGCATAACTTCACCATAGACGACCCCGCGTCAGGGCTCGACGTGGACGTCGACGTCCCTTCGGGCGAGGACGTAACGGTGACGTTCACGCCGGAGAAGACCGGAAAGTTCGAGTTCTACTGCGGCAAGAAAGGCATGTTCGGCTCGCACAGGAAAAAAGGGATGGTGGGGACGATTGAGGTGATGTGAGCGTACCGATGTCCGGAACAGGGGTTCGATGAGACGACCGGATAACGCGTTTTTTTAGACGGGACCTACTCATATTGTCATTTCGAACGAATGTGAGAAATCTATTAGTTGAATTTATTTTAAAGAATAGAAGACTAACAATAGATTTCTCCCGTTGGTCGAAATGACAATGCGGGTTAGATCGCAGGTAAAAGCAAAACACCCCCCTCAGAACCGGAGCTGGAAGTCGAAGACGTAGTCGGCGTTGGCTATGTCGTCCGTAGGCCCGTATACGGGTATCTGCACGGTGAAGCCGGGGCTTATCTTGCGCCCGAACCTTATGCCGGGGGAGATGAAGAGGTCGGTGCCGCCGCCCGCGCCGTCGTACGTAGTGATCGAGTACCCGTCGAACTCGCAGTACAGGATCGGCGACCCCGTCATGGGGACGTTCAGGCCCGCGGCCGCGTGGTAGTTGACCCTGAACTCGAAGTCCTGCCCCGCGAATTCCTCGGCGTTGAAAATGAAGTCCGAGCCGAGCGCGCCTTGCACGCTGAACACCCCTTTCCATGTCCCCGCCGTGACGTACGGCGAAACGGTCGTCGCCTTGTAGAGGTACATCTGGAAGTCCCTTCTATATTTTATAATCTGCGCGAGCCTGTCCTGGTCGTCTGTGAACGAGGTCGGGAAATACACTTCGAGCCCCGCGCCCAGGGCGAAGTCCTTCGATTTCGCCAGGAGCGATTTCACCCCGACCATGAGGTTCCCGAATTCGTACCCGTCCCTTATATCCGTATCCCCGTCGGTCACGTTGTTCGTACCGCCGTACGGTATGTCCATGTAGACGCCCCAGTAATTGCTCTCGGAGGGGAACTCGAACCTCATCGGATATAGAATGAACTCCCCGCCGAGCGCCTTCTCGAGCGTGATAAGCTCGATGTCCAGCCCCACCCTGCCGAGAGGGAGCGGGGGCTCGAAGAATTTCGGGTATCCGAGCTCTAGCGCCTTGCCCTTGGTCGTCGATATCGTGAACTGTCCCCTGTACTGGAACGCGCCCGTTACGGGGTTGATGAGGCCGAACTGCGTGTCCTTGACGAAGACCCTCGTCGGGTTGGCGAAGTAGGCGGCGACATGGGCCGCCTTCGAGTCCTGCTGTATCAGCCATTCGGAAAGCTGCTCCATCGTCCATCCGAGCGGGACGCCGAGCGCCGGGGTGACGATGAGATCGAGACCCGAGGGCCTGACGGCCCACCCCTCGATCGCGTATTCGAATAGCGTGCTCTGTATGACGGAGCCTAAAGCGGACGCCCACACGCTGTGCCCCCTCGCCCTGTAGAACTGGTATGACAACATGCCGAAGAACGGGTGCAGCACCCAGTTGACGACAAAATCGTCCTCGTCGTCCCAGATCGGATCGCTCGTCAGGTTGCTCCAGAACGTGTGGAACCCCCCGTCGAATATCTTTACGTTCTTGTCTCTCACCCACCAGAGCCTCGCGGCCCACTGCGCTCCGTACCATATCGCGGTGTCTTCCATGTAGGTCTTGAAGCCCGGAGGCCTGAGGTCGGGGGCAGGAGCGGGCTCGTTCGTATCGTTGATTTTAAGAGCGGGAGCGTCGGCATGAGTCCCCTCCGCGGGGAGAACAGCGTCGTCAGGCTCGTGCGGCGTGACGGGCTCTTCGGCCCGGGCCGGCGCGAGCTGGAAGAGCAAGAGTATTACGGCACAGACGATTTTCGCCTTCAACCTCATCCTCCATTAAGATGCGGAATCAGGACCGGCTTGGCCCGCGCGGCATACGGACCGGAAAGCCCCCGACACCAAGCACATTTTAACAATTATTGACGCAAAATCAAAGTTGTATTTGCGGCAGGGATGGTTATGGGGGTTGCGGAGGTATAGAGATATCGCATCTGCCGCATTATTCGGAAGCGGTCAGGTTGGATTGCTATTCTTTTCCCGTCATCCCGAGACCGCCTGTCCTTAATACTGAATCAAGTCCAGGGCATGCAGGACGAAGGGATCGAATGACCTCTCTCGTTATTCTCGCCCCCGAACCTCCCCTTGTTGTCATTTCGAACGAATGTGAGAAATCTATTATTTGAAACAAATGAAAACAACAGATTTCTCCCGTTGTCGAAATGACAAGAAGGGTTGAGACCTTCCCGTAATTGGACTCTCCGCCACTCCGCCGCTTCCGCGGGGGTATATAGATGGCGGAGTTGGCGGAGTGGCGGAAACGGCTTCAGCGGTTTTTTTCGACCTTAATTGACTAATTTACCGGAATTATAGTATTATTGTTGCAATTAAACGAGGAAGGAGATTAACATATGTCAAAATCTATAATAAATATTCTACTGTTTGTTGCTATAATCGGCATATCCGGCTCTTCTTACGCGCTCGATTTCGTTAAATTCGGTACCAGCCATGACTTTAATTTCTGGGGCGCGCCGAATTATGAATTCAATCCGTTTCCGAGCACGGTCCAGTATCTGGCGGCCAGAGGAAAAAATCAATTAACCTCGGTCGAGCTTACGGATGAAAACGTGCAGGCCGCGTTCAGGGGCAAGTTCGGCGTATTCGAGGCGGTCGTTATATCGGAGTCTATCAATGCACTCTCCCCCACTTCATACAGCTTGTTTAATCAATTCGTAAGCGCCGGCGGATGCCTGATATTGACAGGCAGCCATGCAGGCGGAGAGGGTGAATTTCTCAATAACACGTTCGGATACGGCGTAGGCGTAATAACCGTACAGGATGTAGTAGACACATTTGCGATTCAACCCGGAGCATCGGGCACAGTGTTCGCCGGAGGTCCTGCTACACTGGTTGCCGCCGACCTGACGTCTGCATTCAGCAACACGCCGGGCACGGTGATATACAGCGGAACCAAAGGCGTGGGAGTGTTCACGTCCCCGTTCGGCACGGGTACGGTAACCGCAATAGGCTGGGATTACTGCTGCACGCCCCCGAACGACCCCAATGAAATATTAAACTGGTACGAAGTCGTAAACAGAGCGCTCGACGCCGAATGCGCGCCTCTCGTGGTGCAGTTCGATGCGATTCCTACCCTGTCCGAATGGGGGATGATCGCCATGGCGGGGGTATTAGGGATTGCCGGGTTATTGATCGCTATACGAAAGAGGAAAGCGGCAGCGTAAGGTTTAGCGGCATTAAAAACTAAATACCAAAAGGGAGCTTCGGCTCCCTTTTTTGTTCCGGTTCGCGCCAGGCCTGTCCCGTACTTGATACGGGAATGGCGCTCCTACAGAACTGAAGACCATATTTCGTAGGAGCGGCTTCCAGCCGCGATTCCTTTAGCATGTCATCGCGAGACCACGAAGTGGTCGTGGGGCGATCTTGCTTTATTCACGAGATTGCCGCGTCGCTTCGCTCCTCGCAATGACAGTTTAAGAAAAGAAGGCTAGAACCGTACCTGGAAGTCGAACATGTAGCTGTACCTGTCTATGTCCTTGTCCGCTCCGTAAACGGGGAACTGCATGGCGAAGCCGGGGCTGAACTTGCGCCCGAACCTCACGCCGCCCGTCATGAACATGTCGTTCTTCGCAAACGTGTCCGCGGTCAGGCAAGTGTACGCTCCGAACTCAGCATATAGCACCGGGGACGCGATCACGGGGAAGTTAGCCCCCGCGGAGGCCCCGTAATTGAGCCTCCACTCGGCCGAGTTCCCTTCGAGCTCGCCGGCGTTGACGACGACGTCCGTCGATGCAGTCGCCTGCACGTTGAATATCCCACTCCACGCGGCGGCCGTCACGTATGGGGTCATTGTCCACGCCTTCTGCAAGTTTATGGGGAAATTCCGCCTGAAGAGCGTCACGGTCGAGAGCCTGTCTATGTTGTCCTTGTAGGATGTCGGCAGCACGAGCTCGAACCCGCCCGACACGGCCGAGTTATGCGACTTCCAGAGGAGGAACTTCCCGCCCGCCATCACGTTCGCGAACTCGAACCCGTCCCTCACGTTCTCGCCGTTTATCACCACCTCGTTCACGCCCGACTGCGCTACCCTCACGTACACGCCCCAGAGCCCGTTCTTCGAAGGCACGTCCGCCCGTATCGAATAGAATATGAACTGCCCGCCCTCGTCATTTTTCAGGTTCACTATCTCGAGGTCGGCCCTGAACCTCCCGAGCGGGAGAGGCTCCTCCAGGAAGTAGGGGTACGCGAGGTCTATGGCGATGTCTTTATTGGGCGTGAACACTATGGGCCCGGTCACCGACATGAAGGTCTCGGAGAACGGGTTGTATATCCCGATCTTCCTGTCCGCGATGAAGTTCTTCCAGGGGTTAAGTATGTGGCCGAGTATCTTCGCCGGCACGAAGTCCGTGGATACGAGCCAGTCGGAGGACTTCTCGAGCGCGAACCCCATCGGGACGCCGACGAGCGGCGTCGATACCAGGTCCTGGAGGGAAGGAGTCTCGACAGTGCCCTCGATAGTGTATTCGAAGAGCGTGCTCTGGAGCACCACGCCCAGGGCCGAAACGAGGTAGCCGTGCCCCATCTGCCTGTAGAAGAGGTACTCCGCCGCGCCTATGAGGGGGTGCGTCACCCAGTTCGTGAAGAACGAGTCGCCGTCGTCCCATTCCGGCCACTGCGTTATGTTGTGCCACCATTTGGAAAAGGAAGTATCGAATATCCTGCTGTTCTTGTTCCTTACGTAGAAGAACCTCGACGCCCAGAGGCCCGTGTACATGATCGCGGAATCGCGCATGAAGGCCTTTACGCCCAGGCGCTCCTCGCCCTCCTGGCCCGACACGAATTCTTCCTCCTTCGCGGGCTCTTCCTTCCCGCCCGTGGCGGCGTTCTCCGTGAAGGCGTAATCGAAAAGCTCTTTTACCTCCACCGTCTCCTGAGCGGACGCCTGAGCTGCGAAGAGCGCGGCAAAAAATATAAAGAAATACCTGTATGTCACCCTCACCTTCACTCCCTTCTACTGCGGCTCAAATCAATTCTGACGAGAATAGATTAAAATCGAAGTGATAAGATACCCTGAAAATTATATAACCTGAATAGTTATTCGAGGCCAAGCAATTTTTTAGCCCTCTCTTCCCAAGTGTATCCCCTGACGTCGTATGAGGCCCTTTCCGCTAGCCGCGCCGAGAGCGGAGGGTCCGCAAGCGCCCTTTTTATGCCCGCTTCGAGCGCTTCCGCGCTGTCGGGCGGGACGAGCACCGCGTTCACACCGTCTTCCAGAACCTCGGAGACGGAAGGGATCGACGTAGCTACAATCGGCCTCCCCGAAGCCATGTACTCGAAGAGCTTTATGGGGGAGGTGAAGTCCTGCGCGTACGTTCCTCCCCTTATCGTCATGTGCGACGTATAGGGCATGACGAGGAGGTCGGAGGCCGCGAGATAAAGCGGGACCATGTCGTGGGACACGTAGCTCGTGAATTTGATGTTCGCGGCGTTCTTCTCGCGGGCGAGAGTCCGGCACCGCACGACGTCTTTCTCGAGCCCGCCGACAATGAGAAAAAGCGCGTCGCTCATGCCGGGGGCTATATCTATCAGATACTCTATCCCCCTGCCCTCGTATATGTTGCCCGAATAGCAGACGATCTTCCGGCCCTCCGGCAGACCGAGGTCTGCCCGCGCCCGGGACTTTTCGGGGAGCGACCTGTATCCCTCGAGGTCGACGCCGTTGTGGGCGACGACGAGCTTTTCGGGAGGGAGGCCCTCCCTGAGATATATCTCCCCAAGCCCGCGCGAGTTCGTCGTGAACCGGACGAGATGATTTGAGCGCTTGAACGAGTTGAAGAGGACGCGCGCTCCCGTGACGAGCGGGTGGTGGGCGTCATAGACGAAAGGCGCGCGTATTACGTTCGCCGCGAGGGAGGCGAAGACTATGTTCCTCGTCACCGCGAGGTCGAACTCCTTCCTCTTCCTCCCGGCGTATACGGACGCGAGCACCCCGTGCGTTATGTTCCTCGCGGACGAGTTGCCGAAGTACGGGAACGGGACTATCCTGAATTTCGATTCCACGCCGTAGTACTGGAACATCTCCCCGTGCGTGCGGTCGGTCGGTATTAGGAGAGTGGTTTTCACGCCGAGCCTCGCCATCGCCTGGCACATCTTCATGATGTGTATGGCGCTCGCGCCCCTCGAGAACAGCTCGGGGCTTCCTACGTAGAATACTCTCTCGGGGGCAGCGTTCGGCATGATCGACCCTGAATGAACCGGGAATACGGCAATTAGTATATGGCCATATTCGCAGGTTGACTAATCCGCGCGCTTACTCCCCCTCGCGGCGCGGCCGATTAGAAATACCGGCGGGCGTTGGATATAATAAACCGGCGGCCGGCCGGGGCCTCGAATTTCCCTATGCCGTAGAGGGCGCGGGAAACGCATAATCAACCCCAGTAGGAGCATAATGGAAACGAGATCGATAAGAGGGTTCCACGACGTCCTGCCCGAGGACGTGAAGAGGTGGCATCACATAGAGGAGAGGGCGAAGTCCGTCTTCGAGCTCTACGGGTTCTCGGAGATAAGGGTGCCGGTCCTGGAATTCACCGAGATATTCGCAAGGAGCATAGGCGCCGCGACCGACATAGTCGAGAAGGAGATGTACACCTTTAAGGACAGGGACGGCTCCTCGCTCACGCTCCGCCCGGAAGGCACGGCGGGGGTCGTGAGGGCGTACATAGAGAACTCGATGTGGGCGAAGTCGCCCGTAACGAAGCTCTACTACTCGGGCATGATGTTCAGGCACGAAAGGCCCCAGAAGGGACGCTACAGGGGCTTCTACCAGATAGGGGCCGAGCTCCTGGGACCGGAGGAGGCGGCGTCCGACGCCGAGCTGATAGCTATGGTGTGGAGGCTCCTCGACGAGACAGGCGTAACGAAATACCTGAAGCTCGAGATATCATCCCTCGGGGACCATAACTGCAGGCCGCAGTACAAGCTGAAGCTCGTCGCCTATTTCACCCCGCAAAAAGACCGCCTCTGCGAGGATTGCCAAAGAAGGTTAGAGACGAACCCGCTCCGCATACTCGACTGCAAGGTCAAGGGGTGCAGGGAGATAGCCTCGGGAGCCCCCAAGATGCTCGACAACCTCTGCGAGGACTGCCTCAGGCATTTTACGGAAGTAAGGGAAAGCCTCGATGCCGTGGGAGTCCCTTACGTGATAAATCCGAATATCGTACGCGGGCTCGACTACTACACGAGGACCGTGTTCGAGATAACGACCGAGGAGCTGGGCTCCCAGAACGCTGTCGCTGCGGGGGGCCGCTACGACGGGCTCGTCGAGGAGCTGGGCGGGCCGCATACGCCCGCAATCGGATTCGCCATTGGGATGGAGAGACTGATACTCCTCCACAAGACGGCACACCCCGAAGGGTTCGGGAAGGAAGTGAGTGTCTTCATCGCGCACATGGGGGAGGACGCGAGGAAGAAGGCGTTCTCGCTTGCGTCCGAGCTGAGGGCGAGAGGGGTCGCGACCGAGACAGATTACGGCGGCAAGAGCCTTAAGAGCCAGTTAAAGCGCGCGGACAAGTCAGGGGCGAGGTTCACGTTCATCATAGGCGGTGACGAACTGAGCAGGGGCACCGTGAAGGTGAGGGACATGGCCGCGAGCACCGAGAAGGAAATGGACGCGGGAAGCGCGCTCGAGCTCATATCCTCAACCCACTCGCCCTGAGCCTAATATTTATTTTCCCCATTAGAAAAAGGGGGATTTAGGGGGACTTAGGGGGATTTAGGGGGATTTAGGG